>CAMDPX010000077.1 GCA_945905295.1 Planctomyces sp. SH-PL62 | reverse complement strand
ACGCAGGGATGCTCTGCGACCTGCTGATTGGCACAGTTTTGACACACTGAACTGTGCCAATCAGACTCGCCAATGCAAATGGCTCTCTCGTAATACGTTACGAGAGAGCCATGATTGAATGCGGAGAGGGGGGGATTCGAACCCCCGGTAGGATTAAAACCCTACACCGATTTAGCAAACCGGCGCATTCGGCCACTCTGCCACCTCTCCGATCCGCGTGCGGACGGGCGGAACTATACCGGCCACAAAACGGAAAGCAACTTGGACCAAATCGCGGACGGGAGTGACTCCGATGAAGGTCGGGGCGACTCACGATTCAGTCGGTGATTTGCTCATCCGGGACTGGTGCCTTGGGCCAAATTCCACATACGGGCGGCCCAAGCAGCGTTTGATCAGAATCAGTTCGCCGGCATCGTTGCCTTCGATCGCGTGGCCGATGAATTGCAGGACGTAACCGACCACAAAGGCGATCAGCGCCCAGGAGGCTGGGTATTGCTTGTGCCAGACCAGAAAGTGGATTGGCAGGATGAACGTCACTGGCAAACCGACGAGATGAAAGAGCTGATTGCCGGGATGCAGATGGCGTTCGCGGTAGTTTTTCCAGAAGCGGCGCATGTGTTGGATTACCCTCGAACGGAATTCATCGATTCGCGGTGTGATCGTAATGCCGTGACGCTCGGCTTGGAAATCGCCGACGAGTCGCGTGACAATGCCGCACGTTTTTAATGGATCCATCCGACCGAGACGTGAGGCGTGAGACACCGTGGGCAACTGGCTGCAACGCTGGTGGGAGAGTTATCTCGGCTTGCCGGCCGCGGAGGCGGGGCAGGTGTCGCGCTGGCACTGGACGACGCAAACGCCGTGGCCGACGACCGCCGGTTGGTGGCTACTGATCGCCTTGGCCTTGGCGGTCGCGGAGATGTATCGCCGCGATGCGCGGACTCTGCTTGTGTGGCAGCGCGCGTTGCTGATTGGGCTGCGATGCGGGGTGTTGTCGCTCGTGTTGCTGCTGCTGGCTCAAGTCGGCGTGTCGGTCGAGCGGACGGGGTTGCCGTTGGTTGTGGTGCTGATTGATGACTCGGCCAGCATGGGGTTGCGGGATGCGTACTCGGCCGAAGCCGATCGAAAGTTTTTGGCGGGACTGCTGGGGTCGGACGCCGCTACTGGCTCGGCTGATGCGGAACGATTTGATGTGGCCCGGCGCATCCTGTCGCGTGACGAGGGGCGTTGGCTGCGGGAGTTGCGACGGCGTCATCGGCTGCGCGTCGAGCGATTCTCGGCAGAAGCGGTGTCGGTCGGAAACGACTTGGTGGATGACGAGTCCGTACGGCAATTGATCGGGGAACTGGAGCGACTGCAACCGACGGGCGAGATCACTCGGCCGGCGGAAGCGGTGCGGCAGGTGCTGAATCAAACTCGTGGGACGCCGCCGGCCGCGATCGTGTTGCTGACCGATGGCATCGCCAGCAGCGGCGATGCAGACCGATTGACGATGGTGGCTCCGTTGGCTCGCGAGCGGTTGGTGCCGCTGTATGTGATTGGCATCGGCAGCGATCAACCGACGCGTGACGTGCAGCTCGCCGAATTGATCGTGGATGACGTGGCGTTTGTGAATGACCCGTTGGTCTTTTCGGCGAAGGTGAAGTCGTTCGGATTCGCGGGGAAGTCGGCGACGCTGGAACTGCGCGAACGGGGCCAGGAACGGAGTCTCGCGCGGCGGTCGATCAACTTGCCGGCCGACGGGCAGATCGCGACGGTGGAGTTGCTCTTCACTCCGACACAACCTGGAGATCACGAATTTGAATTGGTCATCGCACCTCCGCAGGGGGATGTGGACCGCGACAACAATCGGCTCTCCCAGCCGGTGCGAGTTCGTGAAGGGAAACTCAAAGTGCTGCTCGCAGACGGATTGCCGCGCTGGGAGTTTCGCGAGTTGAAGAACACGCTCGAGCGGGAAGCGACCATCGAATTGCACACGCTGTTGCAAGAGGCCGACTTGGAATTCGCCTTGCAGGACGAGACCGCGAAGCCGCTCAAGGGCCGCTTTCCACTGACGCGCGAGGCGTTGGCGGAGTACGACGTCATCTTGTTGGGGGACGTGAATCCCGGAGCATTCTCGCCCGGCGTGCTCGAACAAGTCCGCGAGTTCGTGCGTGAGGGAGGCGGACTGCTGTTGATGGCTGGGCCGCAGCACATGCCACTGGCGTTTCGGGGGACGCCGCTGGAAACGCTGCTGCCGATTGAACTCGATGCGGCACGAGTGCCTCCCCCCGACGCCGACTTGCGTGAACCGTTTCAACCGCGCTGGACCGAAGCGGGCCGATTGAGCACACCGCTGTTTCGGCATCTGTTTGGCGCTCGTAGTGACCGCATTGATGCGGTCGATGCAACTCGAAATCACCAGCCGTCGACCCGACCCGATGAATCGGGTCACTACAAGCTCGAGCTGCCCGGTCTGTTCTGGTTGTGTGAGTCGCCGCGACTGAAGGCTGGGGCGACCGTGTTGCTCGAACATCCACAGCGGCGTGGCGAGAAGCAACCACTGCCAGTCATCGTCTTGCAACGCTTTGGCGCGGGCAAAGTGTTGTTTCATGCGACGGACGAATTGTGGCGTTGGCGGTTTCGGAACAGTGAGAAGGTCTACTCGCGGTATTGGATACAGGCATTGCGATTTCTCAGTCGAACGCAAAGCCTGACTGGAGCGCGCGGCGTCGAGTTCTCCGCGGACCGGCAAACGTACCAGCGCGGTGAAGTCGTCAAGCTGCGACTGCAAGTCCACGATGAGCGGCAACTGCCCGCGAGCGGTTCGGCAACCGTGATGCTGGAACGTACCGACGAACCGCGGCGCAGCATCGAACTCGCGCGGGCAGCGAAAGCAACGAATGTCTTCACCGGCGAACTGCGCGGTCTGCGCGATGGCCGATATCACGCTTGGCTGTCGGAGCCGTCGTTCCCCGATTCTCCGCCGTCCGTTGATTTCGTGATCGAGGCTCCGCAGCGCGAGTTGCTGCGCCGGCGGATTGACCGTGCTGATCTTGAAGGGGCCACGCGCACGTCGTTGGGGCGTTATTACGCGCTGGCCGACGCTGATCGGCTTCCGGCGGACATTCCTGCCGGCCAACCGGTGCCGTTGTCCGCGGCGACGATCACCCCTCTGTGGACTCGTTGGGAATTGCTGCTGTTGTTCGCAGGCTTGCTCACCACGGAATGGCTATGCCGTCGTCGCTGGCGACTGGTATAAGTCTTTGAACTGCGGCAATGGAATCTGGCTCCCGCGAACTGGAAGCGTGAGTCGCTAAGGAGCAGGCGAGCGGGGCGGCGTCAGCCCCCCGGTCTTCTGCGAGCAAGTACGAATCACCGGGGGGCTGACGCCGCCCCGCTCGCCAAAACATCACAAGGTTTCGAGTTTCCGCACGATGCCTTCGCTTCTTGACCAACTGCGAGATCTTCGCCGGCATGTCCGTCGCCTGCTGTGGCTGAATGGCCTCAGTTGGTCGATCACGGGATTGCTGTGTGGCCTGTTGTTGATTGCGGTGAGCGACTGGCTCTGGCGCTTTGACAATCGCGGTCTGCGAGCTGGGTTGCTGGCGATTCTGGTGGCTGCCGTGGGCTGGGTGACGTGGCGCAGATTGGTCGCGCCGCTACGAACTCCTCTGTCGAATGTGGAGCTGTCCGGGCACTTGGAACATTGCTTCCCCGGCTTGCGCGGCCGGCTGGCGACGGCGGTTGAGTTCTTGGAACGAGATGTCAGCCCAACGGTCGGCTCGCCGGAATTGCAGCGGCGGTTGATCGAGCAAACGACGTCCGATGTGCGATCCCTGAACTTCGCGGAGGTGCTTGACCAGCGTGAAGCGAAGCGATCCGCTCTGATGCTGGCGGCGTTGTGTGGCGTTGTGCTTTTGTTGGCGGCGACGAACTCGTCGGCAGCGTCCACGGCGATCAAACGGCTGCTGCTGAGCGATCAGCGCTGGCCGAAGTCGGTCGAGTTGCAATTGGTTCAAGGGGATCTTTCGCCGGTGCGATTTTCCGACGTCGAACCACTGCGAAGTTTGCAGGGGCAACCGTTGGATCTATTTGTCATCAACGCGCGCGGCTCGCTGCCACAGACGGTGTTGGTCGAGTTCCGTCAGCGCGGCCACCTGCCGCAGTCAGAACCGTTGCGGACTGCGACGCTGCGTGATGCTGCTGATGTGGCTCGCGAGGCAGCGGCGATTCGGTTGCCGATCGACGAGGGTTTGATCGAGTTCCGCGCCGTCGCGGGGGACGATCACGAGATGCCGTGGCATAAACTCTGGATCACGCCGCCGCCGAAGTTGGAATCGTTCCGCGTGCAGGTGGTTCCGCCGAGCTACACGGGTGAGGCCAGCACGACACTGCCGGAGGGTGCGACGCAGGTCCGAGCGCTGCTTGGCTCACGACTGAAACTCACCGCCCGCGCGACGCGACCAATTCGTGAAGCGAGTTGGGACGGGGGACCGGTGACTGTGTCTGCTTCCGGTCGTGACTTGGGATTTGAATTGACCGTCATGCGTGTTGGTTCCACGACGCAGCGGTTGTCACTGACGGACCGCAATCGGTTCGAGAACTCAACGGCGTTGCGGTTGGAAGTCATCGGTGTGGCCGATCCGCCGCCGTCTGTGTCGCTCGAGGATCCGGCGACGGATCAGCTCGTGACGGCAATCGCGACAATCCGAGTTCAAGCGGTGGTGAAAGACGACCGCAAGCTGCGCGAGATTGGGTTGGAATACCAAGTCGTTCGGACGCCCACGTCCGAACAAAGCCCGGACGTAGGCGTCCGGGCTACGAACGGCGATCGGGCTGCAGACGATGAGAACTGGCAGGTTGAAAACCTGCCCCACGAGAACGCGCAACGCGAAGCTGTCGTGCGAAAGGATTGGTCGTTGAGCGAACTTCATCCGGTCGTTGGTGATCGAATCGCGTTGCGTGTCGTCGCGTCGGATCACTGCGATGTCGGCGAATCGCGCGTCGGTCGCAGTGCGACGCGGACGCTGACCGTCGTCACGCCGGAGGCCAAGCTGTTGGAGATCGCGCAGCGGCTAGATCTGTTGCTGCGTGATTTGGAATCGCTCGCCGCTCGACAGACGCAGACGAAGGATCAGACGGAAGAGTTGCGCGTTCAAGCGGAGAAGACTGGTGAGTTGCGTCCACAGGATCGGGACTCGCTCAAGCGGGTGGAATTGGATCAACGGCAGATTGGCTCGCGGCTAATTGGGTCGCGACCGGCGGGACGCGGTGATGACGTGACGGCTCATGCGCGGGAGTTGCTCGCACAGCTTGAGAGCAATCAGTTGCATGACTCGGCCACGCGCGAGCGTCTGACGCGGATCGCGATGGCGATCGAGGCACTCAGCCACGAGACGCTGCCCTCGTTGGAGAGCACACTGGGCAAGGTGGTGAAAGAGACGCTCGGTGGGCAGTCCTCGCCGGAGGTGCCTCGTTCGTTTGCAGAGATCGTCGCTCGGCAGAACGAAGTGTTGTCGACGCTGACTGAACTGGTTCGCGATTTGACGCAGTGGCGCGACCGACGCGAGCTCGCTCGTGAAGTCGCGGAACTGGCGAATGCTCAAGAGTCATTGAATCGCGACACCAACGAACTCGCGCCGCAGACGTTGGGGAAGTCCGCGGCACAGTTGCCCAGCCAACAACAAGCGGACGTCGCGAAGATCGCGGACCGGCAATCACGGCAGGCCGAGCGGATCGAACAGCTTCGGCAACGAATCGTGGGGCAACCGTCACGCAATCAACGGGAGGGCGAGGCTCCCGCCGAGCCGAATGGTGAGTCGCGCGAAGACAACGGCTCGGCGGGAGCCTCGCCCTCCCACGATTCAGCCGCGAGCGAGGTCGTCGCGGAGTTCGATCAACGCGGTTTGATCGCGAAAGCCCGCGAAGCGGCGCAAGACGTCGCAGCCAATAATCTGGGACAAGCGGCTCGCACGCAGCAGCAATTGGCGGAGGACTTGAAGTCGCTCGCCGACAAATTGGCGCAGACTCCTGCCACGAACTCTGACGGCGAAGTTCGCGAGTTGAAGGAACTCGCGGAACAGCTCGATTCGCTGACTCAGCGGCAACGTCGATTGCTCGACGAGACGCGGGAGGCGGCCGCGAAGGCGGAATCGCTCACTACGGAGCAACTTGCCGAACAAGCGAATGCTCTGCGCGAGAGGCAGGGTGAAGCGAAAAAGTCGGCGGATGAATTGGTGGCGCGGCTGAAGGAGTCGCGGGCCGCTGAAGCGCTGGACGCTCTGCGTCGAGCGAGTCGGCACATGCAGCAGGCGGAGTCGCAGCTTGGCGACAAACATCTCGCTCGCGGGGCTGACGAGCAACAAACCGCGCTCGAGGATTTGGAGCAGTCCGGCCGCGAACTGGCGGCCGCTCGGCGAGCCGCGCAGCAGAGGGAACTCGCGGAAAAGACGCATGAACTGACCGAAGCGGTTCGCGAATTGATCGCGCGGCAGAAGACCGTTGTGGAGGAAACAGAGCGGCTCGCGAAGGAACAGCAGAAGGCGGGGAAGTGGACTCGTCCGCTGTCGAAGGCGGCTCTCAGCCTGAGTGAGGAAGAAGGGGAACTTGCGGAGAGCACTCGCGGTCTGTCGGAATCGCTGAGAGATATCGCGGCGGTGCGGCTGACGCTCGATCAAGCGACGAATGATCTCGCTGCCGCCGCGTCACGCCTCCGCGACAAACGATTGGATGAGGAGACTCGCCGGCACGAACAGGCGGCACTGCGCTCGCTGCAATCGCTGGCCGACGCCCTGTCACCGCCTAAGCCCGAGCAATCACCGAACAAGGACGACACGCAACAGGCCGAGAAGCAAAATCAGAATGATGCTCCTCAAGAACCAGTCCCCCCCGTCGCGCAGTTGCAGTTGTTGCGTCAGCTTCAAGCGGATGTCGGTGACCGCACACGAGACGCCGAGGCTCGCAAACCGACCGACCCTGCGAAGACGGACGATGTCAAACAGTTGGAGACGGAGGTTCGTCAAATCGCCCGTGATCAGCAGTCACTGCGCGAAGCGACGTCCGAGCTGTTGGACAACGTCCCGACGGATCCAGATTCAGCAGACAACGAGGACCAACCGCGCGAGACGTCTCTCTCGACGATGCGACAATCGTTGGATGGTCTGGAAGCGCTGGAAACCGGCAAGCCGACTCAGACGGCTCAACAGTCGGCGGTCAACTCGCTCGATGCGCTGCTGAAACTCTGGCAACAACGGGCGGCGCGGCAGCAATCGCTTGCCCGCAGCGGGCAGAAGGCTCCGATGTCCGACAAGCCACCTGGCGAGGATTCTTCCACAACGACCGACGGGAGCGGTGGGAAGCCGACCGGGCGCGATTCGAAGCAGGCCCGTAACTCGTCCGATCGCGAACGCACGGGAGCGGATGTCGAAGGTGAGTTGCGCCGGCAACGTCTGTTGCGCGAATCGGTCTGGGGACATCTGCCACCCGCGCTGCGCGAGAAGATGCTCAACCTGCCGCACGACAAGACGCTGCCGAAATACTCTGAGCACATTCGCCGGTATTACGAGGCACTGGCGGAACAGAAGTGAAGCGTGAGCTGCCGATTGAACATTGCTGGCACTCGCGAATTCCGGGTGCGCGTGGCTTGAGTCTGCGGTTCAGCCGCAAAGCGGCGCGACTCGAAAGCCCAGGGCGAGAGCCCTGGGAACGATTGGCGAAACAATCTTTGCTGACACTAACGAATTCCAGGTGCGGCCACCGTCGGGCCTGTCCCGGCGGGGCCATGACTGAACTGCTACAGAAATGACCTGCGGATCTCTGGCTCTCCGTGGGGCTTGTCCCCACGGGAGCAACGACTGTGAGCCCAACAGTCATTCGCTCCGTGGGGACAAGCCCCACGGGGGCGAAAATACCCGCAAGCGGGTCAAGTAGCTGGCCAGTCAGCGCTCCGCCGGGGCAGGCCCGACGGTGGCGAACTCGCACCTGGAATTCGTTAGTGTCAGAATCTTTGAAGGCCCACGGGGCCGCAACAAAGACCGATCCCAGGGCTATCGCCCTGGGCTTTCGAGTTCCGCTCCGTTGGAGCTAAGGCTGTTTAGCGGCGGCGAGTCGTTGGGACTCGGCGGCGACCAGCGGTTGAAGGTCGGCATCGCTGTCGGCATCGGGACGCGAGTAAGCCCAGGCGATGAATTCACCGGAATCGGTTTGGACGCGTACGGCGATGCGGCGGTACTCGTGGCCGATCAAGCTGCCGGGCGTAAGTTCTTCCAGGCTGTCGCACTCGTGCAAAGTCGCGGAGCAAGTCGCGGCCGTGAGGAAGAACAACTCGCCGTCCACTGTGGAACCGGGTTGGCGAGCGATCATCAGCGGCTCGACACGGGTAAAGCCAAGCAACCGCGCGGCGAGGACTCGGTCGTATGCTCCCGCGAGATAATGGTGGTTGCATTCGCCGCGACGCAGTGTGCCGAAGACGAACAGAGGAAGTGTCGGCATCTCGGAACTCAATCGGTCAGTTCAATCTTTTAGTCCGGCTTCGTAAGCGTGAAGGTTTTTGGTCAAGCGCTGCATCTCATTCCGCAAGTCCTGAAACTTCTGACAAGACGCTTGGAACTTGTCCTTTGAGGCGAAAAGCGACTTGTGAACCTCCTTCTGGCTCATCTGCACGCCGCGATTGAGTTGCGTCAGGTCTTCTTCGAGCGTGTCCCGAAGATGCTCGAACATCTGTTGGCAGATGCCTTGCGACTCGATCATCGTGCGGCGGATGAACTGCCGGTCGGCGATACGCTCTTCAGGTTCCATCCGCTTGAGTCGAACATCGGCCTTTGCCTGCTTGACCGGGTTCAGTTCGACCAACCGGCCAAACGGATTGTGACTGACCTTGGCTTGATTCTGAGCTTCCTCGGCACGGGCCAGTCCGCGCTGAGCACGCTCGAAGTCGGGATTGATTTCGAGGGCTTTCTTGTATTGCTCGATGGCCCCCTTGAGGTTGTTCATTTCCAGATAGGTGTTGCCCAGGTTCTGCATGGCGTCGAGCATGCGTGGGTTGAGCTTGATCGCCTCTTTGTACGAATTGATCGCCATCGCCGGCTGCTTGAGTCCGCGATAGGCGATGCCCAGGTTGTAGTACGCCTCGACCGATTTTCCGTCGCGCGAGATCGCCTTTTTGAGAAGGTCGGACGCCTTCGAGAAATCCTCTTTGCGGTTGTAGACCGCTCCCAGATTGACGTAGGCCTTAGCGTCCTTCGGGCGAAGTTGCGTCACGCGCGTGAAGTGCTCAATCGCCTTGTCGTATTGTTTGACGATGAAGTACGCGGTGGCGAGGGCGTCGTGAACGTCGGCCCGGTCAGGGTCGGCCTCTAAGACTTGCTGGAAGATCTGGATCGACTCGGCATGCTTCCCTTGTCGAAACAGTTGCCGGCCCGCAGAGCAGAGGCTTTCGAGATCGGTAGGCATGAGCGTGCCCTCCGTCAAAGTCCGTGTTGCCTGGCTTGTTACCGGTTGCCTGCCCGGAGGAAATGACGCGACAAGCTCACGGAGGCGGGCAGCGTATCAGCCTTCATCAAACTGGCCAACACGTTTATTTCCCTCATGAGTCAGGCGAGCGGGGCGGCGTCAGTCCAATGGCACTCTCTTTGTGAGCGGCACGGCGCTAGTGCCACAGATCAGAATGAACCTTCCACCAGAACCATCGCTTGTTGCCTGCTGATCAAAACGTGAAATTCAAACCGATGTTCCCCACGGATGGCATGGCGATACCACGGATAAAACAATGCTTCTCATTCTTCATCCGTGGTATTGCGATGCCATCCGTGGGGATCTTCGACCAAAGAAGCACTTTCTCAACGGCAGCGGCGGCTCTGGTGATCGATCAATTCTGAGTTGTGGCGCTAGCACCATTCCACTCAAAGTGAGTGCCATTGGGCGTCAGCCCCCCGGTGGTCTGGACCGCCAGTGAGAACCGGGGGGCTGACGCCGCCCCGCTCGCCGGAATGTCTCACGGCAAACTCAAGCGGGCGTGGTGACTCGCCGGGCGAACTGTTTGAGAAGCTCGTCCGTGATGCGTTCTTCTTTCGACACGTCCTTGATCGCCTCCAAGACGGCCACGATTTGCTCTTCGGACAATTCATAGCCGAGTTCGTGCATCCGGTGTGCGACGGCTCGCCGGCCGCTGTGACGGCCAATGACCAGCGTGAGGCCGCTGGCTCCGACTTTTTCCGGGCGATACGGCAGGTAAGTGTCCGGGTTCTTCAACAGGCCGTCCTGATGAATGCCGGCCTCGGTTGCGAAGATGTTCTCACCGCCGACCGGCTTGTTTCGAGCCAGCGGCAAGCCCGTCAGTTCGCTGACCAATTGGCAGAGGCCGTACAGTTTGGTTGTGTCGAGTTTGAATTCCACGCCGTACTGCTCGGGATGCAGCGCGAGCGCGATGGCGACTTCTTCCAGCGAGGCATTGCCGGCTCGTTCGCCGATGCCGTTGATCGTGCATTGAACGACGTTGGCACCCTCGGCCACGCAGGCCAGCGTGTTCGCGACCGCCAGGCCGAGATCGTTGTGGAAGTGAACCGCCAGCAGCGCCTTGTCGAGATTGGGCACGCCGTCCTGAATGGCTCGAATGAACGCCGCCGCTTTTTCTGGCGTGAGGATGCCGACCGTGTCGGGAAATCCGATGGTGGTCGCGCCGGCATCAATTGCCTCGCGATAGCACTGGCAGAGGTATGGGACTTCGGTGCGGCTGGCGTCTTCGGGGCTGAAAGCGACGATCTCAAATTTTTCGCTGGCGTAGGCGACCGACTCGGTGATGATCCGCAGGACTTCGGTTTCCGACTTCTGCAACTTGAATTGCCGATGCAGGGGGCTGGTGCCGCAGAACAAACTGACGCCTCGCTTGTTGGTCGGATTGCCGTGCAGCGCCTCGTCGGCGGCATCGACATCGCCGCGTACCGTGCGGCAGAGCGCGGTCAGCACCGGCTTCTTGACGACGCCGATCATGCGGCGAATCGCCTCGACATCCGCGGGTGACGAGGCGGGGAAGCCGGCGTCGATCGAATGCACGCCCGCTTCTTCCAGGGCCAGCGCGATCCGCAGCTTGTCATCGGGGTCGAGCGTGGCTCCCGGCATCTGCTCGCCATCGCGGAGCGTCGTATCCGAAAAGAGCACCGCACCCGAATTCTTGTGATGCCGGATGATCGCCTGTTTGACGACTCTGGTGACGCGCTTCTTGGCTCGACGGAGGAAACCGAACGGCATCTCAGAACTCATCGAAGAGGGAAAAATTGGTTCGTGAGAACGGCGGCGACAGAATGACAAACCGATCGGAAAACCGGAAGCCACGAAGCGGTCTTCCGGCGTTTCTTCAAACCGCTACAATCCCGCCCCGCTGCGGAGCCTGATTTTATTAGGCGTTTCTGATTGGCAGGAGGCCGATCGCTCCAGCAGTTTTTTGCGACTCTTCTGATTGAGGTCCAAGCATGTCCCAAGGATGGCGGAACGGATTGTGGCTCGTCTTGGTGTGCTCGAGTCTGGCGTGCTCCAAGCCAGACACCCCCGCGAACAATTCCGAGGGTGGTCCAGCCACCGCGGCGAATTCCTCCAGTGGTTTGAAGCTGCCACCGGCACCTGACGGGGACGGTGATTCGGGAAAAGCGCGGGCCTCCGACAAGTCGGGCAAGGGGAATTCGTCCCTCAGTCTCGACGATGACAACCCCTTCAAAGAGGCCACGAAGAAATCGCCGATCGACCAAGGTGCTGCGCGGAAATCGCTGGCTGGCAACTGGGTTCTCGTGCTGACTCGCCCCGGCCAGGAGGGCTTCATCGACTTTCACACGAGCATTATCACTGTCGCGGCGGACAAGGCAGCGGAAGGTGGGTTCGCCGCCACGCTGACCGCTAAGAGCGAAGTGCTGCCCCCCTTCAAGCTGACCGCTGCGGAAGTTGAAAACAAAAACATTCACCTGACGTTTGATGTCAGCGGCACAACGCTGGACTTCCAAGGCTCACTGAAAGACGGCGTCGTTTTCGGCAATGCGTTATTCGGAAACTGCCTTCCTGCTCGGCTGCTGCCGACGAAAGAAGAATCACTCGACGGATTCAACCCGTCTCCGGAACCGGTCGATGCTCGCGCGCTCGGCCAAGCCTTTAGCCAGCCAGAACCAGCGGCGAAGTTGAAGGCGCTGGCGAAATTCGTGACGGACCGCCCCGCCAGCCCGTTGAGCATGATGGCCTGGGAAACGCGCGTGTTTATCTCCGCTCAACGCGACCTGCCGCCAGACGAGATTGAGACACTGGTCGCCGATTACCAGGACGGCATCACTCCCTGGGGACCACGCTTGCAACAAACGGCGAAGGCAAACGTCGCGATCATTCTGGCGCATACCAAATACAACCCGGAGTACGCGCTGAAATATCTCAGCACCGCTGACAAGGCGCTGACCGATGAGTCGCTCAAAGACCTTAAGGAACAACTGAAGACCGCGCGGGAAGGGATCCTCACCGTGCAGGCGCTGAAGTACATCGATTCGGACGATTCGGAACGAGCGGAGAAAGCCTTCACCTTCCTCACCAAACTGCGCGGCAAGAACCCGTTCGATCCGGCCGTGATGTATGGCCTCGCTCGCTTTCACGAGAAGTCGAAGCAAACCGACGAAGCGATCGCGCTCTACGCGGAGTTGGCCAGTCTGCCAATGCTGGAGGGATTCTTGAAACGTGACTGGGATCAGAAGGCCGATGACATCGAGCGTGAACTCCCCAGCGCCACGCTCGTCAAGCTGTGGAAAACCAAACACGGCAAGACCGACGGGCTGGATGAGTTCAAAGACGAGATCTATCGCAAACGCGTCCTCAGCTTCGCCGACAAGCCAGCGGCGGAGACCCCGACGGGCAACCGGCTCGTGCTCTGCGAACTCTTCACCGGCTCGTCCTGCCCGCCGTGCGTCGGAGCGGATATCGCCACGGGAGCCCTCGAAATCACGTACCCGAAGACGCAGGTGATTGTGCTCCGTTATCACCAGCACATTCCTGGACCAGACCCGCTGACCAACGCCGACGGCGAGGATCGTTTCTCCAATTACTACCGCGGCCAAGGGACACCGACCGTGCTCCTCAACGGTGCTCCCGTCAACAACGTCGGCGGCTACTTGCCGAACTCGCCAGACATCTATCGCGGCTTGAAGACGTTGGTCGATCAACAGCTTTCTCAGAAGGCAGCGGTCAAGGTTCGTATCGCCGCACGCGTCCAAGACGGCAATTTGCAAATCGTCTCCGACGTGCTGGGACTCGACACGCTCGAGGGGGAAGCCAAGGACGTTCGTCTGCGAGTCATCATCGCGGAAGACGAAGTCCACTTCCTCGCCCGCAACGGCGTGCGCAGTCATGAAATGATCGTCCGCCGGATGATCGGCGGCCCCGGCGGCGTTGAGCTGAAAGACGGCAAGCTGGCCGTGAAAGAATCGATCCCGCTGGCCGAACTCAAGACGTCACTGGCCGACTACCTGAAGAAGTACGAAGAGAGCGAAGGGATCGACTTCCCGTCCAAACCGCTCGACCTGAAGCGTCTGCATGTGGTCGCGTTCGTCCAGAACGACGAATCGCATGAGATTCTGCAAACCAACGCGATCGCCGTGGTCTCAACCGATTCGGCCGCGTCCGAGACGATCACGCCCGCCGCTGGCAAGGCGGCTGCCAAGAAAGCGAAGTCGGATGATTGACCTCACCAACGTGTGAAACAGTAAAAGCCCGGCTTCTCTTCAGAAGCCGGGCTTTTTTCATGGACTCGTTCGCCAGTCAGGGATTTGGTCCATCACTTCGCGGGACTTCTTCAATGTGGCGGAATCCGTGACTGGTGGCGGCGACTCGTTACATGAAGTTCGTTGTCTGCCCCACGGTGAACCGTAGATGCTGTTTCAAAACTGGTAGGTCAGGCTTTCTAGCCTGACTCGAATTGGCAAAACCACGTCAATCGTTGATCGGGTCAGCCTGGAAAGGCTGACCTACTTCGGTTTTGAAACAGCTTCTATTAAATACCGGCATCCGAGGTCGTCAGGTTGTTTCCCATCCCGATGCAGGTCTCGAATCCGCGACACGCTGGCGTGCAGACGCCGCCCGTGGCGAATGACGTCCTCATCATTCTCAATGTGTTGGGGTATTTGCGGCTCTCGCCTCTGACCTGGGCCGTGGGGCCGAGTTCGGCACCGTGGACCGTCCTGACCTACGGGTTCGTCCACACAGACGACATCGCGGAGGTTTCACCGTGGCCGACCGACCGCGTCCAAGTCGGCCTGCAAGTTCTGTTGCTGGAAGAGGCCGGCTACACCGTGCCGCGAGCCGAACTTTATTACGCCGCCGAGAAGCACCGGCTGGTCGTGCCTGATCTCGGCGAAGATTCGCAACCAGCGCACGCTCCTGCTCCGCAATCACGACTTCCTGCCGGCGCAAGTCACCGATGCTCTCGCGCAAGAAGCGAAATCCGCTGCTGAGGCCGCATCGCTCGAAAGTCTGCGAGGTCACGAGGGCCAAGCCGCCGCGATCTACTTCGAGCACTTCCCCGGCATGTTGCCCGATGAGTTCGCGAAACTCTTCGAGATCCGCGCGACGTTCGACGCGCCGTCGGTGATGCTGGTAAAGTCTGCTTGACTAGCCGTGAGGTTCAGTCAAGTTCGCTTAACTAGCCACGATCTCACCGCCAAGTCACGGGAACCCGTCATGCCGCGAGTCACCGGAACGTACCGAACGGCCACAGTCGGTGGCGAGAAGGTTCGTGCTTATCTTCCCCGTCCGCTGCCGCCGGCCAACCCGCCGCTTGAGCTGTCGGAGTCATTGAGCGGCTTGCTTTCCGAAGGGACGGCCGCCTTGGGGCGGTTGACGATCGCCGGTCAAATGGTGCCGAGCGCCGACTGGTTTCTGTACGGCTTCGTCCGCAAGGAGGCGGTCATCACGTCGCAAATCGAAGGGACGCAGGCCACATTGCAGGACGTCTTGTCGTTCGAGGCAACACGGCAGACGGATCGACCGGACGATGTGGAAGAAGTCTGCAACTATGTGGATGCGCTGAGCTACGCGCGTCGTGAATTGACGCGGCCCAAGGGACTGCCGCTGAGCACCCGGCTCTTGTGCGAAGCTCACAAACGGCTGATGAAGGGGAACCGCGGCGCTGACAAGCATCCCGGCGAGATTCGTCGCTCACAAAACTGGATCGGCGGCACGCGACCCGGCAATGCCCGGTTCGTACCCCCGTTACCAGAGCAAGTTCCCGAAGCGCTGTCCGACTTGGAGCGCTGGCTGCACGCCCCCGATCCGCTTCCGCGATTGATCCGAGCCGGCTTGGCTCATGTGCAGTTTGAAACGATCCACCCGTTTCTGGACGGCAACGGCCGCATCGGCCGGTTGCTGATCGCTCTGCTTTTGCAGCATTGGGATTTACTCCCCGCCCCACTGCTGTACCTGAGCTTGGCCTTCAAACGCCATCAACCCGAGTATTACCAACGCCTCTCCGCCGTCCGCACCGACGGCGACTGGGAAGGCTGGACCGCCTTCTTCCTCGAATGCGTCCGCGAAGCGGCCGACGACGGTGTCACCACGGCTCAACGCCTTTTCGCCCGCATGAACCAAGACCGCCAAACCTTGCTGAGCCATCCGCGCGCGACCATCCCCGCGATTCGACTCTTCGACCTGCTTCCCGAACATCCGATCGTCACCATGACGACCGTGATGACTCTGCTCCAGACCACCAAGCCCACGGCCACCAAAGCCATCGACTCCCTTCGACAAGCCCACCTCCTCCACGAAACCACCGGCCGCCTCCGAGACCGCGTCTATGCCTATCGCGGCTACCTGCACATCCTGACCAAGGACACGGAATAACCACCGAAATCCACTGCGAATGACGCAACGGACACAACGAGTGAAACCGGACACAACAAACCAAAGCGGTGCTGACACCCCACCACTCAGTGAGCCTACACGCTCCGCTTGCGAGGCGCTTCTCCCGATGACCATTCTTGGCGTGAGACTCTTTGGAGAACTCACGTCGCGGTCAATCGCGGTGCGAAGGCGTTCGGCCATCTGCGGCTGAAATTCGAGTGAAGTTCTGAATCCGTTGACGGTCAATGCCTCGATCCACCTTCCGGCGGCTTCCGAAGCAAGAGACCGTGACCATGCACGACCTTCACCAAGAACTTCACCGATTGAGAATGGATTCGGCCATCCTGCGTGCCGGTGATGGCTTACTTCAGCGGGACGCAGTCCAACGGTTCGGCTTCATTCAGGAACATCGTCGGAGTTGGCCAGTGGCCGCGATGTGTCGCGTCCTGGGAGTGTCTCCGAGCGGGTTCTACGCGTGGCGAACTCGACCGCCGAACCAATGGACGCAACGACGTGGCGAGTTACACCGGCAGATCATGGACATCTTTGAGAAAAGCCGAGGCACCTACGGAAGCCCGCGAGTCCACGCCGAACTTGTGGCGCGCGGAATCCCGTGCTGCCAAAAAACGGTGGCGAAGATCATGCGACGAGATGGACTGCAAGCCACGATTCGACGCAAATTCCAACTCACGACCGACTCGAATCACACCCTGCCCGTGGCCGAGAACTTGTTGGATCGAAAGTTTGAACCTTCACGGCCGAATCAAGCCTGGGTCAACGACATCATGGCCATTCCGAACACGGAAGGCTGGCTATATCTGGTCGCGGTTTTGGACCTCTTCTCACGACGCGTGGTGGGTTGGTCGCTAGGCAACAAACGAACCAGCGAATTGGTCATCACCGCTCTGAAGATGGCGCTGGCGGCACGACGACCGCAACCCGGCCTGCTGCATCACAGCGACCGTGGCAGCCAATACGCCTGCCACGACTTTCAAAACCTGCTCGCCAGCCACGGCATCGTTTGCAGCATGAGCCGCAAGGGAAACTGCTGGGACAACGCCGTCATGGAAAGCTTCTTCGGCACCTTGTCCCAAGAACTGCTGCAACATCACCGCTTCACAACCCGCGACGAGGCCGAAGAAGTCATCGTCGAATACATCGCAGTCTTCTACAACCAGCATCGCCGCCACTCGACGCTGGACTATCTCTCCCCAGCAGATTACGAAACTCGCCGCGCTGCCGGAGCCATGTCTGGCTAAATTCACTGTCCACAAATCAGGGGGAGGGTCAGGTCAGGGTTGGTTACACTCGTGGTCGCTAAGGCTCCCGACTCGCACCGTTGCGGACTGCTCTCAGGTCAGGGTTGGTTACACTTTTCTCGGCTGAACCGCTGAGTCGAGCCGGACTTGTGGGCAACTGAGTTCAGAAAAGTTCGAGTTGCTGCGGTGCCTCTGAGGGCGACATGCGCATTTTTCCCCAAAAGATGCGCATGCGTTCGAACTGCCGATCCGTGACGGTGAGGATTCTGACCTCACCGTCCGGCGGCACGTTCCGCTCCACACGCTGAATGTGGACGGCGGCATTTTCTTCGCTGGCGCAGTGCCGGCTGTAGATCGAATACTGCGTCTGAGTGAAGCCGTCTTCCAACAGCATCTTGCGAAAGTGCGCGTAGTCACGGCGTGACTCCTTCGTATCGGTCGGCAAATCAAACATCGTGACGACCCACATGGAACGATACCCGCTGAGTTGCATGATGGTTGCTCAAAGTTGAACGGAATCAGGAATCACGAAGAGGCGGTTTCAAGACGGTAGCCACGTTCGCCAGAACGTGGGCGAGCCAGCAACGCACCCACGTTCTGGCGAACGTGGCTACGCCGGACTCCTCTTATCAGAACGGCCGGTTCGCGAGTTCGCTGGCGACGGTCTCCGCTCGTGAGCGGCGGCGCGACGCGGCCCACGAGCGGTTTGTTGAAGGCGAGGCCGCTTCGACAGACTTCGGATCAAACGGCGCGGGGATGTATTCCGGGATTTCCAATTGCTCGCTCTCGCCGGCGTAGCACTTCACCAGCGAGGCGACGTAGCGGTGCAATGTCACCATCAACGGCCCCGCTTCGCCGCCGGTGGTTGCTTCTTGAGTCAGCAATTGCAGCAGCGCCGCTTTCGTGATCGGCGATAACTCCGTTTGGCTGAGTCGCACGAGTTCTCGCACGCGCGCGTCCACGAGCGGGCGCAACGGCTCCATCAAATCGTCGGCCAAGCAGAACAGATTGCTGCGGTTGCAGTGCTGTAATCCGAACGCGGGATGCAGCCCGGCCATGACGATGGCGCGCGCGACGGAGGCTCGCAGGATCGAATAGCCGTAGTTCAACAGAATGTTGATTTCGTCTTCGCCATCCGCGTTGCGGCGAAACGGGGACCGCTGCCGAGTCGGCTCATCATCAGGCAACCACGCCGTCCAGAATACGCGAGCCGCCTGCGCCTCGTGGTTTGTGACATCGCCCGACCGCACGGTCCGAGCCAACTCCAAGAGTCGTGTCCGTTCGGGACTGCTCGCCGGCAGGTTGTTGGCCTGAGCGCGAATTTTCGCCTGCACGATTTGCCGCCAGAGTTGTTTTCGCAGCGGCTTCGACACGGCGATTTGATCGTGCAGCCGCCAGACCACTTCGGAGTGATCCGTCATCGGCAACAGCAACCCGGCGGGAAGATGATTCTTGCCGCAGACGACCACCACGGCATCATGCTCAACCAGCGCCACCAACGCCGAATGCGTGTACGAGACCTGCGAGTGATCGACGACGACCATCCCCAAGTCTTCGCAAGGAATCGTGGAGACCGGCTGGTGCTCCCGTTCCAAGACCAACTGCCCAAGCCGCAATGACAAGTGCGCCGGCTCGCGTGAAATCTCAATCGTGCGTTTGATCACGGGCGACCTCCGTTCGTTCAACGGAACCAGTCACCTCCGTGTCTGCGATTCGCGCCATCCGCCTGATGCACGCGCTAAGAACGGTCAGCAGCCTATCGGCCGTTTTTCAAGATTGCACCAAAATTCTCAGTCATTGATAACGACCATTTCGCCAAGCGCGCTGACTCGGACTTTGACGGCGTGAGGATGATCGGGGGGAGACAACTCTTTCAGGTCGGTGAGAGTGGCCATGAACTCGTCTCTCATGGAGTCGGGAACTTCTTTGCCTTCAGCGTCCTTTCGCTTTGATGCTTTTCGGGCGTCCCAGTGCGGAACCAAAACAATTTGCTTCTTGTTCTTGACGAGTTCGGCAACGACGAAATAGCCGACTTCGCCGCTCTTCTTGTGCTTCATCTTCAGGGTCTCGCCTTCGCAAAGGCTCATCACGAATTTGCCGCCCTTCTCATCGTTATCAGAGCGGTCAACGATGGGGTGAGCCTTCTCGATTCGGCGTAGCTCCGTTTTGAACTTCGCCCGCTCGACTTTCGAAAGTTTGCGGAGCACCTTGAGCTTTGGGATTCCAGCATCTTTGAAGGCGCGTAGCTTCGCTAATTTCCGCTGTGCGGCTTGATATCCAGTGACGACTTCGCCAGTCCAAACTTCATCTCCTTTCTTGTTCTTGGCGACACGAATTTCAATGTGGTGGTTGTTGCGGCCGTCGTATGCTCTTGCGGCAGCGGCGTCGCCTTTTCCCGTGTTGGCGTCGTAGACCTTGTAACGCTGCCCGGTCTTGTAGTCCGTTGCCCATCTTGAGGTGATGACAGCATCGCCCATAGTTCGGAGAAGCACGAAGGAATAAATCGGAACTCCGGATTTTTGCTTGATTGCCCCAGCATCCATTGCCTTCGTCAATTGTGTGGTCGTGAATCCACCTCTGACGACATTCTTCTTGGGATCGAACACTCCAAGATCGAGGTTCACACTGCGTAAGCACTTTCGGAATCGGTCACGCAAGGTACGGTCTCGAACGATTCCAGACTTGTTGGGTGAAGGATCCGACATGGATGCAAGCTTCTTGCGAATCGTTCGTTTCTCTCGTTCGGGAGTCGAATCGTCGTCAAGCTTCTCTGAAAGTTCGTCCCATCCGGCCGGAACTCGTAAGTGGTTGGGCGTAAGTTCCAGGACGCTTTTTCTGTCCGTATAGTTTTCAGTGAGCCGCCCGGCCTTATCGACAACGGGGCCGAACAGTATTTCCTTATGTAACGCACCGATCAGTTTGCGTTTCACCGGCCGATGTGCGACGGGGCGTTCGAGTGTTCCTTCACCGAACACCGCTCGTTGTATGGCGTCGCGAAGCTGCTGGCGGCTTTTGAACGGTGAGGGCAAATCGAGTCGGTGTTGCTCACGGAATTTGTCCATCGCTTCTTCGTCAGCCGTGTTGATGCCAGCTTGATCCGCCTGCTGCTCGCGGGCGTCCCAGGCCCTTCGCACTTGCTCCGTGCAAAGCGCGATCACGATGGCGTCAATCGCGTGATGGCGATGATCGCCACGATTTTTCTCTTTGCGCTCGTGCTCTTGTTCGCTGGTCAGCCCGTGGGCTTTGCCGCCGTGACGGTCGAAGAAAAGTCCCCATTCGCGTCGCAATCGACTGGTCCAAAGGCCGTCGTTGGCAAAGATGCGCCGTCTTTCCGGATTCTGTTCGGAGCCGGTGCTGCGTTCGGGCAATCCCTTGCCGTCAAAGAGCGCATCGGCGAGGTACGTCATCACCTGCCGCGCGGCGTACTTGGTCGCCGCACCTTGCCGCGCCGTCATTTCCTGAATGTCTTTGACGTTCTTTTTGAACTGCTCGATCTTGAACAGGTCATCGCGTCGGTTGAAATAGCACAGCCATAGCGCGTTGCCCGTCGCGTTCTTGATTTCTGAAAACTTCGGCCGGTCGATCTCACCGAAGAGTTTCTCGATCCATGAGATGCCTTCTTCAAATTTGCCCTTGAGTGTCCCGTTCCAGAATTCGCGCGGCGTGCGACGAGCCATATTGCGGTTGCATTCTCTGTGGGCAAGAACAACGTTTCCGAGTCCATTGTGGCCGCCGCTTCCTTTAGGAACGATGTGAGCCACTTCGCATTCCCCGCCGTTCGGGTTTGCCGCCATGCGTGGTGTGAGATGGGTCTTGATCGTCTGGTTTCCGCACAATGGGCAAACGCCATTTTGCTGCACTGCGAGCACAACGCGCTCGACGGCCGCGCGTTGCTGCGTGGAACTGCACGCACTGAGATTAAACTCGTTGATGATGTCGTTGCGAATGCGGTTGCGTAGTCGGTTCCTGAAGAGCAACCGGTCGGCATCGACCTTGCCCATCTTGGCTTCGCGGGAAAGTTCGACATGGATCTCGTCGGGCTTGCGACCGAGGTTGGTTAAGAACTCGACGATGTGCCGGCGAACTTCGTGGATGGCCTTGCGGACCACCGGATTGCTGATGAGCGGTGCTGGCGGCGGTTCGTGCAGCGGCAGACCATCGGGGTCGTAGACCAACTCCTTATTTTTCTTGAGAAGGTGTTTCTTGATGTAATGCCGGTCTCGCGCCGTCGCCCCTTTGGTTCCCGATGCGTATCGCTGTAGCTTGACTTTGATCTCGCCGGCCTGCGCGGCCACGCGATCGGCCTCCAACTTGGCTGCCAGCTTGGGATTGTTTTTGACTCGATCATCTTTTGCTTTTTCCCACGCTCTGAGCACACGGAAGTAATCTGAATTTGGGTGACCATCCGGCTCGACGCCTCGGTTGCGCATTGCTCTCACGAACGCCTTGCGTGTCCGAGTCTCAGTTTCCAGTTCTCGACCGAATCCCTCGGCGGCTTCGTCGGAGAGCGTTGGCTTGTGCTTGGGGTGATGGTTCTGCTCATCGACCGCATTTTCTGTGTTATTGGTCGCGATTTTCACGGGTTGTTCGACCGCCGCTGCATCCTTTGCCAACAGTCGTCGTGCCGTGTTCTGATCGAGCCATCTCGTTTGACCGGGATTCTTCTCGTCCGGCCACGGTTCGTCCCGATCCATCACAGTCAGAAGTTTGCGCACCGCACGGCGGCTCATGCTCAGTCGATTGGCGTCGGGCCGAGGTCGCTTCTTCCAGACGGCAACGAGCACGTCGGCCTGTGCTTCACTGAGTCCGGCCCACTCCTGCATCACCAACGCCTTGAGTTTGGCCGCGTGTTTCTCGTCATCGGGATCGTGCTTCAGAATCGCACGGTTGATCCCCTCGCGCGAACGCTCTGGGAGTTGCTCCCATTTCTCAGGCGTGACGGCACCGTGGATGATCTCACGGCTGAACCAGTCGGTGTTAATCAGACGCTCTTCGTCCGATTCGATGTTGAAGTGAAAAGGCGATGTTCTGGCAATCCCCCAATCCATCAGGTCGCGCAGATCGGAAACCGTGACTGTTCTCTTGGATTGCCCCTTCTGCTTGCCCTTCGTGACCACCCCAAGAGGCCCGCTCAAATAGTCCTTGATCTTGCTTCGTTCCGCTGGCGTGAGTGATCGCGGTTGCCCCCGCTCGATGATCTTGAGATTGTTGACTGTCTCGACCACCAAGTACCGCGAAGCGTCCATGTCCGCGTGCGGTGCGCATCGCTCGGTCGGCTCCAGAACGCAACGGCCGAGCGTGCCCAAGTCCCACGTCTGCATTCGCTGGCCGAATAGCAGGCCCTTGTGTCGCCAATCGGAGTTGCGAGTTTCGTCGTCCAGGGCGAGACGCAAATCATCGGTGAGCATCGCGGCCAACGATCCGCCAAGACGTTTCTGCGCGTCCCAAAGTTTGGTGAACTCGTCACGGATCATCGCGCGATCCGCATGAAACTTAAATTCCCCAGCCTTGTTGCGCACCGCTTGTCGCCATTCACGCGGGCCGTTCTTGTGCTTTCGGTTGTCCTTCGTCGTGATCGGTGTTCGCCGCTCGTCTCGAAGGTCCGCGATGAAGCGTCCGAAAGTCACGGTGTTGTCTTGCAGGAGGGACTTGCAGAGCTTTGAAAGCTCTTCTTGTGCCTTGTCGAGTTCCGAGTCTTCTTGGTCCGTCCGGCTCTTCTTTTTGCTGAGCGACTCAATGTTGCCGCGCAACTCTTGTTCGGTTTTGCGTGATTGCGCCGAACCAAATCGCTCCAACATTTTCAATTGGAGATCGACGATCGCCTTCTTGACGGCTCCTGTGTCGCCGACGTCCGCATCAAAGCCCATCGCTCCCCGGCGTTGAGCCAAG
Organism: Planctomyces sp. SH-PL62; assembly: GCA_945905295.1. GTDB lineage: Bacteria > Planctomycetota > Planctomycetia > Planctomycetales > Planctomycetaceae > SXKJ01. The sequence continues at coordinate 6,176 of CAMDPX010000077.1, read as the reverse complement.
TGCAGCAGGACTCGCCCGAACTGGTGAGGCGTCAGTTGCTGTGTCAGCCCTTTGCCGCGCAGCAACCAGGGATCAGTTTCCTGCAACAGCGTTTTGAACTCATCAGCATCCGAAGGCAGCAGTCCGACAGAAATGAGTTTCAGCCGCAGCAACCGCTTCCGCTGTGCGCGTCGCGCAAGCGTGATCCGCGCCCGCCGCACCATTCGACGCTTGGCGTTCTTTGGATCGCCACGTTTCTCGTCGGACTCATCAACACCCGCCGGGAAGATGCTCAAGCCGACGGTAATCTCGCCGGTCTGATGATCGATCCAAGCGGAACCCAACGAATTCGAGCCGACGTCCAAACCAAAGGAGACCGTCATCATGTCCTCCGCTTTGCTTGACCAGCGTTTTCGGCTGGCTACGATGCTCGCGGGTGTAACCAACCCTGACCTGTGGTTTTACGCAACAAGATAAAAATCGCAGGCACCGCCTTCGGGCGACCGCCGCAGCTCGCACAAACGACCTGCGGTTTTTTTGTCAACTGAGACGAAATCCTACGGCGGCGAATCGAATCCGCAACTCAGCAGTCGGATTGCATGGCCTCACTACCTGTGATTTTTTCGCAACAAGACAAAACATTCGCAGGCACTGCCTTACGGGGCAACCGAGCCGCAACCGCAAGGTGGCGGCTTTTTTTATGCGTGGCCAATGGCCGAGCTGCCGCGAAGCGGCGGCGATCAACTGACGCTCTTGTGCGGCGCTGGTCAGAAAGCCGCGTTCGGTTCAACCGCAAGGCGGCGCGACTCGAAAGCCTAAGGCGACTGCTCTGGGAACGCTCAACATCGCTCGGGCTTCGTTGAGGTCATGGCACGTTGGGCGTTTTGGTTCTCGGATGTGATCGTTTCCCAGGGCTAGCGCGCTGGGCTTTCGAGTTTTGCGCCGTTGGAGCTAAGGCAGAGGCAGGAGTTCGTCCCAGGAGGATCACTGGCGGTGATCCTCGGTCAGCGTCTTGAGCACCGATTGCATGAATGCGGAACCTCGTGGGCGCAGGGTGATGCCCTCATCGCGATCGAATGTTTGCCGGAGCATTCCATCGAGGCCGCCGTGCCGAGCGAGCAACTCGCCCAAGCGGTGCCATTCGTTTTGGAACTCCGCGTCAACGTCTTCGACAGGACATTACCGTGCGACATGCCGCCGAGTCGCTTGCTCCAACAGATCGGTCAAGCGTTGTTTGGTGCGCTTGAAATGGTTCTCGACCGTCGTGGCCGGCAAGCCCAGGCAGTCGGCGACTTCCGCGGTGGTCAGGCCCTCGCACACGCGACCGAACAGGACACGGAATTGATCGGCTCGGCCTGATTCCAATAACTCCGCGTGCAACGTGCGGAGTGTGCCGGTGATCAATTCCTCGGCCCATGCGGCATAGAACGCATCTTGCGGTTCGGACGACGTCGGTTCGTCTCCATCGAACGCGACGGCCATCAACTCTTGCAGCAGTTCGCGGTTCTCGCGGAGCAACCGTTGGCGGCCGATGTCCACTCGCTCGCGGTTGGCGAGCACCTTGCGGACCACCGCACACAACAACGTCCGCAGCTTCGCGGTCGGCTGCTGCAACCAGCGCTGCAACAAGTTCCCGGCCAGCACCACTTGAAACGTCGCCGATCCGACATCCTCCGCATCCTCAAACCGCAGCCGTCCCCAATTGGCCGCGAACCGGCAGACCGGCTGCCAATAGTCTTCCAGGAATTGACGCCAATCCTCTTCGGCCCCGGTCACCGCCAGCCGCTGAATCAGGGAATGCCGTGTCGCGGGAAAGCTCATCAGTAAGGCCCGGTTGCGAGGACTTGAATCTCGTGTTGCCGCCAACCTTGGAGTCACGGCGCATCGAACGGCTTGTCCGCATCCTCCAGCGGAATGTTGTTGAGCTTGTAGAGCCGAATCTTCTCCGCCTTATCTTCCAGCGTGACGAGTCCGCCGGTCTTCGCGTCGTAGGCATACAACTGGTAGGGGGGCAACGCATTCAATTCGATGTGGAGTTGCTTCATCAGCTTCTCCGCTTCTTTGAACGTCGGATACTTGTCGTCGTTCGTGGCCTTCAAGATATCCATTTGATGCTTGAAGTTGAGAGCGGTTGCTTTTGATGTAATCGAAACGTACGCGCCGAATGACGCCGTCAGCGGATCGCTGCCAGTGATCTTGTTGTCGACTTCGACCATCTTCGGATTCTTCTTGGCTTCGGCCAGGTCCACGATCTTGCCGGTCGTCTTGCCGATGATCGAACCGCTCGGTTTCGCAGCCGGCTGCTCAGGCACGGCCGTCGCATTCGCATCAGACGGCGGATTCGCGGCAGGCTGGGGATTCACGGCAGGAGCTGCTCGACCGGCATTCGCCACGTCAGAAATATCGCCGCCCGTTGCCATTCCACCTGGGGCCACCACCTTTTCTCGACCTGGGCCATCCATCGCCTTGTCGAAGTCATCACAACCCAACAAGCCTGCCGCCGCCAAACACACCCATAGTCTTCGCATGGCAAAACTCCACTTTGAAAATGACTCGTGTCTACAACAAAAAGATTGTCCGAGCGACCTGCATGTGGCACAAGCGCCGGAAGATCATTGCTACGGCTGCCTAATTTGTGAATTTGGGTGGCACGTCCCTGACCATCGGGAAGGGCGTAGGGATCGCAATCAACTCTGAAAACCACGCCCTTCCCGATGGTCAGGGACGTGCCACCCATAGCAGTAAACTCAACTCAAATCGAATCGAACTTCTCGCCAGCCATGGGACCAATGCTTAAAGCAACGTCAGCGGATTCACTCGCGTCTTCAGCGGCAACTCGACCGGCCCGCCGACGCGATGTGATTCGAAGACGGCGGCGATCATCTCGATAATCGCACGCGAGTCCGCCGCCGAGCATCTCGTCTGCCGGTCCTTCTCGATGCAGTCGATCAAGTCGGTGATCGCAGCGATGTGTCCCCCTTCGTAAGTCAAATCTTGCCGAGGCTCCGGCTTGCCGATTCCGGCGGACGAAACCGGTTCCCATTTCTTGCTCGTGCGTCCCGGCGACCAACTGCTGTCACGCAGAATGTGCGTCTTCGCGCCGAAGCCGCTTTCCGTTTCGAGGATTCCCTTGCTGCCGAAGATTTGCAATGCGAACCGCGTCGGACTCCCCGCCATGCCTCGATGTGATGCCATGAAACCGGTCACACCATTGGCGAACGAGTACGTCGCATCGACAGCATCTCCGGCGAGCGGACCGATTCCTTCTTTGCCCTCGGCGACATCGGCCTTCGCCACTTTGTGCTTCTGCTGCATGACAGTCGCGAAGCAGCTTGTCGCGTTGCCGGCGAATGCCCGCATCAGCCCGAAGATGTGCGAGCCAAGCACCCACAAATCCTCGCCGCCACCGCGAGCGTCTTCTTTCCCTCGGCCGCGCAATTCGATCACGTCGCCAATCTCACCGGAATGAACCAGAGCCTTGGCCATATCGAGCACCGGCGACCACTGGCTGATGTGCGCGATCGCCAGCTTGAGATGCCGCATCTCCAATTGCCGGATCGCGTCATCACATTCGGCGAGCGTTCGGCAGAACGGCTTCTCCATGTAGACGTGGCAACTGTGTTCGGCCGCCGCGACGATCATGTCGTGATGCTGGTCGATCCAGCGCGGACAGATTGCGACGATGTCCAGCTTTTCCTTGGCGAACATCTCGTGGAAGTCGGCATAAGTCGTCTTGGGATTGGTCCGCTTCGCCGCCGCCGCTCGGCCCGCTTCGTTTTCATCCGCCAGCGCCACAATCTCGACATTGGGCACCTTCGAGATGGCCACGTCCACGCCGTGTCCGTAATCCCCTTTGCCCGTGCGACCGATGATGCCGACTCGATAAGTCTTCGCCATGAGAATGCTCCTTGGTTTGAGAGGCGGAGGATTATGCCGCGCCCCGCCCGTTGAGTCACCTTTGCAAGCGAACTATACCTCGCATGGCATCCGTGAACGCTTCAGGCGAGCGGGGCGGCGTCAGCCCCCCGGTTCCGCGATGAACGTACCGGGGGGCTGACGCCGCCCCGCTCGCCTGATTGTTTCATGGTTGGTCACTTGGAGAATGAAACATGTCATTTCGAGTCGGTTTGGGACACGACACGCATCGCTTGGTGCTTGGCCGGCCGCTGATCCTCGGCGGGGTGCGCATCGAGCATGATCTCGGTCTCGACGGCCACAGCGACGCCGATGTGCTGCTGCACGCAATCACTGACGCTCTGCTGGGTGCCGCTGCGCTCGGAGACATCGGCGAGCTATTTCCGAACACCGACCAGCGCTGGGCCAACGCCGACTCGGCGATCTTCGTGCAAGCGGCGTTGAGCAAGCTCGATGAACTCGGTTGGAAGATCGTCAACCTGGACTGCACGATTCACGCAGAGCGTCCCAAGCTCTCTGCGTTCAAGCCGGTCATTGCCGCGCGTGTTGCCGAGTTGCTCGGTCTCGACCGCAGCCAAGTGAACGTCAAAGCGAAGACCGGCGAGAAGGTCGGCCCGATCGGCAAACAAAAGGCGATCTCGGCCGATGCCGTCGTTTTGATCGAGCAGCGCGCGATATGAGCCGGAACGCGCTAGCGTCCGGTTCCAAAATCCAGAACCGGACGCTAGCGCGTTCCGCGCTGATCCAATGTTGTCGTGTTGATCGAGCGAAATCCGTCATGAACTGTGAATCACGACCATCTTCTCTTCGGTCATTTCGCGAATGGCATAGCGTGGACCTTCTTTGCCCGTGCCGCTGTCTTTCAAGCCGCCGTAAGGCATGAAGTCGGCTCGCCACTGCGTCCCCCAGTTGATGTGCAGATTGCCGGCATCCACCTCGCGAGCGAACCGCAGCGCACGATCCAGGTCGCGCGTGAAGATGCTGGCCGACAGGCCGTAGTTCGTGCCGTTGGCCAGCGTGAGGGCCTCGTCGAAATCGGTGAACGGCGTCACTGCGACCGCCGGCCCGAAGAGTTCATCGCAGCTCACTCGCTGAGTCGGCGAGACGTTGGCCAGAATCGTCGGCGCGTGCATCGTGCCTCGCCGAGTCCCTCCCGTCACGAGCGTTGCGCCGGCGGCCGTCGCCTCGCGAACCCACGACTCGACGCGGATGGCATCGGCCTCGCGGACCATCGGTCCCATCTTGGTCGCTTCATTCAATGGATCGCCGGTCGTCAGCGACTCGACGCGCGGTTTGAGCGCGTCCAAGAAATCTCCCGTGCGACCGCGCGGGGTCAGGATGCGTTGTGCCGAGATGCAAACTTGCCCGGCATTCGCGAAGCCCGACATGGCGACCAACTGCGCGGCGCGATCGAAGTCCGCGTCATCCATCACGATCACCGGGCTATTGCTGCCGAGTTCCATCGTGACTCGCTTCACGCCCGCCATACCGCAGATCTCGGTACCGACTTCGTAGCTGCCGGTGAAGCTGATCTTGCGAACGCGGCGATCGGTGCAGATTGCTCGTCCGAGTTCGCTGCCCGGTCCCGTGATGCAGGCGATCGCTTGCGGCGGCAGTCCCGCTTCCAGCAACACTTCGACCAACTTCAGCGCGGTGAGCGGCGTATCTCCCGCCGGCTTGATGAGCACCGCGTTCCCTGCCGCGAGAGCCGGGCCAACTTTGTGAGTCACCAGATTCAGAGGGAAGTTGAACGGCGTGATCGCTGCGACGATCCCGCACGGCACACGGAGAGTGAACCCGAACTTCCCCACGCCGCCGGGTGCAGCATCGAGCGGCAGAACTTCACCGGTGATGCGTTTGGCTTCCTCGGCCGAGACTTCCAGCGTCTCGCAGCCGCGGCTGACTTCCAGCCGGCTTTCGGCCAGGATTTTGCCCTCTTCCAGCGTGATCGTGCGGGCGAACTCTTCCGTTCTTTGCCGAATTCGTTCGGCAGCCGTTCGCAGAATTCGGCATCGCTCCGCGCTCGGCATCTTGCGCATCAGCTTCGCACCCTCGACGAGCGTTGCGATTGCAGTGTCCACATCAGCGGCCGTGCCGCGCGGGACTGTGTCGATGAATTCGCCGTTGAACGGATTCGTGACGTTCGTGACAGCAGCTCGGTCTTGCCATTCGGCGGCGAGAAACATGCGCATGGGATGTGGTCCTTGTTCAGATTCGCGAGCGGCGACGATTGATATAGGCGAGCGGGGCGGCGTCAGCCCCCGGTTCTGCGACGAATACAC
>CAMDPX010000076.1 GCA_945905295.1 Planctomyces sp. SH-PL62 | reverse complement strand
ACGCGCCCGCAATCGGCTGCTGATCGTGATTCCGGTCGCGATTGCCATGATTTTCACGCTGCTGTTTTTCACCTATCACAACATCATCGACTCGTTGCAAGTTTTCACCGGCGTGCCCTTCGGCTGGGTGGGCGGCATCATCGCGCTGTGGCTGCGCGACATGCCGTTCTCGATCTCGGCGGCGATTGGCTTCATCGCGCTGTCCGGCGTGGCCGTGCTGGATGACATGATTCTCGTCAGCTACGTCCGGCAGCTCCGTCGCACAGGCATGAAGATTCACGATGCCGTGCGCCAAGCGGCGATCACGCGCTTGCGTCCCGTGTTGATGACGACGCTCGTGGCCAGCTTCGGCTTCCTGCCGATGGCCCTTTCGACCGGCCAAGGAGCCGAAGTGCAACGCCCGCTGGCGACCGTCGTCATCGGCGGAGTCATCGGCGCGATGGCCATGTCGCTGCTCGTGCTCCGCGTGCTGTATCTGTTCTTTGATGCCATCGCTCACGCAATTCAATGGGCGCTGATCCGCTGGTTCCACATGTCCGAGTCGGTGACGGCTCCGATGCTGGGCCTGTTGGTCGAGCACGAAGAGGGCGATTCGCCGCTGGTCGGAGTCAGTGCCAGTGAGCATCCCGCTGAAAAGGAACTCACTCATGTTTGAACGTAGGACGGGCACTCTTGCCCGTCCTGTTTCTCAGTCGGGCAAGAGTGCCCAATCTACCCCCTGTTTCATTAAGGAGAACTTGAGATGACGACACGAAAACTTTGGTCAGCTTGCGGCTTGCTCGCGGCAGTGATGTTCGCGGCGAACGGCTGCGGTGAATCGGCTGCGCCACCGGTGAAGGAAGTCGCCAAAACCGACGGCCACGACCACAAAGACGGCGACCATCACGAAGGCGATGGCCACGATCACAGCAAGGACGGCAAGAAGGATCACGACCATTCCGGCTGGTGGTGCGGTGAGCATGGCGTTCCCGAAGGCGAGTGCAGCATGTGCAACTCGAAAGTTGCCGCCGCCTTCAAGGCCAAGGGTGACTGGTGCGACAAGCACGAACGTGCTCAATCGCAGTGCTTCATTTGCGACCCGAAGTTGCAGGAGAAGTTCGCGGCTCAGTACCGAGCCAAAGAAGGCAAAGAACCGCCGGCCATTGAAGAGGAAGCTCCGGCCAAGGACTCGAAGAAGACAGACACGTAACAAACGAGCGTCAATTTGAGTGGACTGTGCTGGGCGGTGAAGCTTGCGAAATTGTTTCGCAAGCTCCGCCAAGCCACGGTCCGAATAACCGATCAGCCGCTCTGCGCGGCCGCCCAAGGAGGGGCGATCATGGAAAATCATTTTCACGCGAGACGACTCGCAGCGGCGGGACTGGCACTGGCGTTTCTTGCCGCTCCGGTTGGGGCGCGAGCCGAATGGCCGAAGCTTTGGCGCAGTTCCAAGCCCAAGATGGCGGTCGCTGCGTCGGAACCAAGTCGCACGGCCAGCGGTGCCGTTGCACAGCCTTCCGCGGTGAGGCACGCCGTCCACGAAGCGGCCACGCCGAAACCGTTGGTCATGCCGGTGTCGGGCACGTTTCAGAAGTCAGCAGTTCCCTACGAAGAAGTCCTGGAGGTTCCCGCCGATTCGCGACGGATCAAGGCGGTTGATCCCTGCGACGATCCCGTTGATGCGGCAACTACCGGCATGACGCTCGACGCTTTGGTGGCGCTTGGCCTGGAGCAGAATCCGCGGCTCGCCAAGGTCTCGTTCGGTGTCGAAGCCGCACGCGGGCGAGCGTATCAAGCCGGGCTGTATCCCAATCCGTTGGTCGCACTGACGTGGGATGAACTGGGCGACAAGATGGGCTCATCGGGCGTCAACACGCTGCCGCTGGTCACGCAAGAACTCGTGATGGGCCGCAAGCTGAAGCTCAGCCGCGCCGCCGCCGAGCGGGAAGTCGAGCAAGCCAGTTGGGGCGTGATGGCCGAGCGTTACGCGATGCTGTCCGAGATTCGCGCGGCGTATTTCGACGTGCTGGCGTTGCAAGAACGACTGCGGATGTTGTGTGAAATCCGCCGCTACGGCCGCGACATCACCCAGACCGTCCGCAGTCTGCGCGACGATGCCAAGCAACTCGCCGATATCGACGTGTTGCCGGTCGAAGCGGAGTTGCTCCGTTACGAGGCCGATGTCGAGTCCACTCAAGCGGAGAAAGCGGCGGCGTACAAACGGCTGGCCGCGTTGCTGGGAATCCATCGCCTGTCGATCACGAAAGTCGCGGGCCGCTTCGAGGATTATTCCTTCCCCAACTACGACGCCGAGAGCACGCCGCTGTATGTGCTCAGCGTGCATCCGGAAATTCAGCAGGCTCAGTGGGCCGTCGAGAAGGCCAAGTTCGTGGTCCAACGAGCGAAGGCCGAGCCGATTCCAAACCTCAGCGTCAACGGCGGCTACGTCCGCCAGAACCAAAACTTCTCCAACGATTACACGCTGGGTGTGAGCGCGTCGATCCCGCTCTGGAACAAGAACCAAGGCAACATCCGCGCGACCGAAGCGGAACTGTGCGCCGCCATGCAGGAAGTCAGCCGCGTCGAGAACGACCTGACCGATCGAGTCGCCACCGCGTTGCGCGAATTCGCCGCCGCTCGCAAGCGCGCCGAGAAATATCAGGCCGTCGTCGGCAAAGCCGAACAGGCCCAGAACATCGCCACCGAAGACCAGCGGCGAAACCTGTCGCCGCTGATGGTCCTGGAACTGCAACGCTCCCTGCGACAAGCCCGCCTGGAACGGCTCAAATCCTTGGGCGATGCCTGGAAGGCCGCCGCCACAATCTCTGGCCTGACGATCGAAGACAACTGGCCGCCGATCCCGGCGGCGGACGCGACCAATCCGTGACAAGCGAGCGTCCTGTGAGCCGCAAGGCGCTAGTGCCACAACTCAGAATTGATCGATCACCAGAGCCGCTGCTGCCGTTGTGAAAGTGCTTCTTTGGTCGAAGATCCCCACGGATGGCATGGCAATACCACGGATGCAAGGCAAGGGACTCTGCTTTATCCGAGGTATAGCCATGCCATCCGTGGGGATTGTTGCTCTTACTGACAGGTCAATTGCGATCTGCGGCGCTAGCCGCGGGTTGAGTTCATCGACCCGCGGCTAGCGCCCCGCGGCTCACGAACCCGTTTTCACACGGATGGCGACGAGCGAACCCGTAGAGTCTTCAACTGCTCTTGAGCACGCCCTAGACTCCGCGTGCCATGCCGACATCCGAGACTTCACGCGGTGAATTCATCTTGCTGGGAACCGGCACGAGTGTCGGCGTGCCGATGATCGGCTGCGATTGTCCGGTCTGCACGTCGTCGAATCCGAAGAATCATCGCACGCGCACTGGAGTCGCAGTCAACACTCCCCGCGGTACGTTCGTCATCGACACGCCGCCCGAACTGCGTCTGCAACTGGTTCGCGAACGAGTTCGCCTGGTCGAAGCGGCGCTCTTCACGCACTCGCATGCCGATCACATCTTTGGCCTCGACGATCTGCGCACCAGCGGTTGGAAATTGCCGCATCCGATTCCACTGCATTGTGAAGAGCCGGTCGAACGGCAACTGCGCGCATCGTTTGGCTACGCCTTTGAAGCCCCATCCCAAGACCAGCATCCCGGCGCGATCCCCAAACTGGATTTCGTGCGGATCGGACTCGATCCGTTCAACGTGCTCGGCCAGCGAGTGCAGCCGATCCGATTGTTGCACGGTCGTCTGCCGGTCCTCGGCTTTCGGATCAACGACATCGCGTTTTGCACCGACGTCAGCCACGTCCCCGATGAAAGCTGGCCGTTGCTGGAAGGACTGGATGTGCTGATCCTCGACGCGCTGCAGGACAAACCACACCCGACGCACTTCGGCCTCGCTCAAAGCCTGGAAGTCGTCGAACGAGTCCGTCCGCGCCGAGCATTCTTCACGCACGTTTCACACAAGCTCGACTACGAGACCACGAACGCGCGGCTGCCGGCCGGAGTCGAACTCGCCTACGACGGCCTGAGGATTCCGCTGTGAGCGGTACGGGGTCGGGAGTCTTTTTCTGGCCGCCCGACATTGATCGTTGCACATGGTCCGCGAGACGGCGGCCAGAAAAAGACTCCCGACCCCTTCGCGTATCACGCCAGAATCTCTTTCACGACGTGCCCATGCACGTCGGTCAGACGCATGTCTCGGCCGCTGAAGCGAAAGGTCTGCTGCGTGTGATCGACGCCCAGCAGATGCAGCATCGTGGCATGCAGGTCGTGCATCTCCAGCTTGTTCTCGACGGCCTTGTAACCGTACTCGTCGGTCGCGCCGTAGATCGTGCCACCCTTCGCTCCGCCCCCCGCCAGCCAGACGGAGTAACCGAACGGATTGTGATCGCGTCCGTCGTTGCCTTGCGCAAATGGAGTCCGGCCAAACTCCCCCGCCCACACGATCAGCGTGCTGTCGAGCAATCCGCGCTGCGCGAGATCGGCCAGCAACGCCCCGATCGGCTGATCGACCGACAGCGCGTTCTTGGTGTGCCCATCTTTGAGACCCTGATGCTGATCCCAACGATCGCCATTGCCGCCGGGGCAGGTCAGCTCGATAAACCGCACGCCCCGTTCGACCAGCCGCCGAGCCAGCAGACAACTGCGTCCGAACGTCCGCGTGTTGGCGAAGTCCGCTTGCAGGCCATACGCCTTCTGAGTTGCCTCGGTCTCCTTCGACAAGTCCATCAACTGCGGCACCGCCATCTGCATCCGCGCGGCGAGTTCGTAATTGGCGATCGCCGATTCGAGCGCATCGACCGGTCCCGTCTGTTCCAGCAGCTTGCGATCCAGCCGCCGCATCAAGTCGAGCTTCCGTTGCTGTGACTCCGCCGTCGGTTCCCCGCGTTTGATGTTCGCGACAGGAGGATCGCTCGCGCTGAGCACGCTGGCTTGAAAGCTCGCTGGCAGGAAGCCGCTGTTGAAGTTGTCGGCACCACCGGGCGGAGTCAGACCACCATTCAACACGACGAAGCCCGGCAAGTCCTGGCATTCGGAGCCGAGTCCATAGCCAACCCAGGCCCCCATGCTCGGCCGGCCTTGCTGGCCGTGGCCGGTGTGCAGGAAGTAGTTCGCGTTCGTGTGCTCCGGAAATTGAGACGTCAGCGACCTCACGACCGCCAGCTTGTCGACGTGCTGCGCGACGAACGGAAACAGATCGCTGACCGGAATACCGCTCTCGCCGTATTGCTTGAACTTCCACGGACTGGCCAGCGTGTTGCCGATGTTGTTGAACTGCGTCTTCTCGATCTTCATGGCGAACGGTTTCCCGTTCTCCGCATCGAGCCGCGGTTTTGGATCGAACGAGTCGACCTGCGAAACTCCCCCATCCATGTAGAGGAAAATCACGCTCTTCGCCTTCGCATCGAAATGCGGCTTGCGAGCGACGAAGGGGTTCTTCTCATTGGCTGAAATCGCTTCTGCACCGAAGGCCGAATCTCCGAGCAGCGTCGTCAAAGCGACGGCTCCAAACCCGTTGGCACAGGTCGTCAGCATTTCACGCCGACTGACCGGTGGTAATGTAAATCTTCCGCAATGCTGATTCATGATGGTCACTCCGAATCTTTGCGAGGTCGGATTTGCCGAAGTCTCCGAGTCCAGTACTTAGGCGAACGGCTGGGATGTTGAATCGCGGCAATCCAAACCTCGTCACCCTGGACCACAAACATCACACGATGCGGAAACCGATTGAGACTGGCCCGCCGCACGTCGTGACGCCGTGGAGAGTATTCCCACTTCGGATAATCGCGAGGCGATCTCCGAATCTTTTCCAGAACTGGCTCCAACTCGTCCAGGAATTCTCCGCCCAATCCGCCGGTCTGGTCTTCATACCACTGAACGATATCGAGCAGTTCAAGCCTCGCTTCTCGGAGCCAGTGGGTTCTCAACATGACTTCTGCCCCACGAGTTTGCGCGCCTCGCGGAGCACTTCGTCACCATCGCAGAGTAAGTTGCGATCCTGGACCGCCTCATCCAAGCGGCGCTCAATCTCGTCGGCAAACGCAGTCGAATCCAAGTCCTCGATTTCGGCAACTGTCTGATCGTCGGCATCGAGACTCTTCCACGCAGAATAGACCAGCTCTCGCCGATCCTCAGGAGGAAGCTGCAAGACCGCATTTAATAAATCCGAAGAACTCATGGTTCATTCCTTGCCAGTGTGCGGCGATGTCTCGCCGATCAGATTCTACTTGACGAACACGAACTCTTTGACATTGAACAGCACATGACAGAGGTCCGTCCAGACTTGAGCGTGCTTGCTCCAGCCATCGGCGGGGAGGTTGTACGACTTGGCTTGCTCTTGCAGGAACGCGAGGTCTTCCGCTTGTTCGGCGGTGGTCGGCGAGCGGGTGAAGGCGTCGAGGTACAGTCGCTCGATGCGCTGCTCCGGGGTGAGGTCAGGTTGTTCCTTGTGAACTCGTTCGGCCCAGCGTTTTGACATGTCGAGGACGAACGGGTCGTTCATCAGGATCAGGGCTTGAGCCGGCACGTTTGAGACGTTGCGGCGGCCGATGGTCGTGAACGGGATTGGCGTGTCGAAGGCCAGCATCATCGGCGACAGGAAGTTGCGATTGATCGACGTATAGATGCTGCGCCGCCCTTCGCCGTCGAGCGGCCCGCTGTTGCCGGGTCGGCCTCGGCCCTGCATGAAGGGAGTCAGATGGACTGGCACCGATGGGCCGAAGCTCTTGCGGTCGAGCCGTCCGGCGATCAACAGCATTGAATCACGAATCGCTTCCCCTTCGAGACGATGGATCGGGGCGCGGTGCAGCCAGAGGTTCTGCGGATCGAGTTCGTTGGTCTTCGCGGCCAGCTCCGGCGATGGTGGTTCGCTCGACTGCTGCCAAGCGTTCGTCAGGACGATGCGTCGAACCAATCGCTTCAACGACCAGCCGTCGGCGACGAATGTCTCAGCGAGATGATCGAGCAGTTCCGGATGCGTCGGCTCCTTGCCGAGCACTCCGAAGTTATCGACCGACTCGACGATGCCGCGGCCGAAGAGGTGATGCCAGACGCGATTCACAGCAACTCGCGGCACGAACGGATTCGACTTCGCGTCGATCAATCGCCGAGCCAACTGCAATCGGCCGCTCCCCGGTTCGTGATCGACAATGGGTTGGTCGATGCCGTCGAGCGCTTCCAGATTCCGGCGGCCGACCTCCGGGCCGAGGTTCTTGTGGTTGCCGCGAATAAAGACGTGCTCGTCCACCGCGTTGCCGTCGCAGATGGCGATGGCACGCATCGGTTCGGGAATCGAATCCTCTGACTCAGGCGAGCGGGGCGGCGTCAGCCCCCCGGTTGTTTCGGCAAGCAATCGATCCACCGGGGGGTTGACGCCACCCCGCTCGCCAAGTCGCGTGACGGCCTTCGCCAATTCATTCACTGATTTGATCGACGGATCGGCCAACAGTTTCGCGTGACTGGAATGCGGCGGCGCGATCGGCTCCGGACCGCCGTTCGTGAAGCGGATTTCGTCGCAGGCGATCCAGCCGTCGCCGTCGTCGATCAGTTCGATGTAGGCCCGGCGGCCCAGATGGTTTTGCAGGTCGCCCGCCTGGCGATGCCAGATCCATTGGCCGTCGGTGTTGATCTCGAACGTCGTGCCGCCGAACAGCAAACCGCTGAAGTCCATCATCTGATAGCCGTCGAGGATCAATCGGATGCGCGCGTTCTTACCGGCGACGCGATACAGGATTTGCGGTTGCGTGATCGTGAACGTCGGCGACCGCAACACGCCGCGCAGCTTTGGCGAAAGTTCGCCGCTGTGAGCGATGCCTTCCGCATTCGGGCCGTTGCCGAAACTCCAGCCGGTGGCGAACCAGGGGGATTTGAGATTTGAAATTTGAGATTTGAGATTTCGAACGCCACTGTCGGCCGGATGTTGCAGGTCAACGAATCTTGCTGACGAAAAGTCTTCGAAGAGTTCCGTCCTCGCGGCCGATTCCTCGGCACGCTTCTGTTCGACGGCGAACCGTTCTGCGAGTTCTCGCTTCCGCGCGGCAAACGATTCGGGCTTGGCGTCGAGCGGACGGGAACTGAATTCGTGCCACAACCACCAGGGATGCGTCGGCTGACGGACCTCATCACTTTGCAGGAGCTGTACGACTCGCGTGAGGCTGATCGCATTCACGTCCGCTTCTCCGGCGACAGTGACGATCGGACGTTTCGTGATCAAAGCGTCGCCCGCGTCGCTGAAGACGATCTGATCCAAGTTGATGTGCCCCCAGCCTCCTTTGCGTGAATCGACGACTTCCAGCACGGCCTCTTTCTCTCGCCATGGCGACACATCCCAAACCATCGGTTCGAGCCGCTCGTTGTTTTTGCCGGTGGCCGTCTGCACGACTTTGTCGCCGACTTTCAGATTGAAACAGGTTTCGCCCCGATGCTTGCCGCCGCCGATCAGGAACTTGATCGTGCGATGCCGAATCAAGAAGGGTTGCGATGTGAGCTTGCCGGTGTGGTCGTCGCTGCCCGCCCATGAGTTCAACAGTTTCTGTCCTTCAAACCCGCTGACCGGCATTTGTCCCGGCAGCGTTCCGGCAGCCGGCCCGCGATCAAATGCCGAGCCTTCGACTTTCCATTTCGCGAACGTGTCAGATTCAAAGTCCTCAAAGAGTTCGTCGGGCCGCTGTCCTTTCTGAGCGTCTTTCGCGTCCTCCGGCTTCGGCGTTCCGTGCATGACTTGATACGCGGCGAGCAGGTACTTGCTGAAGTCAGGCGAGCGGGCGGGCGTCAGCCCCCCGGTTGTCTTAGCGTTGCCTTGATCCACCGGGGGGCTGACGCCGCCCCGCTCGCCAGCGCGCGTACGTTTGATCTCCGCGACGGCCGCGTCGATCTTGCCGTGCGGATCGAGATACGCCGTCTGCCGCCGTGAACTCTGCATGAACCCGGCGAGCGCGTAGTAGTCCATCGTCCGAATCGCGTCGAACTTGTGGTCATGGCATCTCGCGCAGGCGACGGTCAGCGCGAGAAACGTCCTCGAGAATACGTCGAGCTGATTGTCGATCCGCGCGGCTTGTTCGGCTTTGGCATCGACGGGCGCGTGCTTGTCCTCACCGAGGAACCAGAAGCCGGTGGCGATGAGGGATTCGTTGTAGCCGTCGCTCGGGTGGAGGCGGGCGTGGAGGGGAGGAGGAGAGGAGGGGGGAGGGAAGGAGGAAGTCACGCTGGATTTGTCTTTCTCTTCCTCTCCTCCTCCCCTCCTCACCTTCTCACCTCGCAACAAGTCCCCCGCAACGTGCTCGACGACGAAGCGGTCATACGGCACGTCGGCGTTGAGCGATCGGATCACATAGTCGCGGTATTGATGCGCGTGATGCAGCGGGTAATCGAACTCGTGGCCGAGCGTCTCGGCGTAGCGAACGAGATCAAGCCAATGCCGCGCCCAGCGTTCTCCGAAGTGCGGCGATTCGAGCAATCGGTCGACGACGCGCGCGAGTGCCTCGCGCGTCGGAGCTTTGTCGGCGACGAATTCGTCGGCCTCGGACGGTGTTGGCGGGAGTCCGATGAGGGCGAAGTAAACTCGGCGCAGCAGCGTGCGGCGATCGGCGGCGGGGGCGTGAGTCAGGCCGTGCTCTTCGAGCTTGGCCAGAATGAATTGGTCGATGTTGTCTGAGTCGCGAAATTTGGCCGGGTTCACGTTTGGGTCAGCCTGGAAAGGCTGACCTACTTTGGGCGGCTCGAAGTGCGCGATCGGCTTCCAGGCCCAATGCTTGGCTTTGCGTTCCGCCAGCGGGAACGCTTCGGGCTTGAGGTCGCGAGCGGGATCGTCCTTGCCGATGCTCCACGGTGCTCCGCGTTTGACCCATTCGGTGAGGATCGCGACTTCCCCTTCAGGCAGACGCGACTTGGGAGGCATCTCGAAATCGACGTAGTTGATCGCCTTGACGAGCAGACTCTCGCTGGGCTTCCCCGGCACAATCGCCGCACCGGAATCGCCGCCACGCAGCAGGTCGGCGCGCGATGCGAGACTCAATCCGCCTTTGAGTTTCTTCGCCTCCGGCCCGTGACACTCGAAGCAGCGAGTCTCCAGCAGCGGCTTCACTTTCGTTGTGAAGAACTCGATGGACGCGGCATCGGGCGTCGGTGCGTCTTGTGAGTCAGCCCGCTCGCGCGGCCATGCGATGAGAGCAGCGACGCTCATCCCGATTAGAAACAGCAAGCGACGTTGTGCGATCATCATCATGGCTGCGACTCCTGCTGATGTGGTTGCGGACTCATCCAATGTGCGATTCCGAACGAGATGCCGCAGACGAAAATGACCCACACGTACCAGAATCCTCGCAGCAGGCTGGAGATATTGAGTTTTCTCATGGTGCTGGGAGTCACCTCGCCTCCGAAGCCTCGCTTCCAGACGGTCTCGAAGTCGAGGTTCTGCATCTCTGGCGGCAAGTCTCCGGCGTTCTTTGCTCGTTGAAAGTCGGCGCGAAAATCGTCTTTGATGCTCTCACGCAGTTGGCGATACCAGCCCGCGCCACTGGCGAGGATCACGATCGAAACAACTGCGGCGACGACGTATCGCATACGAGACACCTTCGGGCGAGCGAGCGGCGGAGTCGGGAAACCCGCGCCGAGCATCGTTCTGAGACACTGCTCACTTCTTTGATCCGCCGTCTCGCCAGCCATTGGCGATTTGTTTGCGGACCCATGTTCGAAACTGACGCATCAACCCGATGTCGTCGAGGTCAGGATAACGTCGCACGAAGGACAACATTGCCTGCGGGTGGAGTGACGGAAAGGCCACGCTTCGGGACTCCTCCACATATTCGCCATCCACCAAATGGAACACGCGAGCTTGGGTCGTCGTACATCGCCAAACTTCGGGAACACCCAGCGCCACATAGATTCCCATGCGATCCAGCGTGCTGCGATTGACTTCCACTTCGAGAACTAAATCCGGAGGTGGATCGGTCGCCAAGTCGATTTCATTTTTGGAACGAACAGCGGCAGCGTTTTGAATCCAGAAGCATTCGTCTGGTTCCAACCCCTTCCTGGCGGGCTTTTGCTTAAACGTCATCGAACCGAAGCCGGCGATCTGCATTCCCAACTCTTCGACCAAGACGAGGATCAACAGCGCGATCTTCCGGCTGTGTCGTTCATGCGTGGCTGACGCCGTCATGATTTCCAGCCTTCCATCGTCGTAGGTGATCCGCAACGGACGATCTTGAAACAATCGACCGAGCCGTTCGTATTGGCTCCACGAAACGGCATCGAGCGAAATCGACTGCTTTCGCGAACTTCGCGGTCGGGTCGCGACGGTCATGGCCATTCATCCTCAATGAGGTTGCAGCAAACACCAAGCCCGGCCGCACGGTTGCGGCCGAGCCGAGCGATCGGAAATGACTACTTCGCCAACTCGGCTTCAATCGCTTTGACGACTTCCGCGTCGTCCGGCTGCACACCGGTGCGGAAGCGGGCGACGACTTTGCCTTCCTTGCTGACGAGGAACTTCTCGAAGTTCCACTTCACCGGGCCGGCGTCTTTTTCCGTCGGAGCATTCTCCTTCGACGTGAGTTGTTTGAAGAGGTCGGCGGCCTTGTCGCCATTCACGTCAACTTTTGAAAACATGTCGAACTTCACGCCGTAGTTCTTCTCGCAGAATTGAGCGACGTCTTCATCGCTCCCCGGCTCTTGTTTGCCGAACTGGTTGCAGGGGAAGCCGAGGACGGCCAAGCCTTTTTCGTTGTACTTCTCGTGCAACGCTTCGAGCGGCTTGTACTGCGGAGTCGCTCCGCATTGGCTGGCGACATTGGTGATCAGCAACACCTTGCCGTTGTACTTGGCGAGGTCGACTTTCTTGCCGGTCAGTGACTTCATCTCGTGCTTGAGCAGCGGCGGAGTTTTCTCAGCAGTCTTCTTGTCTTCGGCCGAAGCGAACACTCCGGCGAACAGCACGGCACCAGCGAGACAGAACACGGAGGACAATTTCATGGCAGGTCTCCTAAGTAGGGGATGAAACGGTAGGACGCGGCCTATCAGCCGCGCGAACAGCATATCCCCGATCCGGGGTCGTTCGGAAGCGGCTGGACGCTGCGGATTTCATTCACGGCGTAGCCGAACTCGTGAGAGTTCGGATCGAAGTCTCACGACTTCGGCGACTGAGATGATTGCGATGACTCGTCGGTCACGATGTCCGCTTTCATGAACTCCTGCAGCAACACGGTCGCGTAGCAGCCGGATGGCAGAGCGAACTCGAAGAGCAGGCCGTCCGGTGTGGAAGTGATCTGCAGATCGTCCGGCCGGACGAGCAGCGGGCGGCGCGTGCCGTCGGTCAGATGTCCGTAACGGCGGAAGGCGTCGGGCGAGAGCTGCGCGGCGTCGAGCACTCGTTGCTCGCGAACCGCCGGTTCATCGGTCGTCGGTTTCATCTTCGGGCCGAACATCGGACCGGTCATGACGGTCTCCTGAGCATCGAAGCGAGGCTGCTCGGCCGCGAGATCCTGCGCGATGAACAAGCCGCCGGTCGCGCAGACCTGCATCACATCGCCGAGCAACACGCGATCGAGCAATCCATCGCGCAGCCGCTCGGCCAGCACTTGGTTGAACAGCCACGACTGCGCCGCCGACAACGCCAGCCGATGCAGGAATTGGCGGCTTGAGCGATGGCGATCACGCGACTTTCGAGATGGTTCACTGGAGGCTCCTGTTTCGCTCAACAGACTCAAGCCTTGCTTCAGCGTGCTGCCGTTGTTGCCGAAGCGTTGCGAGCCGAAATAATTCGGCAGACCGCTGAGACGGAGCCGCTCGGCAATCGCGTTCGCCTTCGTCAGAGCATCGGGCTCGACGACATCTCGCACGAGGACTCGAAAGCGATTGCCGTGCAGGTGCCCGGTGCGGAGCTTGTTCTTATGCGGCGTCGAGCTCAGCACACGAATGTTGTCGGTGTTGAGGGACGGCAACAGTGACTCGATCCGACGCGGGACCGACACAAACTGTCGCGTCACCGCTTGTTTGTCTTTGAGTCCAGCCGTGCCGAGATCGCCCGGCGAGATATCGAGCGTCCGCGATAAATGCCGAGTCAATTCATCGGCCGACACGCCCCGCTTCTCGATCCACAAGAAAAGATGTTCGCCGTCGCCGCTGGGTGGGTATGCCGGAATCTCCTCGACCTCAAAGTCCTCTGGCTGAGACTTCAACGTGCCGGCGATGCCGGGGAGATCGGCCGTTAAGAGTGGCCAATTCGGAGAGGAGAATTCGTTTTGTGGTTCGTCATTCATGATGTGACAGCACAATAACTCGCCGCACCGACGAGCGATACAAGCTCAGCGACCGTCTGTGAAGTTCGTAGCCTGACTCTCCGAGGCTGTGAACTTTTTGGTAGCTGAAGTCGCCAGACTTCAGAATTCGCCGAGAAAACTGAACTCTGGCGAGTTCAGCTACCAATTCTTTCACAGCCTCTCCGAGTCGGGTTCTCACCGGGAAAGTGCCCGACGAATGTAAGGAGACGACGAATGATGGCAGCCGCCAAATCATTCGTCGTCTCCTTCGATTCGTCGGGCTCCTGTTTCCTACTCAGTGATTTCCCACAGTTGCAGCACTTTGTGATAGCCGCAGGTCAGCAGGAACTTGCCGTCGGCCGAGAGGGCGACGGTTTGAGCGGCGATGGTGTCCACCGGCCATTGGTCGATGAGCTGATTCTTTTCGACGTCCCAGACGACGACCTGCTTGTTCGACGAGTCCGCCACTGCGACTCGTTTGCCGTTGGCCGAGATCGCAAAGCTGTTATTCGGTGACGGACGGACAGCGATGTTGGTCGCTTTCGTGGGGTTGTCCAAGGAGACGACATCCAGGCTGGAGTGACTTTTCACAAACACTCCGTGGCTGCCGTCCGCAGAAAAGCGTGCATGAGCGTAGCTGCCACCACCGGGAGCCAGCGGCTCGGTCTTTTGCAGACTGCCGGTGTTGGGATCGTAGTGGAACAACTGCTGACCGTCGGTGGCGAGCAACGTCTTGCCGTCGGGAGTCAGCGCCACCGCTTTCGAGTTTCCACGTTGCGGCTGCCAATCTTTCAACAACTTGCCAGAGGCGATGTCCCAATTTTGAAAGCGAATGAAAACGAAGCCGAAACAGACGCGCTGGTTGTCCGCCGAGAACGTCATGCAACTCGGAGCGAAGTTTTCGATCTTCGGTTGCAGAACCACTTGCAGGCTATCGAGATTCCAAACACAGGTCTCCGTCAGCGTTCCACCTCCGACCAACTTGCCATCGGCCGAGATGCTGAGGAATTGAGTGTTTTGCTTGAGTCCTTCGAGCTTTCCGACCGGCTCATCCTGCATGGCATCGAAGACCAACACCGGCCCTTCGTTCGTGGCGACGAGAGCACGCTTTCCATCCGGAGTCAGTTGAACGGCCTGAACGACCACGCTTGTGATGGGCGCGAAGCGGCGGACCAGTTTCGCCTTCTTCGGTCCCGCCAGCTTGGCGATCTCCTCAGCCGCCTTCGCGGATTGCTGTCGCCGAGCGTCGGCCATCCGCTCCTCGTTGACTTTGCGTTCGGCCGCGATGATCTGCGGATCGGTGTAGAGGAAATTCATCTGGAACGGGACGCGGATCGTGGCGTTCTCGATGTTGCGAGACAGTTCGAATTTCAGTTCGGCCGAGAACGGCATCGCGTCCTTCACATGGAACCGCCAGTCCCCTTCGCCTTTGAGATGCAGATACGGGTTGTTGACGTTGTCGAGCGTCTTGAGTTCGTAGCTCTTCTTCACCAACTGCACGTCGGCCACTTGTTGGCCGAGCGTGAAGGTCGTGCTCTCCTGCGCGGGGAAGACGGTTTCCTTGGGCTTGTTGCCGAACGGCCCGCCGAATGGTCCGCCGGGCGGTCCGAATGGCGGACGCATCATGCCGCGGGCTCGCATGCGGGCGAGCGGATCGTTCGGGTCTTGTTCGATGCGCGTGATGCTGGTTTGCTCGGTGCGCCCCCACGTCGCCTGGCCGGTGGGATTCAAGGGGGCGACTGCGATCAAGCCGACTGGTCCCATGCAAAACGGGAGTTGCTCTTCGCCGTTCAACTGCACGATCTCGCCGAACTCGTCGATGGTCAGCGTGCCGGAACCTCGGCCCATCGTCGGGATCGAAAAGTTGAGAATTCGCTGACCGGGAACCGGTCGCTGCGACGTCGAGAACGAAGCGTCGTAAGCCAACGTGATGCGATTGCCGCTCGCGCCCGCGACGACGTTGACCAGCGCGACCGACGGACTGACCTTCGTCGCCAGCGCGGCACCTTCGAGCTTCTGCTGCGAGGTGCCCGCCACGAACTTCGCTCCGGCTTGCTGGAGCAACACCTTCACGTCGTTGATCGGCCGAGCGATCCCCACATTGGAAACCGTCGGCCCCGCGAGCTTCGCGCTGGCGACGCCGATCACTTCGCCCATTTCATTGACGATCGGTCCGCCGCTGTTGCCCGGATTGATCGCCGCATCGACTTGAAACACGCGACTGTTCGCCTCTTGATTGAGTCCCGACACCGAGCCGGTCGTCACCTTCAAGTTGTTGCCCAGCAGATCCGAAAGCGGATATCCCAATGCTCGCACCGGCTGACCCAATTGCACGCTGTTGGAATCGGTCAGCGGCACCGGCATCAGGTTTTGCGCGTTGATGCGAATCACGGCCACATCGTGGACTCGATCGGACGAAACGACGACCGCCGGATACTTCAGACCGCCGAGATGGACTTCAATCGTCTTCGCACCGTCCACGACATGTGCGCAAGTGACGAGGAAGCCGTCGGTCGTCACGACAAACGCGGTGCCGGTCCCTTGCTGCTTGAACTCGACGCTGGGCCCCTTCGGTTGTGTTGAGACGCGATAGGAACAAACGCCTTCGGTCCGTTCCACAACCTGACCGAGATTCGCTTCGATGTTGAACTTGTAGGAGTACTCGCGATTCGGCTGCCACTTGTAGCGCAGCGCGTTGTTCGGATTTGCCGCGACGACTGGTGCAGGCTGAACGGGCACGCCCGGAGCCGGAAGCTGCGGCGGCGCGGGATTCGGAACCGGAGCGACCGGAGCGGGTGTCGGATTCGGAACCTGCGGTGCGGGATTGACCGGGATCGTTGGTGGCGCAGGATTAGTCGGCACTGGATTCGGAAGACTCGGAGTCACATTGCCATTCGCAGCCGGTGGTGGCTGAACGCCATTGGGCAGCGCCGGGTTATTCGGCGGAGCAACATTCACCGGCGCGGGGTTTTGTTGAGCGACCTGATTGTCCGCTTTCTTTCCGCCGAACAGCCAAAACGCCGCGGCGAACGAGATGAGTCCAACGACGCATCCGACGGCAATCCCCAAGACCAGGGGTGCCGAGCTCTTCGCTTTGTGAGCCGCCGGACGTTTTGCTTCGCGAGAGGGCGTTGACGAGCGCCGCGGCGCGTCCTCTTCTTCAAAGGATTGATCGTCGGCCACGTCCTCTTCGAGCCACTCGTCCTCAACGATGTCATCTGCTTCAAGCTCAACGAGATCGTCTTCTTGTGGCTTGGGCTTGGGGAGCTTCAATGTTTGCCCACACGCCGGACATTTGAAGGAACCCTTCGCGAGGATCGCATCGGGCACCTTGAGCTTCTTCTCGCACGAGGGGCAAACAATGAGCTTCATCTCGCGGCTCCGGCAGATCGGCTGAGGGCGTGATTCGCGAACGCGAGCGGATCGACTCGTGATTCCGCGACGTCAGAGTAGTCGGAGCCGTAGCGAGTCGCCATCGCATCAAGGGAGTGCTGGCTTCGGGGGATCAATCGCGGGAGCTGGCGGTGCCGGAGGCGCGACGTCGTCCATCGGCGGTTCGGGCTTCGCGGCCTCGAAAAGTTCCCAGCCGTTGTCGGTCATTTTGAATTTGTAGCTCGTGGCCTTGAGGCTGTACTTGCCGGTCCCTTTCCCGTTGCCACGATCGAAGTCCACGATCCAGTCGCGGTCATGCTTGAACTTCTGCGACTGCCCTGGCTTGATCGAGAAGGGTTGGCCGTTGAGCAGGTAGTCAATCGGCTTGTCGTTTGTCGCCGGCGCGCTGATGACGATCGGGCCGTTGTCGAACGTCGGAGCCGGAATCGAAGGGGCCGAGTTGACGATCACTGTGCTGGGAGTTGGATAGGCCGGCGTTGCATAGCTGGGGTACGTGTAGGCTGGCGTCGAGTAGTAATAGGTGGGCGTCGAATAGATTCGCAGTCCGATCCCGGACCCGCCGTAACCGTACCCTGAGTATCCTCCGTAACGGTACGGGTAGCTGCCGTAGCCAAAGCCGTAGCTGGGATAACCATACCCGAGTCCGCCGTAGCTAAACCGAAAACTGCTGGAGCCTCCCGAATAGCCACGCGACGAGCCTCCACCGCGATATCCGCTCCCGCCGCGTCGATGATCGGCAAACGCCGATCCGGCCAAAATGGAAACGATCACAGCACTCCACATGCACGCTTTGAGAGAACGGAAGGGATTCATGATGTCCTCGCTGGAACTAAGGCACGGCGGGCGGCTCGGCAGAAGCGACGTCGCCAACCATTGGCGAACGTCTGGTCGAGCCGCGCGCTGGCAGGTTCGATGACTCGTTTATAGTGTGACGCGCGAGCCGTGCGACAGCCGGGACGGGAGTGACAAAAGCGTTATGAGTGAGAACCCGCAGCCTTTGATCCCCGCAGCGACTTCCGAGCTTGCGCAACCGGCCACGGCCGATGGAGCTCTGCGCTGGCAGGAACACACGCCCGCTCGGCTGTGGACCGGCCGAGCGGGCGTGTCGTATCGCACGAGTACCGCGTTGGAGCTCCGCCGCGATCACGCGGCCGCCGTCGATGCCGTACATGCGGAACTCGATTTGACTCGCGATCTCGGTGCCGACTTCGTGCGGCACTTCGGCTTGTTCGAGGTTTCGACGGAAGCGACATCGAAGACCGAATATCTCGCGCGTCCAGACCTCGGCCGTCGCTTGAACGCCGAGGCGAACGATTCTCTTTGGAAACGCTGCCCGCGCGGCGCGGAGTTGCAAGTCGTCCTCGGCGACGGCCTCTCCTCGACCGCCGTCGCCGCGCAGGTGCCGACGCTGTTGCCGATGCTGCTCGACACGGCGGCGAATCGCGGCTGGCAAATCGGCCAACCGTTCGCCGTGCGTCACTGCCGAGTCGGCGTGCTCAACGACATCGGCGAGCAACTCGATCCACAAATCGTCGTGCTGCTGATCGGCGAACGCCCCGGCCTCGCAACCGCGGAGAGCCTGTCGGCCTACCTCGCCTATCGGCCTCGGCCCGGTGACACCGATGCGCGACGGAATCTGATCTCCAACATTCACGCGGCGGGAGTCTCACACGCGGAGGCGGTCGAACGAATTCTATCGCTGGCTAAGCAACTGCGAACTCAACAACGCAGCGGAGTCGAAGTGAAGGAAGTCTGGTCGCGAACAGTCGCCGCCGTTGGGAGTGGAACGGAAATCAAAAGCAGAGATTTGGACCGCTATCCCAACTTTCCCAACGGTTGACGTAAGTTGTTGATGTGCGGCGATTGATCGTTGTGACACCAGATGGCCGTGCCGTCTTGCTGATGAGCGTTCTCCAGCCCAGCGCGATCGCTGGCGAATCGGGGGGAGTCTTCGCGATGCCGGCTCCGATGCTGACCGGCTGCACGAGTTCTTTCAGCCCCAACAGCATGACGTGACCGTAGCCCTCGCCACCGGCACCGAAGTTGTGCCGATGCTCTTCACCGTTGGAGATCAGTACGCCGCGAGTCTCCAGGAACTTCAGCCGTCCGGTCGGATACTGATTCGTGATGTCGTCTTGATCCGCTCCGCTCGCCTGTGCTTCTTAGGAGGATTTCTTCCGACGCGGCTTCAAGCCGGGATTGCTCTGGTTGAGCTGCGTGTCTTTGCGGATCGTCGTTTCCATCTGCGCCTGCGTTGGCCGCACCGCTTTGGAATCGACCGAACAGACCG
The DNA here is from genome assembly GCA_945905295.1 of Planctomyces sp. SH-PL62. Classification (GTDB taxonomy): domain Bacteria; phylum Planctomycetota; class Planctomycetia; order Planctomycetales; family Planctomycetaceae; genus SXKJ01. The sequence continues at coordinate 10,325 of CAMDPX010000076.1, read as the reverse complement.
ACAAGCTGCTCGCGGTCGCCGCACGCTTGGATCGTTCGTCGTACAACTTCTCCCGTTGCCGAGCGATCGCGGCTCGCCGATCCAGAATCTGCTGAAAGTTAAAACTGATTCGTTTTGGTTTCGCGAACGGCGTCAAAGCCAGGGCGACTTCGCGAGCGGTCGAATAACGCTGGTCCGGATCCTTCGCCAGCAAGCGTTCGATGATCAGTGCGACTTCCACAGGAACATCCGGAACCAATTCTCGAATCGGCCGAGGCTGCTCGTTCCAGTGCGCGTTGATCTTGGCCGACCGCGACTTCATGTTGGGAAACAAGACTTGCCCCGTGATCATGAAATACAACGTCGCTCCCAGACTGTAGAGGTCCGCTCGGCGATCCACATGGAAGCTGTCGCGGGCCTGCTCCGGAGCGATGTAGTCCGCCGTCCCCAGACAATCCTGACCGAAGATCATCGACAGCGAGTATTCGTCGCCGAGCACCGACTGAGAGGCCAGCGACAAGCCGAAGTCCAAGATGTGCGCGTTCCCTTTCTCATCGACGAGCACATTGGCCGGCTTGAGGTCGCGATGCACCAGTCCCAGCCGATGCGCGTGCTGCAACCCGGCCGCGATATGCTGCGCGATGTGACACGCCACCGGCCACAGGATTGGTCCACCCAGCGCCACGAATTCGTCAATGCCGACGCCCCGCACCAAATCCATCACCATGTAATGCACGTTGCCGTACACGCCGGCCGCTTCGCCGACCTCGTGGGTGCGAATGATCGCGTGATGATTCAGCCTCTGCCCCGCGGCCGCCTCCAACTGAAACCGCGCCAGCAATCCGGCGTCGTTCTCATTCTGCTCGCACAGCATCTTGAGCGCGACTTCCGCGCCGGTCCGCAGATCGCGAGCGATGTAGACCCAGCCCATACCGCCCGAACCGAGAATGTCCTCAATGCGGTAGTGGTTGATGAAGAACCCGCGCGTCCGCCCTTCGAGCAACCGGGTCGCGTGCAACCGAGTCAGGAACCCCGCCTTGACCAGCGCCTTCGCCGCCGTCAGCGCATCCGGTTCGCCGAGTTCCGCCACCACTTCCAGCGCCAAGTCGAAACGCTCTTCCGAGAGCAGCTTGCTCTGCTGGAGATGACCAAGAAAGTCAGTGGTATTCGCGACGATCGTCACGGCGAATCACCTGTCGAGAGAATTCCCAGGCCACAAGCATCTCAGGAACCGAGAACGCAGACGTCAGCCTTCGCGAGAAGCATAGCATTCCGCCGGGCCGGGGGGCACGTCTTCGCGCCGCCACCGCCAGAAAACCGGTGACGCCGTCCCGGAGGTCAGGCTTTATCGGAAGGATTCGCTCCAACCTCGATTGTTGGACGAGGTCAGTAACTTCGTCACGACATTCCCAGCGCGTTCCGGCTGATTAAGGTGAGTCATCCGTTGACGACGACGTTTCGTTTCAGCGCGGTTCCAGCGTCCACAACAGCCGGCCTTGGCCGGGGGCGATGACGCCGTCGAACTCCAGGCATGCGCTGGTTCCCGGCGAAAAGCTTGATCGGCCGCCGCCGATCAAGAGCGACGCGAGCGAACTCATGATTGGTTCGTGGCCAACGAGGGCCGTCACCTCCGCCGGCAGGTCGGCCAGTCGCAGCAAAATCTCTTGGCAACCGCTACCGAGCGCGAGCCACGCTGCGATCTCTTGCGCGTGAGCCGGCAATGCCGCGGCCGTTGCCAGAATCTCCGCCGTCTCGGTCGTGCGTCGAGCGGGACTGTGAAAGATGGCCTGGGGAGTCCCACCGCGCAGGACGATGGATCGTGCCACCGCGGCAAACTCGTGACGACCTTCGTCGGTCAGCGGTCGTTCCGCATCCGGCAGGTGGTGGCTCGCAGCGGCGCGAGCGTGGCGGATCAGCAGCAGTCGCATCGCGGTTCCTCTAAAAAAGAAGACCACCCGTAGGTGGTCTTCTGAAGTTTGCCGGATTGCTCAACAAGAGTTACTTGCTGGCGGGCAACTTGCCGTCCTTCAGCAGGTCGCCGAAGGTCTTGCCTTCGATAGCGCTTTTTTCCTTCTCGGTCTTGGTGAAGGCCTCCTTAATTTTGGCATCGTCCTTTTCACTCTTGGCGATGTTCTTGGCGAGCGCCTCGCCGTAGTTATTGCGCATCTTCTTGTCGTCAGTGCCGTCTTTGTGGCACGCGTTGCAAGTCACCTTGTTGTCCTTGGCGACCTTCTCATAGGTCGTTTCGAACGCCTTCTTGTAGTTGGGACGAGCTTCAACGCTTGCGCTGAAACCGATCACCAGGCCAGCCACGACGCCAGCCACAACCATCCCTTGAATCAAGCCCTTCATTGTTGAACCTCCGCTAAGTTTGAGTTGATCCCAGCGTCGCGAGCAAACTGGCTCGGGTGCCCACCAAGCAGTGGGACGATCCAGCGTCGCGTTCCTGATTCGTGCCCTCTCTGACGATCTTTCGCCGGGAAATGCAGGGCCGGATTAGACTCCCACCCATCCGCAAAGTCAATTTGGTGGGAGTGGCCTCTCATCCCGCAGCGGAATCATCGGACGGAGTGCCCCTCGATTGTTCAAAGAATCTCCTGCGGATAGGCGTTGGTCGAGCGAAAGGCTTCGGCGAAACGGACTCCGCAGGTCGCACCGCGATAGGCGGAAATACTCTCCTTGGTGCGCATCGCGCCATCGGGTTTGGCCGGATCGAACGGCTGGTTCTGCACCAGCGCCATGAGCTTGCCGAGCCAGGCGATCGCCTGGGGCCATTCGTCGGTGACGTCCACGAACGTATTTGGCTCAAAGCCGATCGTGTGCCGTGGTCCGTTATCAAACTGAAAGATGCGGCCAGTCCCGCGAAATCGCTGAGCGGAGGCTCCATCGAGCAACCGGTCGCCGTGCCCCAGGGCTGTCTTGCTCAAAGCCGATGCGACTTCGTGATCTGGATGGCTGTCGTGCGGCCAAAGCATGAACGCGACATCCGGTTGAATTTCCGAGATCGCTTCCGCAACAGCAATCTTGGTCGCTTGGTTCACGTCGAATCGCATCCCGGTGAAGTCGAGAAACTTCATCTCGACGCCGTACTCTTGGCCGAGTTTGACCGTTCCGGCAACGATCTCTTTGTGTCGCCCGGCCGCTGGCTTCCAGTTGGAGTAATCGCCGATCAGGCTGAGAATCACCACCCGGTGATTTTTTCGCACCGCCTTGAGCAGCGTGCCGCTGATGCCGAACACGCAGTCGTCGTAATGGGCTCCGATCCCCAGAATCGTTTTGGGCATTTGAGGGACTCCGTTGGTGGGAGGACTGGCGAACGGGGCTGACACCGCCCGCTCGGCTGTCGCATACGTTACCGAAAAAACGAGCGGCTTGTCCCACCCGAAGGACAAGCCGCTCTGACCACCGTGCGAAATCGCAACGGTGATGTTTTCAATGGATCGCTCGTAGTGACCCGATTCATCGGGGCGGGCACAAACCGATCAATCGGGGCGAGCATGACCCCATCAATGGGGTCACTACGAACGCTCTCACGTCTGCCAGCGCACGTACTTCAAGAGATCCAGGCTGGCGAGTTCTTCTTCCAGAGCGTCCGGCGTGACGGCACTCATCGTGCGCGCGACTTCGTTGATCAGCAGCTCGCCAAATTTTCGCCGAGCACGGCTGAGCTGTTTGCGAAACGCCTCGGCAGTCAGTTCCTGTCCCGTCGCGCTGGAGACGCGCACGGCCAGCATCGAGGAATCTTCCTCGCCATGTTTGACCGATGTCCGCAGCACCGTGTGAAACAGATTGCCGGAGTTGGATTGCTCGTGCTTGCGCAGCGCGATCCAGGCTCCCTTCATCACGCACTCGCGCCACGAGCGATCCCACGCTCGATCCGCAATCACTGCCGCCGGGATCGAGGTGAGATCAGCCATGCTGACCGGCCGACGGGATTTCTTGCGGAAGTAACCCAGCGCGGCGTTACGCACGACCGTCATCAAGTAGTACCGAAACCGGCCGCGCCGCCCCATGCCATCGGGAAAGCCCCGCTCGACCACTTGCAGCAGCAGATCCTGTTCGACTTCGTCAGCGTCATGCTCGTTGGAGATCAGGGCTTGCAGGTAAGCGCGAATCGCCACGCCGTAGCGTCTCACGAACCGCGACGGATCCGCCAGGATCGACGTATTGGTCGTGATCGCGTGAAAATTGCGCTGCAAACCAGTGCTGGTACCCGACGACATGATCCCCTCACCCCCGGCCCGGAGGATTCCCGACATCCCAGACAGTCTACTACGCCAGCTTTGTGACTCGACTTCGACCGCTCAATCCGAAATCAAGCCATCGAAATGCTGCTGGATCGGGTTGTGAGCTTTCCTCATTCGTCGTCTCCTTCGATTCGTCGGGCTCATGAACAGCACAAGTGCCCGACGAATCGAAGGAGACGACGAATCCGCGGCGAGCATTCGTTCCTGGCGTCTTGGAAAACCTCACGCACCTCGATACGTTCCCCGCCCATGTCCAAACCCGGTTTTGATGGTCCGCTGATTCGGCTCAACGACTGCTGTTGGAAGATTCCGCGGTCGTACAAGCCCGGCATGCGTGTCGATGGTTTGATCTACGCCAGCGACGAACTGATCGAACAAGTGCGCCACGACCAGGCTCCCGAGCAAGTCGCCAACGTCGCCACGCTGCCGGGCATCCAAATCGCCAGCTTCGCCATGCCCGACATTCATTGGGGCTACGGCTTCACGATCGGCGGCGTCTGCGCGACCGACCCCGATCAAGGGGGCGTGATCTCGCCCGGTGGAGTTGGTTACGACATCAACTGCGGCGTGCGGTTGATTCGCACCAATCTGACCCATCAGGAAGTCCAACCGCACCTGACGCGATTGATTGACGAGCTCTTCAAAAACGTACCGACAGGCGTTGGCCGTTCCGGCAAGTATCACTTCGACATGGTCGAACTGCGTGAGCTGATGGCCGAGGGAGTCGGATACCTCCAGCGTCGTGGCTTGGCGACCGCAGAGGACATCGAGAACACCGAAGCTCGCGGCCGGCTCGACGGAGCCGCCCCCGGCAACGTCAGCGACCGGGCGATCCAGCGCGGTGCCAGTCAGTGCGGCACACTCGGTTCCGGCAATCACTTCATGGAGGTGCAAGTCGTCGAGTCCGTCTTCGACGCCGACGTGGCTGCTGTGCTCGGTCTGTCGAAGGACCAAGTCTGCGTGATGATTCATTCCGGCTCGCGCGGCTTGGGCTATCAAGTCTGTGACGACGCGCTCATGCACCTGCGCGGAGTGCCGGAGAAGTACGGCATCGTGCTCCCGGATCGGCAACTCGCGTGTGCTCCGGCGCTCAGCAATGAAGGCCGGCACTATCTGGGCGCGATGCGAGCCGCTGCGAACTACGGGTTTTGCAACCGCCAGTTGCTGACGTGGCAGGCGCGTGAAGTCTTCGAGTCGGTCTTCAACCGCCCGTGGCAAGAACTGGGGATGAGCCTGATGTACGACGTGGCTCACAACATCGCGAAGTTCGAGGAACACACGATCGACGATGAGCCTCGCAAAGTCTGGGTGCATCGCAAAGGGGCGACGCGAGCATTCCCGCCGGGCCATCCGGAAGTCCCGGTGCAATACCGAGCCGTCGGCCAGCCGGTCCTCATCCCCGGCGACATGGGCCGTGCGAGCTGGGTGCTCGTCGGCCAACAGGGGAGTATGGATCAAACCTTCGGCACGACCTGCCACGGAGCCGGCCGAGTCCTCAGCCGCACCAAAGCGGTCGCTCTCGCGCAGGGCCGCCGCATCGACAAGGAATTGCTCGCGCGCGGAGTCGTCGTGCGGGCTCATGGTTGGAAGGGGCTCGCTGAAGAGCAGCCCGACGCCTACAAAGACGTGAATCTCGTCGTCGATGTGGTCCATCAGGCCGGCCTGTCCAAGAAGGTCGCCCGCATGAAACCGATCGGCGTCATCAAAGGCTGAACGATGCCAGAGTTTTTGTTCGACGTCAGCAACCGCACGCAGATCGAAATCACCGGCCGAGACCGCGTGAAGTTCCTGCACAGCTTCTGCACCAACGACATCAAGAAGCTGCAACCAGGCCAAGGCTGCGAAGCGTTCGTCACGAACGTGAACGGCAAAGTGCTCGGCCACATCTTCGTCTTCGCCGAGCGTGACTCATTGTGGCTCGAATCCGTCGCTGGTACCGCCACAACGCTGCTGCCGCACCTCGACCGCTACCTCATCACCGAAGACGTCCGCTTCGCGGATCGCTCGGCCGAGTTCGCGGAGTTGTTGCTCGCCGGCCCGCAATCGACCGAGTTGCTCGAACGGCTCGGCCTGATCGTCGCCGCATTGCCGCGTTACGGACATCTCACGAACGGGACCGCGACGTTGCCGCTGCGATCCATTCGCCGAGTCGATTGGCTCGACTCGCCAACATGGCTGCTGTCGATCCCGGCCGCTCAGCGCGACGAGGTCCAACGAACGCTGACTCAAGCCGGCGCGCAACAGGCGACCGACGACGAGTTCCACTCCTTGCGAATCGCCAACGGGTTTCCGCTCTACGGCATCGACATCACCGAGGAGAACCTCGCTCAAGAAGTCGGCCGCACCGCGCTGGCGATCTCATTCACGAAGGGCTGCTATCTCGGCCAAGAACCAATCGCCCGCATCGACGCGATGGGACACGTCAACCGCCAGTTGTGCCGCGTCGAATTGGGGTCCGGCCCGCTGCCAACTCCCGGCACCCCGATCCTCGATAAGCCGGCCCCGGACGGCAAGCCGATCGGCACGATCACGTCGTCCGCTTGGAAGCGACTTGGAGATACTGACAAACCGCTGGCGTTGGCGTACCTTCGCAGTGGCTTCGCAAAATCCGGCAGCCTAGTTCTTGTCGATGGCCACGCCGCAAACGTCCTTTGAGAATGCCATGAAGCGCCGCCGAAAGATTCAACCAGTCCTGACGATCAGCCGCATTGGCGAAGAACCGAGCGACACCGCGTATTGGCGAACACAGACACCACAGGCCCGAGTGGCCGCCTTGGAAGAAATTCGCCGCGAGTATCACGGATGGAAGCATGGAGCTGAGCCAAGACTTCAAAGAGTTTATCGCATCGTTGAACGCTAGCCGTGTGCGATACCTGGTCGTTGGCGGGTACGCGGTGGCAATGCACGGCCACCCGCGTTACACGAGAGACCTTGACGTTTGGATTGATTGCACGGCAGCCAATGCGAAGCGCGTGGTGCGAGCGTTCGCCGAGTTCGGCTTTGAATCGTTGGGTGTGAAAGCGTCGGACTTCGAGCAACCCGATCGCATGCTTCAAATGGGGATACCACCGAACCGGATCGACGTTCTGACTTCATTGGCCGGGGTTGATTTCGCCGCCTGTTTCAAGCGGAGAGTGATCGTCGATTTTGATGGTGTCCCGGTGAATTTCATCGACGTGGAGAATCTGAAGGCAAACAAACGCCCGGCCGGTCGTCTTCAGGATCTGGCGGACGTCGAGAAGCTTGAATCGTGACGCTCGCGAGCTTTGGTTGCTTGCGATAGCTTGCTCGCCTCGCGCTTCGACGTGACGCGCCGCTCGCTTCCAGCCTTGAGGAGTCTCCTGCCATGACCCACTCGCCGAATCCGCAGACTTCGTCGTTCGATCGTCGTGACTTCTTGCAGGCGAGCGCCGTTCTCGGCGCGGGGCTGTGGGCATCGGGAGTGACAAAGCTCTCGGCGGATGACGCGGAAACGCGAAAGCTCAACGTCGGTGTGATGGGCCTCAGTCGCGGACTCGGTCACGTCGATGCGCTGCTCAAGATGGCGACGGACAAGAATGTCGAGATCGCGTATCTCTGCGAGGTCGATAGCAACCGGCTCGAACGCGGACAGAAAATCGTCACCGACAAGATCGGGAAGACTCCGCAAGGAGTTCACGACTTCCGCAAGATGCTGGAAGATCCGACGCTCGATGCGGTCTTCATCGCGACCTGCAATCATTGGCACGCGCCGGCGGCGATCTTGGCTTGTTCGGCGGGGAAACACGTCTACGTCGAGAAGCCCGGCAGCCACAACGCGGCCGAGGGAGAGATGATTGTCGCGGCAGCTCGCAAGAATAAGCGCGTCGTGCAGATGGGCAATCAGCGCCGCAGTTGGCCGGTCGTGCAAGAGGCGATCGAGAAGCTCAAGGCCGGTGCGATCGGCAAAGTGATGATGGCTCGCTGCGTCTACAACGGCGCTCGCGGCCCGATTGGTAAAGGAGTCGTGCAGGCTCCCCCCGCACATCTCGATTACGACCTCTGGCAAGGCCCGGCTCCCGACCGGCCGTACAAGTCGAACTTGATTCCGTATAACTGGCACTGGCATTGGCACTGGGGCGGCGGCGAGATGGCCAACAACGGCATCCACGGGTTGGATGTCGCGCGCTGGGGACTGGGGGTCGATTGCCCATCGACGGTCTCGTTCGTCGGTGGTCGTTACGCGCACGATGACGATCAAGAGACCCCCGATACCGGCGTCGCCATGTTTCATTTCGGCGATAAGGCGATCGCGTGGGATGTCAGCAGTTGTCATCCTCGTCGCGGCGAGAACCTGCCGTTCGTTACGTTCTACGGCAGCGAGGGAACCTTGCAACTGGAACCCGGGATGCGAATCCTCGACCTGCAAGGCAAAGAGGTTGAGAACAAAAAGAACGAAGTCGGCAACGGCGACGTGATTCACATGGGCAATTTTTTGGATGCGATCCGCACGGGTAAGACGCCGAACTCGGAAATCGCCATCGGCCAGGCGAGCACGTTGCTGTGTCACGTCGCCAACATCGCTTATCGCACCGGCCACACGCTGCACCTTGATCCGCAGACGAAGAAGATCGTCAACGATGCGGAGGCCATGAAACTGTGGGGCCGCGAGTATCGCAAAGGGTGGGAGCCGAAGGTGTGATTCGGGGGCGTGATAAGCTGAATGGCTGAATGATGCGGAATGTTGGAACTTGAAAGGCTTCGCACACGGATGCGAGAGGCGCACACGGATGAAAGCCCTGCCTTCATCCGTGTGTGCCTCTCGCATCCGTGTGCGAAGCCCATCCGAAGTCGAATCCCCCCCGACCCCGCCGCTAAGATCTTTCCCCAATCGAGACCCACTCAACACAGGAGTTTGCCATGTCCAACACCCCCAATCGCAGAGATTTCTTGTCCGTCGCTGGAGTCGCCGCCGTGAGTGCGTGCGTCAGCTCAACCTTGCCGCTGGCGGCTCAAGAGCAGAAACAAAAACAGCTCGTGCAAGCGACACCGAAGAAAGAGGGCACCGTGAACCAGAATGACTTGGCGATTTGCGACACGCATCAGCATCTGTGGGATTTGACCAAGCTCAATCTGCCGTGGCTGAAGGGGGATGAGGTCAAGAAGATCAACCGCAGCTTCTTGATGTCGGACTACCTCAAGCTGATCGGCACGCACAAAGTCGTGAAAACGGTTTACATGGAGGTCAACGTCGATCCGAAGCAACAGACGGCCGAAGCCGAATACGTGCTCGACCTGTGCGGCAAGAAAGACAACCCAATGTGCGGCGCGATCATCGGAGGCTCACCCCAGTCGGCCGAGTTCGCGAAGTACATGGAACCGTTCGCGACGAACGCTCGGATCAACGGCGTGCGGACCGTGCTGCACGATCCCGATCGACCGAAGGGGATGTGCCTCGAAAAGACGTTCGTCGACAACGTCAAACGGCTCGGCGACATGGGCAAGAGCTTTGATCTGTGCATGAGACCGGACGAGATCGGCGATGGCGCGAAGCTCGGCGAGTTGTGTCCCAAGACGACGCTGGTCGTCGATCACTGCGGCAACATGCCGGTCCACACGGAAGACAAAGCTCTGCGCGAAGCTTGGATGAAGGGGATGAAGGCCGCAGCCGCTCGGCCGAACACGTTCTGCAAGATCTCCGGCATCATCGTCACCGCCAAGCCCGACGCTTGGAAGCCGAGCGACCTCGAACCAAACATCAGCTTCTGTCTGGAGACGTTCGGCATCGACCGCTGCTTCTTTGGCGGTGACTGGCCGGTCTGCACGCTGACCGCTCCGCTGGCCGATTGGATTTCCGCGCTCAAGGAGATCGTGAAAGACAAGCCGCTCGATTGGCAGAAGAAATTGTTCCACGACAACGCCGTGCGGGTCTACAAGGTGGCTGCGAAGTGATGTTGGTCTTTGAAAAACGGTATCGCGGGTGAGAATGCCGCAAACCCCACCGAGCTTGGGGCCTGTCGGTTTAATCGAAGCGTGTTCGCGTATAAGCGTCCAAATTGCAGGTCACTTCAAAAAAATGTCATTCGGACGCTTAAAGTGCCAAATTCAAATTAGTGTAAATGTACTGAACAGGGCTTCTTT
>CAMDPX010000075.1 GCA_945905295.1 Planctomyces sp. SH-PL62 | reverse complement strand
GAAGGCTCGAAAGGCCGCGACCATCACCCCTACGGCTTCTCCTGCTGGCTCGCCGGCGGCGGCCTGAAAGGTGGCCTCGCTCACGGAGCCACCGACGAAATCGGCTTCCACGCCGCCGAACACCGCCACTACGTCACCGACATCCACGCCACCGTGCTCACCCAACTCGGCCTCAACCCGCGATCCCTCGAAGTCCCCGGCCACAAACGCCTGGAGATCGAGTTCGGGAAGGCGATTCGCGAGATCATGGCCTAATCATGGGCATCGAAACTGAACTGCAAGCGATTCCCGAAAACTGTGAACTACTCGATCGTGCGAAGTCCGATCCAGAGTTTGGCGACCAATTACCGCATCTCCCCAGTTGGTACCACCGTGGTTCACCTTCACTTCCTGATTACAAAGACTTTCCCGCCGAACGCGATTTTTGGGAAATGGCTGTTGAGTTGGCTCGCCGACATCCGGGGCTTGAACGACGCAATGCGTATCTCGATCGTTGGTACGACAAGCTGCATTTCGTTTTGTCAGCGAAGCGGCGTGGCGAAGCCGCTGAATCGAATGACGAACTCTGGGAAAGCGCGATCAAAGGCGAGTTCGTTTTGGCCGACCACATTACCAGTTGCCAAGGGTTTCCAGTCAGATATGTGACGGCAAAACAAGTGACGAAGATTGCAGTCGCAGTCGAGCATCTGCAATTCAGCGATCTTGTTGTGAACATTGATTGTCAGCGAATGGATGAAATGAGTGTCTACAAAAGTTGTTCCGATGATTCTCCCGCCGAGGAGGCGAAGTTTCTGTCGGAATACTTCACCGCCTTTCGCGACTTTTACCTTGATGCAGCGGCACACGAAGAAGCCGCTCTTGTCGTCAGAATGTGATCGATGGGCCTGCCGACCTTCCTTTGTCGTCGTATCAACTCGGCTGGCATGGGCCGGCCCTACGCGAAGAGTTCGGCGACTCGGCATTCAAATCCCGGCAGGACATCCTCGCCGGAGAGTCGCGCGTCTTCGCAGAGCAGTTGGCCCTCGGTGGCTTCGCGGAAGACGGTTGCCGTGCGGGGCTTCCAGGGTGATGACCCGAATCATGGGGCTTGTCGGACGAACGAATCAACTGGATGCCGCCACAGGTTTCCGATCTGAGCAATCAGGACTCGCGATATCGGCAGCGGCTGGCGCGCGAGCAACTGCGATTGGCAAACAGGCCGGTGATTGTCGGAGTTGGCGAAAGAATTCGGCGACTTCGGCGGAAACCTCAGGGGACCATCGGCCGCTGGAGACGACGAAGTCCACGCCATCAAGTTCACGAACGATTCCCATGATTTGCTCAGAAGTCTTTGAGAACCAGCTTGGTCGCCTGTCTCAAGCAAAGAGATCGGCGACTCGGCATTCAAATCCCGGCAAGACATCCTCGCCAGAGATTCTCGCGTCTTCGCAAAGCAGTCGGCCCTCGGTGGGTTCGCGGAAGACGGTCACCGTGCGGGCCTCCGGGTCGATCAGCCACACCATGCGGACTCCGCAATCGAAGTACTCGCGGAGTTTTTGCTGAACGCGCTTCGGCCGTTCGTCCGGTGAGAGCACTTCGACGCAAAGATCTGCCGCGACGTCCGGATACAGTTCGACCTCGGCATCCAGCGGCAAGCGTTCGACGCTCCAAAACGCGACATCGGGACCACGGACGGAGTCGGGATCACGCTCAGTGATGACACCCGTTTCGCAGACGACTTGACCGATCCGGTGGCTGTCCACAAAAGCCTGGAGCAAATAACCGACTCGCAATTGAATCTTGCCATGTCGAAATCTTGGCGGTGGCATCGTGACGACCTTTCCTCGGACAAGCTCTTCACGCGATCCGTCGAACGGTTCTGGGCGACGAGCGAACTCTTCGACAGTCAACAACGGGGTGGCAACAGCAGTGGCCATGATTTCGACCTTTCAGAAGCGAGTGACGGTGGATCACTTTACTGTCGGGTGCCAGGTTTTCCAAAGAGATTCAGGGAAGCACGCAACGGGCAGGAATGCTCAGTCTCCAACTTTGTGGAGACTCCAGCTTTGGGAAGACGCCGATATACTCCGCCGCCGGAGTTGAGCATGTCTTCGATCTTGAACCAACCGCAGACGAATCAGGTGCCGAGATTGTTCTCGATTGGGCATTCCAATCATGAGGCTCTGCGGTTCTGCGAGTTGCTGCGCGAGCACGGGATTGACGTGTTAGTCGATGTGCGGTCGCAGCCGTATTCGCAGTACAGCCCGCACTTCAATCGCGATACGCTCAAGCAGATCGTCGTGCCGCGAGGGTTTCAGTACTTGTTCTTAGGTGAGGAGCTTGGCGGTCGGCCGGCCGAGGAAGATTGCTATGACGAAGCGGGGCATGTGCTGTACTCGAAGCTGTCGCAGGTGCCGCGGTTCTTGCAAGGGATCGACCGGCTTGAGAAGGGGATTCAGAAATACCGCGTCGCGATGATGTGCAGCGAGGAAGACCCGACGGTGTGTCATCGGTTTCTGCTGATCGGCAAAGTGCTGGCGGATCGAGGCGTGCCGCTGTGGCACATTCGAGGCGATGGACGGCTGGAAGATCATCTGGCTCTGGCCGCCGAGGGCGAAGACAAACAATTGCTGCTGTTTCCGGAAGCAAAGGAGGAGACGCCGTGGAGGTCTTTACGATCGGTTTTACCAAAACCACCGCCGCTGAGTTCTTCGGAAAGCTGAAGAAGTACGGCATCCGCAGGCTCGTGGACGTGAGGTTGAACAACGTGTCGCAACTGGCGGGCTTCGCGAAGCGCGATGACTTGGCGTTCTTCGTCAACGAGATCTGCGGAGCCGAATATCTCCACGAGACGCTGCTGGCTCCGACGCAGGACATGCTCGATGCGTACAAGAAGCTCAAGGGAAGCTGGGAGAACTACGAGCGGCTGTTTCTCGAACTGATGGCCGAGCGGCGGATCGAAGAGCGGCTCAACCCGGATCTCTTCTCCGTGCCGACTGCGTTGCTGTGCAGCGAACCGACCGCGAAGCATTGTCATCGCCGCGTGGTCGTCGAGTACCTCGACGAGAAATGGAATGGCGTGAAGGCCGTGCATCTGTGAGACCCCGTCGTGTTGGGAGGCCGCTGAGATGCGGATTGTCGTCAATCATCTCACTCGGATGCGGCGCGGTTACATCTGCGCGGCGGGGATCAACTTGGCGAACGGCGAGCATGTGCGGCCGCTGCCTCGCAACGGCGACCTGCGCTACCGTGACCTCGCCGCACATGGTGGCTTGCTGGAAGTTGGTGCGGTTCTCGACTTGGGGACGACGAAACCGATTGGCCGAGCACCGGAGATCGAAGACACCGAATTCTTCAAACGCTCGGTACGAACTCGTCCCGATATGGAGGCGGCCGAGTTCTGGACGCGGATGAAGAGCACCGCGAAGCCGACACTCATCGAACTCTTCGGCCGCGACTTGCACGAGGTCGGACACGCTCACGCCGCCGTTGATGTGGGACACGGCGAACGATCGCTCGGGATGCTGATCATCACGAAGTCCCGTCCCGAACTGGTCATCGAACCGAGACAACCCAGGCCGCCTCTCCGCATGCATCTGCAGACCGGTCGCATCCCGTTGTCGGTCGCGGTCACGGACATTCGTTTGTACGGCCCCGATCACATCACACCGGACCCGGACGCCGTCGCCACCGCCAATGAACGACTCACCTCATCCGCTGAAGTACTGCTGAGCGTTGGCTTGTCGCGGCCGTACTGCGATTGGTTGTCGAACGAACCGGAGCGACATTGGCTGCAAATCAATAACTTGCACTTCGTCGAGACTCCGTACTGGCGACTGCCATCGGGACCGGAACCGACATCGTTGTGCGCCCAATCGCCGTGACAGGGCTACCAAAGACCGTGGAGTGGGCCGTTGCTGGCAAACAGCGCATCGACTCGGCGAGTGACGTCCGGGTCTTCGATCAGCGGCGGGGCGTGATGCGGTTTGATTCGGGCGTCGATAATGAGTGAGCCTCGGCAGCCCCAGTGCTTTTGATGGACGAACGCGCCCAGGCCGGTGATGTCGGCGGCTGGGTTCGAGCGAGTGAATGTCGTCCACAACCAGTTGTTGATTGTGCGTGCGGAGAACTCGCTGTCATCGACCAGCGTGATGAGCGGAAAGGCATTGATTGGCGACGCCGTGTCGAAGTGTCGCAGGAACTGGCCGATGGAACGTTCTTGTTCGCCGTCACTCGCACCAAATCGCGGGTCGAACGGTGGAGCAACAACGACGAGCACGCCGGGCATCGCGACTCGTGGATCGCGGAAGCCGCTCGGCAATGACAAGTCGGACGGAATGGCGTTCGGTAGCTCACGTCGCGACAGACCAGCCGCAGCGATGACGAGCTTTGAGCCAGCGTTGAAGCCGTGGCCCGAATAGTCGAGCGTGTCGATCGTCGTTTGCGTTTGGAAATGTAGGTCGGTGCGCCAATCGACTCGCTCTAGCAGATGGCGGACAAACTGTGGGATGTCGTGGATGTCGAGCTGTGGATCGTCCTCTCCCGCCACGATGAAGAGGTACTTCGCCAATGACAACTGCCCTTGGCCAAGGATCGCATTGGCACACGTCAGCAACTCTTGTGGCTTGCGCGTCGCGGCATACGGGACGTATCGCTCGCTGCCGATCGCCAAGAGCAGCGGATGCACTCCGGCGGCATCGACGGCGTGGACCGCTTTCACTCCGGCGATGACCGTCGGAATGATCGGGCCGGTGATCTCGTGAATGATCGCGCCGAAGCTCGTGTCTTCTTGCGGGGGGCGGCCGACAACCGTGAAAGGCCAGATCGCGCCGTCGCGATGGAAGACCTTTTCGACTCGCAGCACGGGGAAGTCATGAGCGAGGCTGTAGTAGCCGAGATGATCGCCAAACGGACCTTCCGGTTTGAGGCCGTTCGGATCGACGGTGCCGACGATGCAGAAGTCGGCTTCGGCCGAGATCGGTAGCCCCCCTGCCCTGCGGATCATCCGCACTCTTCGACCGCCGAGAGCGCCGGCGAACGTGAGTTCGCTCATGCCTTCCGGCAGCGGCATCACAGCGGCCAGCGTCATCGCGGGTGGACCGCCGACGAAGATGTTGACGCGAAAGGGATCTCCACGACGAATCGCGGCGGCGTGATGCACACCGATGCTGCGATGGATTTGGTAATGCAGCCCAATCTCATGATTGACTTGGTACTGACCGCCGGAAAGCTGCACGCGGTACATGCCCAAATTGGAGTGCTGCCAGCCGGGGCGGTCGGCGTCTTCGGTGTAGACCTGCGGCAGCGTGATGAACGCTCCAGCGTCGTTCGGCCAGTTGACGATCAGGGGAAGTTGGTCAATCGCCGTTTCGTTCGCGAGTACGGGGCCGCGTGAGACGAACTTCGGCAGCGTGTGCATCGCGGTGAATGGTGCTCCGCGATAGCGCCACGGATGCTTGGCAAACTCCATCGGATCGATTTTCAACTCGACCAGTCGCCGGACAGCATCAAGCGTGTCTCGAAACAGGAAACGAGTTCGATCAATCGTTCCGAAGAGATTCGCGAGCAGTGGGAAGCGACAGCCTTTCGCGCGAGTGAAGAGCAGTGCCGGGCCGCCGGCTTGGTAGACGCGGCGTTGAATCTCGGCGACTTCCAAACGCGGATCGACTTCTGCGTCGATCCGAACGAGTTGTTTCGATCGCTCAAGGTCAGAGACACATTCTTGGAGATTGCGATAGCCCATGCGGTGGTTGTCTTCGGTCACTCGCCGTTTGCCAAGGAACACGAACAGCCGCCAAACACCAAACAAAAAGACCCCCGGATTACTCCGGGGGTCATGCACACCGAGTTGTCAGTTGAGCCCGCCTTGAAGCCGGCTCGTCAGATTACATACGGAGTCCGAACAGGTTTCCGAGCTTGCTGGTCTTCTTCGTCGTCGGGTTGTTCAAACGGGACGGGAAGTAGGCCTTCGGTTCGGTCGGAGGAGCCGGGGCCGGAGCCGGGGCCGCCTCAGGAGCCGGGGCCGGATGAGCCATCGGGGCTGCACTGCCACAGGCATTCGCACCGCAACCTTTGTCGCAGCAGCCTTTGTCACAGCAGCCATCAACAACTTCGTAACCACAAGCACGCAGACCCTCTTCCGCTTGACGACGAACACCCTTGTCACAGTCACCCAGGGCAGCCGTCAACGCGGTCACGATTTCGCACGAGCAGCAGCAAGGATTCTTGCGGAGCTGATCGCCAAGTTCGTCGGCCGCTTCTTTGCGAACGTCTTCGTCGCAGTCATTCAGACCGTAGACGAACGCGCACATGATCTCTGGATTGCAGACGCAGTTGAACTTGTCGCCCAACTTGTCGAGAGCCTTCCGGCGATCTTTCGCATAGCAAGCGGTTTGAGACTTGTAGATCAACTGCGCGATCTCGCAGGAGTGATCTTCGCAGCAGGTCGTGCCGCAGCAGCTATTGGCATTTTTGCCACAGCAGGCGTTGGCATTGTTGCCGCAAGCATTGCCACACGGAGCGGCGCAGCTAGGACCACAAGCAGCGGGAGCACAGCAGGCCTTCGGGCCACAAGGAGCGGCGCAGTTCGGAGCGCAGCCGTTGTTGCCACAGCCTTTGCCGCAAGGAGCGGCACAGCTCGGAGCACAGTTGTTCGCACAGGCCGCAGCCGGAGCTGCACAAGCCGGAGCGCACGCGGCGGGTGCCGCACAAGCCGGAGCACAAGCCGCAGGAGCGGCACACGCTGGAGCGCAAGCCGCGGGAGCGGCGCACGCCGGAGCGCACTTGTTACCACAAGCATTCGGGGCGGCGCAGCTCGGATCGCAGCCCTTCTTGCAGCAGCCGGAAGCATCCCAGCCACAGCAATTCGGTTTGCAGCATGGTGGTGTCAACGTCGAGCAAGCCCGTTGATACGTGTGGACCGTCGGGCAACACGGCCGAGCGATCGTTGGTTTGCAGCACTTAGGCTGGCAGGTCGAAGTGCAACAGCTTGATTTGGCTGTTCCACAGCAAGAGTCGAACAGCCCGGCATTCGCCACGCTACCCAACCCCAGAGTTGCGACCACGGCGGTCAAAGTCTTGATCCAGTACATAACGCAGCGTCTCCTTCCCTTGGGACTAATGTCAAACACGGACCGCCGATGGTGCCAGGGGGGCGAACAGGCGGTTTTTCGGACACCGAAGAGAATTCAGAAACCGCCCGCGACGCGCGTCGCGATCTTCCCAGCGGATCCGTGTTCCCACCGGCCGGGCCGTGGTGACAAAGTTCAAAACGCACCACAGTCTCAAAATCCACCATCTCCGAAATACGGGGCCACGCAGAGGCGCTTGCAGGTAGACGCCTCACAATCGGAGATGGCAGGTCTAACGCCTTGAATCGGCAATCTCGAAACGGCCCCTTGAACTTCTCAAGTCGCTAATCTGCAAATGAGTTACGTCGAATTTGCATCCGATCGGAGCGCGAATTCCGGGTGGCCAAAATGGGGCCAACTTTGACGGCGTTCTGATCGTCATTCGCAGCCGAAACGCCTAAAGCTAGGCAAGCTGTGTGTGGCTAGGGGGTTCATGGGGACTCCTTCGGGTCGTGCGAGTCATGCCTATGAAGACAGGCGACTTTGACGCCCCAGCGTGGTTTTATGTCGCGGGTGAATCTCCCGGATGACGCCGGTTTGAACCACCACTCCGGCAACGACAGCCGATGTCCCGGTCACCCATGCCGATACCGTCGAGTTTGCAAGTTGTGCGAGGCGATGGTGACTGCTGGATTGCGACGAAGGCACCTCGCCGCAAAACGTCTTGTGACAATCTTCCGTTCATGGGTAGATTCCGCCGCCTTTTCAGGGAGGAAGGGGGCTGTGCAAGACTACAACGTCAAACCGATGGGCCGAACCTGCGCGGGAACAGGACAAGAACTCGCACCGGGAAGCCTGTGTCATTCGGTGCTCGTCGACAAGAACGGCGAGCTGTTGCGGTTTGACTACTCGGAAGAGGGTTGGGGGCAACCCCCGCATGGGACCATCGCTCACTGGCGATGCGAGGCTCCGGAAGCTGTCACTGCCGCGAAGAAGACGCTCGACCCGCAGGAACTCATGCGGCAGTTTGAGCAGCTCAGCGAAGAGGCCAGCCCGGCTCACGACAAATTTCGATACGTGCTGGCGTTGTTATTGGTGCGGCGACGCCGATTGAAGCTGGAAGGGACGAAGATCATCGACGATCAAGAGTTTTTTGAAGTCACCGGGACGCGCGGCGAAGGAACATTCCTGGTTCGCAACCAGCAATTAGACGATGCCGAAGAGCAAGAACTGCAAGCGGCTCTCTTCGGGGAACGATCTGAGCCGAATGTGGCTGCCTGACCCACGAGATGCCTCAAGGATGAGAGCTTCCACGTGAATAGACCCGACCGACCGACTTTTTCAGTGAATGATCGCGGACTCTCCGTGGTCCTGTGGCGCGGCTTGTACCTGCTCACGGCGGCCGCATGCCTGGTGGGATCGCCGGGTTGCTCCACCGTCCGACACTGGATGGCCTATAGCCGGCCCGCGGCTCCGGAGCCATGCGTGCTCGCCCCCGACGCGACGGCGGACGAGATCGTCAACACGCTCAACGACAACGTCACGAAGTTGTATGCCTGGCGGTCGACCGATGTGAAAATCACTGCTCGGCAAGGGGGCGTTCCGATCATGCTCTCTGCAGTGATGGCGGTCGAAAGTCCGCGCA
This sequence comes from Planctomyces sp. SH-PL62, assembly GCA_945905295.1. Classification (GTDB taxonomy): domain Bacteria; phylum Planctomycetota; class Planctomycetia; order Planctomycetales; family Planctomycetaceae; genus SXKJ01. The sequence continues at coordinate 21,266 of CAMDPX010000075.1, read as the reverse complement.
AGCTGCGACTGATTGTGAGATCGTTTGCGTCCGATGAAGTCGATCTCGGCTCAAACCCGGAGCGATTCTGGTTCTGGATGCGGCGCGGAGATCCGCACGGCATCCTGACTGCGTCTTATGATGACATCGCTGATGGTCGGCCGATGGGGCCAATTCCCTTTCAGCCCGACTGGCTGATCGAAACTCTGGGGGTCGTCCCCTTCTCGGCCGCCGAATTCCAAATGCGAGAACAGCCGGGCAGTCCGACTCGGCGAGTGCTGTTCGTCGCGGACCAAGTCTCGCCACAAGGCAAACGCATTCAGCGGACGATGCTGGTCGATGCCTGTCAGGGGGTCGTCTTAGAGCACTCGTTACGGGAGCCGTCCGGCCGTTTGATCGCTCGCGCGCTGCTCAGCAATTACCAGCGTGAACCGAGTGGCGTGCGTTTGCCGCATCGCGTGGATCTGCATTGGCCCGATTCCGGAGTCGATCTGACGATGCGGATGGGGCACATCGAAGTCAATCCGGCCGCGATCTCCGAGCAGACGTGGGCGATGCCGTCCTACCCAGACGCTCCGGTGATTGACCTCACTCGCTTTCGTCCATGACACATTCAGGCGAGCGGGCGGCGTCAGCCCAATGGGGCTCACTTTGATGAGCCGGAACGCGCTAGCGTCCGGTTCGGGCATCAAGACAGCGGCAAACCGGACGCGAGCGCGTTCCGGCTGATCATCGACCTCCTCAAAGTGAGTGCCATTGAGCTGACGCCGCCCCGGTCGCCAGAATTTCTCAAGCGGGATAGAGTCCTGCTTCAGCCTCTGGCAGTCGTTCCTCTCATCACCGCCCAAAAGAATTCTACGGAATGATTCCCGCAGTCACCGAACAGCCGTTGTTGGAATGTCGCTCGATGGGGATGCGGTTCTCCGGAGTGACCGCGCTGGAAGGCGTGGACTTCGACCTGCGGTCTGGCGAAGTGCATGGGCTCGTGGGCTGCAACGGCGCGGGGAAAAGCACGTTGATGAAAATCTTGGCCGGGTCAAACCCCGATCATGAAGGCACTGTGCTCCTGCATGGCCAAGAGGTCTCGCTATCGTCACCGCGTGAGGCTCAAGCGTGCGGGATCGCGATGGTCTATCAGGAGCTGTCGGGCATCGGAGCGTTATCGGTGGCGGAGAATCTGTTTCTCGGCCGCCAGCCGACGCGAGCCGGGCGAATCGACTGGTCGGGAATGCGGCAACAAGCGCAAGATTATTTGCGTGAGATGGCGATCGACGTTGATGTGCGGCGTCGGCTGGATCGGTTTCCGCTGGTGATTCGGCAGATGGTGGAGATCGCTCGCGGACTGCACAGCGGAGCGCGAGTGTTGATCCTTGACGAGCCGACCAGTGCGCTCAGTCCTCCGGAGACGCGGCGGCTATTTGAGTTGATTCGGCAGCTCAAACGAAACGGCGTGTCAATCATTTTCATCAGCCACTTCTTGGAGGACGTCCTGGCGATTTGTGATCGCGTCACAGTGTTGAAGGACGGCCGCAAGGTCTCGACGTCGCGGTCGGACGAACTGACGAAAACAGAAGTGATCGCGCGGATGCTCGGCCGCCACGTGGGGCCCGTTTCCAACGTGCCTGGCGATCGAGATGGGCACGTTGGAAACGTGCCCCACGATGATGCGGCCGTCACGCTGCCGGTGCGATCAACAACGTCTCCAGCCTTGCGAGTGATTGGTTTGTCGAGAGTCAGCGAATTCAGCGACGTGAGCTTTGACGTCGCACCGGGTGAGTGTGTCGGCCTCTACGGATTCGTGGGTGCCGGCCATCAGGAGTTAGCTCACGCGGTGGCCGGCGCAGTCTCGGTCGATGCGGGCTCGGTGCGCTTGAATGAGTCGGTCTTGCCGAACGGCAACGTCTCGGCGGCTGTGAGTCGCGGCGTCGTCCTCGTCGCGGCGGATCGAGCGAAAACTCTAGTACGACGCAGTTCGATTGCTCGCAATACGACGCTGGCTCATCTGCGACGCTCGATGGGAGCCTGGTTGCGGCGCGGCCGCGAACACGCGGTCGTGCAACCGTTGCTGGAACAGGTTGGCTGCCGCCCCGCTCGACCGGAGTTACTGGCGGGAAACTTGTCGGGGGGCAATCAACAGAAGGTGGTGTTGGCGAAATGGCTCTTGGGGCCTGTGCGCGTGCTGGTCTTGGAAGAGCCGACTCGCGGCATGGACGTCAACGCGAAAGACGAAGTCATGCGTCTGGTCGCCGGATTAAAAAAAACGGGAGCGGCCGTCGTGCTCGCTTCAACCGAACCAGAGTTAGTGCTGGCTCACGCGGATCGGATTCTGATCTTCGCGCGTGGCCGCATCGCCCATGAATTTGTTGGTGAGGAAGTGCGAAAAGCGGACTTGCTGCGTTGGGCGTAATCCGGTGAGGACATCTCTGAAAGCGAGCGACGATTCCGTCGGAGATGGGGCATGATCGCACAACCGCCGAAGGACGGCCGACCTCGGCCGTCCATTTTTTTTCCATGCTCAGTCCTCGGGGCGGACGGTCGAGGGCAACCATCCTACAGATTCATCTTCATTCCCGGACGAGTTCGACGGATTACTGAACCGCCCTGTCGGGACTCAGCGTGAGTTTCATCGTCAGCGATGGCGTGGTCTGCTGTGGCTAGGATTTCTGTCTCGTCGTCAGCGTCTTCTCTCAGATTCACGTTGTCGATGAAGGCGACATCGCACATCAATGCGTTGCAGATTTCATTCACGACCCAACCGTCAGCTCCATCTGCCTCGATGGCTTCGGCGAGGTTCGTCGTCGTGTCATCACCGAATTTGGCCCATGTTAAGCTGGTACCGTGTTCCTCGCCGCGGTGGATCTGGTCATTGCCACTTCCAATAACCAAGCAGTCCGCATCTTCGCTGCCGATCAACGTGCCGCTTCCAACCCCACCGTTCAGATCGATGAGGAGGTTGGATGACAGCGTTTCTTTTTCGATGCCTGTCAGGTCGACCGTGTTGTCGCCGCCGTTGACGTGGAGGTATTCGATTTCATGGGCGAAACAGACCTGCGTCTCATGGCCGTCGATGGACACGATCAGCCAGCCGTTGGCCGTCCTCAATGAGGCCGATTGACTTGCCGCGAGTGTGATCCAGAGCGACTTACTGCCCGCTTGATGATTGCCCGCATCCCCACCAGCCCCCCAACTTCCTTCGCTGGTTTCAGCCCAGCCGTAGTTGGCATAGCCATAGACCTCGTCGACTCCGATCTCGAATAACCGAATGTTTGGTGTTTCGAGCAACAGTCTGACAGGCACCGATTCGTCATACGATCTTGGTTCATCGATCTCAGAAATCGGCCCAGGAGTCGCCTCCACGGAAAGTGAATCGCTCGACGGCGAATCCACGGATTCGAACTGGCCGCTCGATTCGAGATTCTCACAGCCGCACGCGACCTGACAGACCGCGCCCCGCAGTCGATGCCCCTGCACACGCTGCCGTCGCTGAGTCGCTCGACTCATCCGCAGGTTGCCAACGAACCGAGAACGAATGCGACATAACCAACTTTGTAACGACATGAATTTACTCCCATGCCTGCGATTGGGCTTGTTCTCTGCCGCTGCACCAGCGGCCTCAACAAGGAAATGCAGATCGCGAGAGAAATCCGACATGCCCCCCGCAAGATTTTCGCGGGGCGGCAAAAAACAAAAAAAGCCCGCTGCAAAGCAGCGGGCTTGGGATTTCAGCGACGTTTCCGTCAGTCGCATTACGCGGCGGCTGAGCCGTCTTGTGGGAAGAGGTGCGACTCGCCCCGGATGACTTCCGGGGTGAGGACGTACTTCTTACCCGGTTCTTGATCGGGCAATTCGTAGAGGATGTCGAACATCGCGTTTTCGATCACGCTGCGGAGGCCGCGTGCGCCCGTATCTTTCTGGATCGCGATCTTGGCGATTTCGCGAATCGCTTCCGGCGTGACTTCGAGGACGGACTCTTCCATCTCGAAGTACTTTTGGAACTGGCGGACGAGCGCGTTCTTGGGCTCGGTCAGCACGCGGACGAGGTCGGACTCGCAGAGCTTGCTGAGCGTCGTGAGCACCGGCAACCGACCGACCAGTTCCGGGATCAGGCCGTATTCGAGAATGTCCTCGACGGTCGCATCGTGGATCATTTCATAGCGGCGGAGCTTATCGTCGTGAGACGAGTTGTCCTGGCCGAAGCCGATCATCTTGCGGCCCATCCGGCGGGCCACGATGTCTTCCAGGCCCACGAACGTCCCGCCGCAGATGAAGAGGATGTTGGTCGTGTCGAGCTGAATGTATTGCTGCTCGGGATGCTTGCGGCCCCCTTGCGGCGGGACGTTCGCGACCGTTCCTTCCAGCATCTTGAGCAACGCTTGCTGCACCCCTTCGCCGCTGACGTCGCGGGTGATCGAGACGTTGTTCGACGTCTTGCCAATCTTGTCGATCTCGTCGATGAACACGATCCCGCGTTGAGCGGATTCGACATCGAAGTCGCAAGTATGCAGCAGTTTCAGCAAGAGGTTCTCGACGTCTTCGCCGACGTAGCCAGCTTCGGTCAGCGTGGTCGCGTCGCCGATGGCGAACGGCACTTGCAGGAATTTCGCCAGCGTCTTGGCGATCAGCGTCTTGCCTGATCCGGTCGGGCCGATCATCAGGACGTTCGACTTTTCGATCTCGACATCGTTGTCGGTATCGGTGTTGAGCATCAGCCGCTTGTAGTGGTTGTGAACCGCAACGGCGAGCATTTTCTTCGTCTGCGACTGCCCGACAACATACTTGTCGAGATGAGTCACGATGTCGCGCGGCGACGGGACTTTCGTGAAGAGCTTATGCGGGGTGCCTCGGCGGCGTCGTTCCTGATCCAGGATCGACTGACACAGCTCGACGCATTCGCCGCAGACGTAAACGTCTTCCGGTCCTTCGACGAGCGGGCCGACTTCGCGATAGCTCTTGCGGCAGAAACTACAGCTCGCGTTTTTCTTGCCGGTCGGAGTGCGTTTGCCGTTCGTAAAATCTTTTCCAGACGAGGCCATGTGGGTTCCTTCAACGCTGTCGGTCAACCTCAACACCTTGGGACGGCGAAACAATCATTCGCCTGCTGAGGAGACAGCGTCCGTGGTCTCCTGGAGACTCGCTGGGCTAGCGAGTCCCCAACCGTATCGGCACCCTTCCAGAAGGCCCATCACTGTTCAATCGCGGGTGAGCTTCCCGCCGAATCATCGGCAGAGGGTCCGCGTGAGGCATCCCCTGCACGACCCGACTCACCGGACCTTTTTGCCAATCGCTCACGAATGCTTTTGTATTCCGAGGCCGACAAATCGCCTTGTTGATGGATGTCTCGAAACTGCAAAAGCAACTGTTCGGGCGAGTTCTCTGTCAGCCCCTTGGGCCGCATCCACTCCTTGATTTTCAGGACAATCCCGAACAAGACCATGATCACGGCGGCCGCGACGAGGAAGTACAACCACCCGCCCCCCTTTGAGAATTTCTCCCAATCGGCGTGCGGATTCACCCGTTTGAACTCAGCCAGTAGCACGCGACGGTTCCTCTCCAAATGAATCATGACCACAAATTTTGAACTCGGCGGATTATTGGCACCGGCCAAAACTGCGACAAGCCCGTGTTCAGAAGCTCAAAACCCGAGACTCAAAAATCTGAGCGATTCACAAACCTCGTTTCGCAAAGGTCGGATTTTTCCGTTGGCGTGACTAACATCTCCGCCCCAACCCAGGAGCCACCATGTCTGATCTGCAACGAGTTCTCGACGGCGGTATCGTCGCCATCATCCGAGCCACCTCCGGCGACCAATTGGTCAACGTCGCGAGAGCGTTATACGAAGGGGGCATCGACGTCATCGAAGTCACCTTCACCGTTCCGAACGTGCTCGACATCCTCGCCGCCGTGCGCAAAGACCTCGGCAAGAAAATTCTGCTCGGTGCCGGCACGGTGCTCGATCCCGAAACCTGCCGAGCAGCACTTCTGGCCGGTGCCGAATTCATTGTCTCACCATCGCTGAATCTCGAAGTGATCAAGCTCTGTAAACGCTACAGCAAACTGGTCATGCCCGGAGTCTTCACCCCTACCGAAGTCGTCACCGCATGGGAAGCGGGTGCCGACATCGTGAAACTCTTCCCGGCCGATTGCGTTGGTCCAAACTATTTGAAAGCCCTGCGCGGCCCGCTGCCTCAAGTTCGCATCCTGCCCACGGGCGGAGTCGACTTGAAGACGCTCCCCGACTTCTTCAAAGCCGGAGCCTGCGCCGTCGGGCTCGGCAGCCAACTGGTCGAGAAGGCCGCCGTCGATTCCGGCAACATGACTCGCATCCGCGACCTCGCCGCTCAATACGTGGCCCTCGTGAAACAAACGCGGAGCCAACTCACGTAGCCTGACTCTCCGAGTCGGGTCTTCGGCTTTCCGGCCCGACTCAGAGAGTCAGGCTACGCAAACCATCCGGCCTCCATCGACATTTGAAAGGACATCATGCGTCGCGTCGCTCCATTAGCCCTCGTGGTTCTCGCTCTGTCTGCCTTTGTTCCGTTGACTCAATCCGAGGACAAAGCCGTGAAATCAACCGCCAAGCCAACAACCGCTGAACTCCTCAAGCGATTCAGTGATGAGTTCGTCGAGATCGCTCCCGGCGAGAAATCTCGCGACGGCTCGATCACGTTTCCGTCCAAGTTCCGCATGGGGAGCGACCAAGCCGCCAGCGAAAAGCCGGCGCACGAAGTCACGCTCAAGCAGCGCTTCGCCATCGCCAAGTACGAAGTTCCGCAGAACCTCTACGAAGCGGTCATGGGAGCCAATCCCAGCAAGTGGAAAGGACCACGCAATTCGGTCGAGATGTTTTCCTGGCAAGAGGCTCGTGACTTCTGCGGCAAGATCACCGAACTCCTGCGAGCCGAAAAACTGCTCGGCGACGACGAGGCGATTCGCCTGCCGACCGAAGCCGAATGGGAATACTGTTGCCGAGCCGGCACAACAACGGTCTACAGCTTCGGCGATTCCGCCACCAAAGAGGGAGACGCCGGTAACAAAGCGTCTGTGCTCGACGAGTTTGGTTGGCACACCGGCAACGCGGCCGGCAACGATCCTCCCGTCGGAGCCAAGAAGCCCAACGCCTGGGGATTGTATGACTTCCACGGCTACCTTTGGGAATTCGTCGAAGACAGTTGGCACGACAACTACGACGGAGCACCAACCGACGGCCGCGCCTGGACCGACACAGCTCCGAAGAAGGTCGTGATCCGCAGCGGATCATGGAAGGATCACTACTCAAAGCTGACCAGCTCCGCTCGCAAATCGCTGCCCATCACCGAGGGAGACGATGCCATCGGCTTCCGCTGCGTGAAGGCCAAGAAATAGGTCGCTATCATCCCGCCCCGCGCGGCACGAGCCGCTCCCCTTGAACGACACCGATGACCGAAGGAACCACTCATGACCGATCCCACCGCTGAAGTCCTGCAAGCCAACCGCAAGCTGCTCGATTCGATCAACTCCCAAAACTGGACCGCCTACGCCGAACTCTGCGATCCCAGCCTGACCTGCTTCGAGCCGGAGGCTCTCGGCCACGTCGTTCAAGGGATGGACTTCCATCATTTCTACTTCAAGCTGGAAGCCTCCAGCCGACCGAAGCAGTCGATCATGGCCTCACCGCACGTCCGAGTGATCGGCGACACCGCCATCGTCTCGTACATCCGCCTGACTCAACGAGTCGAAGCCACCGGCGACCCCAAGACCTTCGCCAGCGAAGAGACACGGGTCTGGCAAAAGCAAAACGGAGTTTGGAAGCACGTGCATTTCCATCGCTCGATTCCGACAGCGACGTAGCACCGCGATGCCTCACACCAAAACCGGCCTGCTGATCTCCCCGGACCTGTTCTTCACGAGCAAGGTCACTGGTACCGCACAGGCATTGGGCCTGCGAGTCGAAGCGTTCGATAACATCACGATGGCGACGGACCGATTGGCATCTGGAGAAGTCGCCTGCGTGCTGTTCGACCTAGGTGCTCCGCGAGCCTCCATTGCCGACCTCTTCGCCGCGCTGCCGACACCGATCCCAGTCATCGCGTTCGGTTCGCATGTGAATGTTGAGTTGCTCGCAGCCGCCCAGGCCGCCGGTGCCGAGGTCATGCCCCGCAGCCAATTCGCCAGCACGTTGCCCGACATTCTGAAAAAGAATTTGGGGGCGAGTTGATCGCGACACGCTCGTAGTGACCCGATTTATCGGGTCTCGCTCGCACCCCCGACCCGATAAATCGGGTCACTACGAGCGCGAAGCACAACAAACGCCTCACTCCGTCACCCCATTGTCGCGGTAGTTCAATGCCGGGCGTTGCTCTTTCGGGAAGCGAGTCTGATAGCTCTTCCCCGCACGGCGTTTGTCGAAGCTCTCGCGAGCGGCCGCGACTTGCTTGGGATCGTTGAACAGTTCGAGCGTTGCCAAGGTCAGCGTTTTGGTGGCGATGACCATCCCCTTGTGGCCGACGGTCGTACCGCCGCACGCCACCGCTTGCCACGAGTGCATCGGCACGCCAGGAAAGACGCACGCCGTCGAGAAGCCTCCGGTCGGAACGGCCCAGCTCACGTCTCCCACATCGGTCGAGCCGTAGCGTTGTTCTTCTCTGACCGACTTCACTTGCGACGCTTCCGTCAGCGGCGGCAGTTCGGGACGCAACAAACTCGGACGCAACTTCTCAGCGAAGTCGATCTCTTCGGTGGAGTAGGTTACGCCGCCGATCGCTCGCAAATGTTTGTCGAGCAACTTCGCCAGCGAGTCATTTGGCAGCAGGTTCGCCGTGTTGCCAACCAGTTCCAACGAGCGCGTCGTTTCAGTCGCGATCGCACCACCCTCAGCGCACTTTTCGACGCGGTTCCAAATGCCGTCGAGCGTCTTCGGATCGGGATGCCGAGCATACATGTAGACCTCGGCGAAATCGGGCACGATGTTCGGCGCATTGCCGCCGTTGGTGATGACGTAATGCAGCCGAGTCTCCTGCGGCACATGCTCGCGCAGCAGATCAACGCCGTGAGCGAACAGCATCACCGCATCGAGCGCCGACCGCGCCTGATGCGGAGCACCCGCCGCATGAGCCGCTTTACCACGAAACCGAAACTTGCCGCTGATGTTCGCCAGATTGGTTTCGAGTCCCGCTCGATTCTCCGACCCCGGATGCCAGTGCAGCACGACATCGCAATCGTTGAACAACCCCGCCCGCACCAAAAATACCTTGCCGCTGCCTCCCTCCTCGGCCGGGCAACCGTAAAGCCGCAGCGTCCCCTTGATCTTCTTCGCAGCCATCTCCTCCTTCACTGTGATTGCCGACCAGGTCGAGGCGGTCCCAAACAGATGATGTCCGCAAGCGTGTCCTGCTTTGTTCGACTTCACCGGCTGCTTGGCCGGCACCGCCTCTTGTTCCATACCCGGCAGCGCGTCGTATTCGGCGAGGATGCCGATGACCGGCTTGCCCGCTCCGAACTCCGCCACGAAGGCGGTCGGGATGTCGGCGACTCCCCGTTTGACTTCAAAGCCCGCCGCTTCCAGTTCGTCCGCCAGTAGCGATGAACTCTGCGCCTCTTTGTATCCAACCTCTGCCCAACGCCAGATCCGTGATGCGATCTCGACATACTTTGGCCGCTGTGCGTCGATGCGATCGAGCAACTCATCCGCAGTCAGGTCGGCTGGCGAAGCAGCACCGATGGCAAGCATCGCTGCCGTGAGAATTTGAAATCGTCGCATGTTGACCTTTCGGCATTCGAGTTTGGGATAACAGCCATCAGCCCACGGCCCACAGCTTTCGGCCGGACGCCGTAGGCCGATTTCAGTTTCAAGTCGCTCAGCGGCGTCACCTCCGAGCCAAAGCCGCTTCACACCACCGAGCTACTCGGAACAGTTCAACGTCGCGTCCCGGTCCCGCAATCAACTGCAAACCCAACGGCAGCCCTTCCGGCGACAGCGCCATCGGAATCGTGATGGTCGGGAATCCAAGAAAGCTCCACGGTGAGTTCATACACGGATCGCCGGTCGTCTCCGGAGTCGGCGCAGGGCCACGAGAGGCGGGCATCAGCCATATCGTGAAGCCAATCTCACGAGCCATCCGGCGACGGAGTTCACGTTGAAATTGAATTGCCAAGGCATAATCCACCGCGCGTACCGCCAAGCCTTCTTCGATGAGCGAACGCACGGCTGGCGTGAATTTGTCGGGACACTGTTGCAACAAGTCCGCTTGAGACACCGCGATTTCGACCGCCATGACACGACGATGCTGAACCCACAGTTTTGGTAATTCGAGAGCATTCGGTGGTTCGTGGCGAATCTCGGCCCCAGCATCTCCGATCCGTTTGATCGTCCCCTCCAACGCAGTCATCATGGCTGGCTCTGACTTTTCTAGGATCTCGCCTTGGGGGACGACGAACTTCGCAAATTGTCTGAAGTTCGGCATACCTCGCACCTCCGGAGCAAGTGGCTCATTCAACATGCCCTCAAAACAGGTTTGCAAAAGCGGCGGTGCAAGTGCCGTCATCATCAATATCAAATCTGCAACGGTCCTCGCCATCGGCCCCGGATGATCGAGGTTCGGCGCGAATGGAAACATGCCGCGCCGGCTGAGCAATCGGAACGTCGGCTTGTATCCCGCGATTCCACAAAACGAGGCGGGGCGTGTAATCGAACCTCCGGTCTGCGAGCCAAGTGCTCCGAGGCACATCCCCGTTGCAACCGCTGCCGCCGAGCCGCTCGACGACCCCCCCGGTGTCCGTTCGACATTCCACGGATTTCGTGTTGGCGGCGGATCGAAGTACGCATACGGCGTCGTTACCGTTTTGCCGACGATGACGGCACCCGCTTGTCGTAATCGCCGAACCATCGCCGAATCGGCGTTCGCCGGCGGTGAAGTGTGATTCGGAATCCCCGCCAGCGTCGGCTGTCCTGCGACGTCGTAGATGTCTTTCACGCCGACCGGAATTCCGTGCATTGGTCCGCGCCAGACTCCGCTTTGTAGTTCGGCATCACGCTCATCGACCGTTTGCTCGACCGCGTCGCCGCCGAAGCTCACCCAGGCTTTGGTGCTCGGCTCTCGCTCCGCGACGGCTGCGCGGCAGCGTTCAAACACCTCGCGGCAAGTTGCTCGACGGCTCTGAATCGACAGCGATTGACCGCGCAGCGTGGAATCGAATTCCGGGACCAGCGACAGAGGCATTTCCAATTCTCCGATAGGTTTCATGGCCGATGCGTCTCGCATCCGTCCGGCTTTCTAAGCCGATCCGAGAATTCGCTCCAGTCTCACACCGATTCCGACCGGCGTTGAGGCATCGCGCCGCCGGACCTACAATCCCGCCCAACTTTGGCCGGTTGAGGTTCGGAAGCCTTGCAGGAAGACCGGCCAGTTCTTTTCAGACAAACGACGGAACCAAAGCGACATGGCGAGTTTCATCTTCACCAGCGAATCGGTCAGCATGGGACATCCCGACAAGGTCGCGGATCAAATTTCGGATGGAGTGCTCGATGCGCTGATCGCTCAAGACTCTCGCTCTCGCGTGGCCTGCGAGACGCTTTGCACGACCGACACGGTGGTGCTCGCCGGCGAGATCACCTCGCAGGCTCAGATTGATTACGTCAAAGTCGCTCGCGACGTGGTTCGCGACATCGGTTACACGAACGTCGACGTCGGCTTCGATGCCGACACGTTCCGTTGCTTCGTCGCGTTGCACTCGCAAAGCCCGGACATCGCGATGGGCGTCGATCGCGACGGAGCCGGCGACCAGGGGCTGATGTTCGGCTACGCCTGCAACCACACTCCCGAATTCATGCCGGTGCCGATCGCGCTGGCTCATCGCATCATCAACAAGCTGACCGAAGTCCGTCAGAAGCGAGTCGTCGATTGGCTCCGCCCGGACAGCAAGAGCCAAGTCAGTGTCGAGTTCCGTGACGGCAAAGCGGTCGGAGTCACTGCCGTCGTCGTCTCGACGCAGCACGCGGCCAGTGTTTCGCAAAAAGAGATCGCCGACTTCGTGAAGTCGCAGGTCATCGCACCGAGCGTTCCGGCCGAGTGGCTGACCGCAGCGACGAAGTATCACATCAACCCCACCGGCAACTTCGTCGTCGGCGGACCTCACGGCGACTGCGGACTGACCGGTCGCAAGATCATCGTCGACACCTACGGCGGCTGGGGCCGTCACGGCGGCGGAGCCTTCAGCGGCAAAGATCCGACGAAGGTGGATCGCTCGGCGGCCTACATGGCTCGGTACGTCGCGAAGAACATCGTCGCCGCCGGGCTCGCGTCCGAGTGCGAAGTGCAGCTCGCGTATGCGATCGGCGTGGCCGAACCAGTCAGCGTCTGCATCGACACGAACGGCACGAACAAGATCGCCGAAGAGAAGATCTCGGCAATCGTCCGCGACAACTTCTCAATGACTCCGAAGTCGATCATCGAGACTCTGCAACTCCGCCGCCCCATCTTCCGCAAGACCGCGCACGGCGGCCACTTCGGCAAGAACGACGCCGACTTCACTTGGGAAAAGACCGACAAGGCCGAGGCGCTGAAGCGCGCGGCAGGCTTGTAGTGACCCGATTCATCGGGTCTGAGAGCGACCGCATGAATGCGGTCACTACGAACGAACCGCAGCGAAGGATCGCTGACATGACGAGTGCCGAACGGAATCGACAAGCCGCCGTCATCATCTGGAGCAGCTTGATCGTCATCACGGTCTTGCTGCTGTCGCGTCGTGTGGCGGGCGGGATCGAGAGCATCACGTCGGCTTGGCCGTGTGTGCTCGTCAGTTTGCTGGCGACGATATTGAGTGGTTTCGGTTGGCTCTCGTTTCAGCAACGTGCCGATGTCATGTCGCCTCGCGCCGAGCAAATCGCGGCGGTTGTCACCTGGATGCCGACATGGCTAAGCGGTCTCGCAGTGTTGCCGTCCGAATCACCTTTGGCTCGCGGCTGGCTTGTTGGGATCGCGGCCTTGTCCGCAGGCGGTATCGCAATGACAAGCCGTTGGTTTGTTGCGTCGGACGTCCGGGGTCAGGCACTTCGGAATTCGGAATTGGCCGATTCGAGCGCCATTCTTCCCGAACGTATTGCTCGGCCAATTCCGAATTCCGAAGGGCCTGACCCCTTATCCGTCTTCGATCCGGTCACCGACGAGCGTTCCAATGATTCCACAACGCAATGGATGACTCGGCAATCGCTCCCCAGCGGTGTCGATCAGATCGAAGGAGCCATCCGCGTCTCATTCGCGGCCGGCCAACGAGCCGTTTCCGTTCACGTCCCATTCAGCCCACCGTTCGCCACTGTGCCTCAAGTCGAGTGCGAGGCAATCGGAGACGATCCCGTTCGCTGGAAAATCTCGGTCGTGTACGCCTACGGAATGCGAGTCGAATTGAAACGCGAATCCAACGACGAACCGGGCGATATCGAACTGTCCTACTCCGCCGTTAGCGAATCAGCCGCCGAAGCCGCCTAACGTAGGTCAGCCTTTCCAGGCTGAGCCGAACGCGACAAACTTCCGAAGCCTGCATTGTGTTCACAACGGGATTTGTCGCCCCTCTGCGTCGTGTGAGCCGCTCGAGTCAGGCTGGAAAGCCTGACCTACGGAATCATGATCCTCGAAGGCATCGTCACCAGCCTGAACGCCACCGGCGAACTCAACATCGCGCCGATGGGGCCGATCGTTGATGTGTCGATGACATGGCTGCATCTGCGTCCGTTTCAAACATCGCAGACGTTTCGCAATCTGAAGGAGCGACCTCACGGCGTCTTCCATGTTGTCGATGACGTCTTACTGCTGGCGAAAGCCGCGATCGGAAAACTCGACACGCCGCCGGAGACATTCTCCGCCGAACGAGTCACCGGCCGAGTCCTCGCCTCCGCCTGCCGCTGGTACGAGTTTGAAATCGAATCGCTGGACGCAACGCACGACCGCAGCGAAATCCGCGCACGAGTCGTTCACGTCGGCCGCCTGCGAGACGTCTTCGGATTCAACCGTGCGAAGCATGCGGTTCTCGAAGCGGCAATCTTGGCGACGCGATTACATCTGCTGCCTCGTGAAGAGGTCGAGCGACAACTCGCCGCGCTGCGCAGCCCCGTCGAGAAAACCGCCGGCCCGAACGAACTCGTGGCGTTTCAACTTGTCTGCGATCACGTCGCGGAGGTCTTCGATTCAAGTGGCCCGCGCTCGTAGTGCCCCCATTTATCGGGGCATAGTCGCGACATCGACCCCATAAATGGGGTCACTACGAGCGCTCACGCAGAATTCTCAGGAACATTCCATGATTCTCGTCGCTGGCTTAACTCCCGCGTGGCAACAGATCGCCCTCCTCGACCGGCTGCGAGTCGGTGAGGTCAACCGCGCTCGCGAAGTGCATTGGTGTGCGTCGGGTAAGGTGCTCAACGTCGGACTCGCACTAACGCAACTCGGAGCGAGCGTTCGCACGCTATCGCTCATCGGTAGCGATGCGGCGGGAGACGCGATGCGACAAGACATGGCGGATCTCGGCGTCGATGTTCGCTGGATCGAATCGGCCGCTCGGCAACGAGTCTGCACGACGCTGCTCGACTGCGATTCGATGCAGACGACGGAGATCGTCGAGAACTCACTCGCGGCAACCTCGGCCGAACTCGCCGCGTTTGAGACTGCGTTCGCGGAAGAGGCCGCGTCCGGCAACGTCGAGTTCGTCATCTTGACCGGCTCGCTGCCGATCAACACACCGTCGGACTATTACGCCAAGCTGCTCGATCACACGCGAGCCAAAGCCATCTTGGATATTCGCGGTGCCGAGTTGTTGGCAACCTGGCGACACGCGCCGTTCCTGGTCAAACCGAATCGAGAAGAACTGGCTCAGACCGTCCAGCGGCCACTGTCCTCGGCCGACGACGTTTGGCAGGCGATGCGAGAGATTCATGACTTCGGCGCAGTGTGGGCCGTTGTCACGAACGGCCCCGATGAAGTGCTCGCCTCACACGTCGAGCAACAAACTGCGATCTCAGACCGATTTCTATTCGATGTCCCGCGCGTTGAGGTCGTGAACCCCATCGGCTGCGGCGACTGCTTCACCGCGGGTCTCGCTTGTGCTTTGCAACGTGACTCCGACATGCCCACCGCGATTCGAGCCGGCATCTCGGCCGCTTCTCGAAATGCCGAGCAACTGTTGCCGGCGCGAATTGGGTGAGGGGAAGGTGCCCGACGAATCGAAGGAGACGACGCATGGGATGCGTCCCATTCGTCGTCTCCTTCGATTCGTCGGGCACTTGCTTCTTCAGATTCGCGTCCAGTCTACCGCATCCACCGCTTGATGAATCGCCCCGTCGATCGCCTTCGACGGCGTGATGTCGTACTTCATCGTCTCCGAATTGAACCCGCTGCGGCTGTTGAAGAGCACGGCCCAGCAGAAGCCATCATGCCGCCGCACAAAGATCGTTGACGTGCCATCGAGCGAACCGGTGTGCCAGACGTTGATCTTGTCTCCCGACGGCAGCGTGCGGACGAACCAGCCGAGTCCGTAATGCACTTCGTTCGGCTTGCCGTTCGGTTCGTGACCCGCCAATCCGCTCGGCCGTTCCCACATCGTTTTCAATCCGTTGGCAGTCAATAGCGGACAGCACGCCTGCGGATCGAGCGACATTGCCAGTCGCACCAAATCCGACGCGCTGCCAATCCAACCGCCATGAGCATCCATCGCCTCCAGATTCCAAGCACCATACGGCACCGACACCTGCTGCCCGACATTCGGAGCAAACACGCTGGGCGCGGTCGCGCCGGCAGTTCCGTAGTAGCTCACCTCATCCGTATGAGCGAAATCCTTCAGCGTCCGTCCGAGGTGTAATTGATTCAGTCCCAGCGGGCAGAGGACTCGTCGCCACACGCTGTTGAAGTAACTCGCGCCGTCGAGACGTTCGAGCGCTCGCCCCAACAAGCAGTAGCCGAAGTTCGAGTACGCATACCGCTCACCCGGTGCGAAATCGAGCGGCTTCTTGAGCATGACTCGGATGACATGCTCCGGCTTCGCGGGAGGATCGACGCCCAACTCCTTCGCGAACGGCACCGCTCGAAACATCGCATCGAAACTCTTGTCGCGATCCCAACCGCCGGTGTGTTGCAATAAGTGCCGCAGCGTGATGTCTCGCCATCGACCATCCGGAATCTCGGCCGGCACCAACTCACCCAGCCACGGCAGGATCTTGTCATCCAACGACAGACAACCTTGCTCGACCGCTCGCATCACGGCGACGGCGGTGATCGACTTCGAGATGCTCGCCAATCGAAACAAACTGTCCGGCTGCACCGGCTTGCTGGCTTCGACATCCGCCCAGCCAAATCCGCGAGCGTACAACACATTCCCACCGCGCCCGATCGCCAATGAGGCACCCGGCAGCTTGTGCTTGGCGAGGAACCCGACCATCAAGTTGTCGAGCGGCCGCAATCGCTCATCCTGCCGACCGGTCATAGGAATCTCAGCCGGAACGTCGCCCCATGCTTGATGGTTCAACATCGCACCGAAACCGACGGCGGTTCCGACAGAAGAGAGAAACTCACGACGCGAGAACTTGGAATTCATCCTGGCTTCTCCTTCTTGGTCTTACTGCTCGCCTTCGTAGCTGCGTGCCCGCTGAATTCTGGCGAATTCAGCTACGTCGTGCGCAGTCGTGTTCGCAGTCCATCCTCGTGCCTACGGCCCCGTGATCCGCAGATTTGGTCTGGACTGTTTTGCTCGTCGCACCGCCTCTTGGCTGACGCGAGTGTTGGCCACCGACATGCGTTCGAGTCGTTCCAGCTTCAAGAGTTCTTGGAACCCGGCATCCGTCAATTCGGTGCCGTTGAGCACCAAGAACGTCAACTTCTTGAACCCTACGAGTTGTGCGACGCCTCGATCAGTGATGGCCAGGTCCGCCAGCCGCAAGTACTCCAAGTCCGTCAGCGGGGCGAGCACCGGCAAGCCATCTTCGGTCACCCCTGTGTTGTCGAGATCCAGCCCCTTCAAGCCTTTGAATTGAGCGACCACCTTCAACCCGTCATCGCTCACCTGCGTCACGGACAGATTGAGCCGTTCGAGCTTCTTCAACGGGCTGAGGTGTTCCAGACCAGCATCGCCGATCAGCTTGCAGCCTCCCAAGTTCAATTCACGCAGTTCTTCCAGACGCTGGAGATGTTTCAGCCCCTCGTTCTTCAGCCGCTTGCAAAATGCGAGATTGAGTTGCCTCAGCGACACCAACTCCGAAACGGCCTTGAGTTCATCCGCGATCAACTCCTGGTTCGGCCTTTCGAGCAACGTGATCCGCCCATCGGCGCTCCGCTCGAGTTTACCAAACAACCGGGTGAGGGCTTCTTTGGAATCCTCCGCTCGGCAAGTTGAGACCACGAACAACGTCAGAGCGATCACGATTCTCGTCAGAAGCTTCACGACTCGACTCCTAACTACTCGGAATCGGGGAACCTGGTTCGGCAAGCGGTCAGCACTCCGATGACCGCATCAATCTCAGCAGAATGGAATTCGTCATCCTCTTCGCCGTAGTAGATCGCGTAGATGCGTCCCGACGGCTCATTCGTTCGATTGACGTAGACTTCGCCGATCTTCATGTCTTCCCGAAAGACATTCACTCGAGCGAACCCCTCGTCGAACAGATCGAGCTGAACACGCAGGTCGGTCGTATTGATGATTGCCGACGCGATTTCGCGAAGCCCATCAATCGTGAATTGGGCATCCCCTTCGATTTGCCAATCCGGATACGTCCATTGACCTGGATCGCTGGAAGTCGTGGTGGCACCGACGACGCTCATCGCTTCCGAAACGCGAATGGTCCCTTCATAGATCGCTCGACCAATGATCGCACCGATCAGCTTCGGATGCTCGCGACTGACGTCCGCTAGACGTTGCACATCGCGCAGCGTCGTCACGCCACCGGAGGCGATCACCGGAAGACCGAGTTCCGTCAGTGCGATCATGTCGCGGATCGTCCCTTCGTCGACCCCCTGCATCATGCCATCGTTGGCGATGTTCGTGTAAACGACCGCCGCGAGATCGAGGTCGGCATACAACTTCGCCAGTTCGATCGCCGAAGTCTTCGAGACGTCTAGCCAACCCTCCGTCGCGACCATCCCATCGCGAGCGTCGATCCCCAGAACCAGCCGACCCGGCCAGCGTGTCGCCATCTCGCGGAACCATTCCGGTTGCTTGAGAGCTTGCGTGCCGATGATGACCCGCTCGACGCCGACATCATCCAGCATCAGCCGAATCGCCGCTTCGTCCCGGATGCCTCCGCCGAGCTCGCACTTCACGCCGCTCGCCTGCACGATACGACGCACAACTTCGTGATTGACCGGCCGCCCGGCCTTCGCACCATCCAAATCGACCAGATGCAGCCAGCGCGTCCCTTCGTTCACCCAGCGCCGAGCCATCTCGGTTGGGTCGTCGCTGAAGATCGTCTCTTGAGCGTAGTCTCCCTGTCGCAAGCGGACGCACTTCCCGTCTCGCAGATCAATCGCTGGCAGAATCTCCATGAATCGTCTCTCGTCCCATTCAAATCGGTGTGATTGTTTCGGAAATCGCACGATAACGGCTGGCAACCAGACCGTCAGCCGAGTGCTCGAAACTTTGCACGACCGTTCCTAACATCCGCCCCCAATCTCCACGACACGAATGAAATGTCTTGTGCGGATTCGTCGTCTCCTTTCATTCGTCGGGCTCTTTTCCGAAACGGTGAGATCAGGAGCCCGACGAATCGAAGGAGACGACGAATGAGCTGCATTCATCTTTGGTAACGCCAACATCTTCAGACCTGAGTTTTTAAGGATTGTTCATGCCCACTGTGCTCATTACGCCGGAAGCGTTTCTCAACAAGCCGGAAGTTTCGTATGCCCGCATCCTGCGCGACGCGGGATTTGAGGTTCGCTATCCGAAGAACCCGATCATCACCCGCGGCCTCGGCCCCGAGTCGGAAACGATCGAGGAACTGCGCGGCTGTGTCGCCCTGATCGCCGGGGGCGAGCACCTGACTCGCAAAGTCATCGAAGCGTCCCCTAGCTTGCGAGTCATCGCCCGCGCCGGTGTCGGGTTCGATCGCGTCGATATCGCGGCTGCGACCGAGCACAACGTTGCGGTCACGATCACGCCGAACTCGAACCACGAAGCGGTCGCCGAGCAAACACTGGCGATGCTCTTCGGCATCACCAAGAACGTGGCCCTCAACGATCGCACGCTGCGAGCCGGTCGCTGGGTGCAAACGCTGACCGCTCCGGTGCGCGGTCGCACGATCGGATTGATCGGACTCGGACGAATCGGGCGATCGACGGCCGTGCGTTGCGTGGCGCTTGGCCTGAAGGTGCTCGTTCATGAGACATATCCCGATCGCGATTTCGTCGCCAAGCACGGCCTGACGCTCGTCGGCCTGGATGAACTGCTGGCTCAATCTGACTTCGTCAGCCTGCACTGTCCGCTGAACGATCAGACTCGCGGCCTGTGCAATGCCGCGTTCTTCGCGAAAATGAAACCCGGCAGCGCGTTCATCAACACCGCGCGTGGCGGGTTGGTCGTCGAGAAGGATTTGATTGCCGCACTGCAATCCGGCCACTTGTGCGGAGCCGGCCTCGACGTCTTCGAGCAGGAACCGATGATCCCCACGAATCCGTTGATTCACCTCGAGAACGTGGTGCTCAGCCCGCATCTGGGCGGGACGGATACACGCAGCTCAGAAGACATGGGGATCGAGAACGCGACCTGCATCGTGAAGCTCAGCCGCAACGAATGGCCGGAAGGGTCGGTCGTGAACGCTGACTTGCGCTCTCGCTGGAAGTGGTAGTCTCGTAGCCGCGTTCGCCAGAACGCGGGATTACACGACATCCATCCGCACTCTGGCGAGTGCGGCTACGGTTTTGAAACTGTCTCGATCCATGCTCACGCCTTACGACTTATTCGCACCGCAGCGCATCGTCTTCGGCTGGGGCCGACGTTCGGAACTCGGCACGCTCGCGAAATCACTCGGTTCGCGAGCGTTCGTCGTCAGCGGGTCGCGCACGCTCGAATCGAACGGCACACTGAATGAGCTGTGTCGATTGCTGACAAACGCCGGAGTGACCTTCGAACGCTTGGCGACTCAGACTCGCGAGCCAGAAATCGCTGACGTCGATGCGGCGACCGCGCGGCTGCGAGAGATCGGCACGCGCGAAGGAGACCTGTTGATCGCCATCGGCGGCGGTTCCGCGATCGACCTGGCGAAAGCGATCTCCGCGATGGCCACGAACACTCACGGGAGCGGCGTGCAGGATTTCCTCGAAGGGGTTGGTCGAGGTTTGAAGATCGACCGCCCTCCCCTGCCCTTGCTGGCCATGCCGACAACCGCCGGCACAGGCACGGAGGCGACAAAGAACGCGGTGATCTCGTCCTACGATCCGCCGTTCAAGAAGAGTTTGCGATCGGACCTGATGATCCCGAAGGTCGTGCTCGTCGATCCTGAATTGACCGTCTGCGTGCCGCGCGACATCACCGCTCACACCGGCATGGACGCGATTACGCAGTTGATCGAGAGCCTGATTTCTCGCCGGGCAAAACCGATCCCACGAGCACTCTGCTGGCAGGGCTTGGAACTCGCCCTGCCCGCGATGTTCAAGTTGTCGGGCAACCTCTACCACCGCGCTTCGCGAGAAGCGATGTCGCACGCCGCGCTCCTGTCGGGGATCGCGTTGGCGAATTCTGGGTTGGGCTTCGCTCACGGCGTTGCTGCTTCGCTCGGCGTTCATGCGAAGGTACCGCATGGCCTCGCCTGTGCCGTGATGCTGCCAAGTGCGCTGTCTCTGAATCGCGACGTCGCGAAAGCCGACCTCGCACAGCTTGGTCGGCACTGCTGTGGTTGGCTAAATGATGAGCCAGGACTCCCTTCGATCAATCTCCAAGACCCTGATGATGCAGCGGCGATCCATTTTCTGGACGTGATTCGCACGCTCAATGAGCGACTCGGAGTTCCGCAGCGGTTGTCGGAACTCGGCGTCACTCGTGAGCAACTTCCGGCTTTGGCCAAAGGCTCGCGCGGCAACAGCATGGACGGCAATCCGTGCGACGTGAGCGACGACGAACTGCTCGCGATCCTGGAGCGAGCTTGGTGAGCCAAGGGGTCGGGAGTCTTTTTCAGGTCGGCCGATTGGTGATTGAAAATCATTCGCCAGGTTGTTGCCGAAGCCATCGACCGCCGACCTGAAAAAGACTCCCGACCCCTTGGCTCACCAAGCTCGCTCCAGGATCGCGAGCAGTTCGTCGTCGCTCACGTCGCACGGATTGCCGTCCATGCTGTTGCCGCGCGAGCC
>CAMDPX010000074.1 GCA_945905295.1 Planctomyces sp. SH-PL62 | reverse complement strand
TTAGCCCCCGGACTTTGTCGGAATTGTTGCCCGTCGTCCGGGGGCTAACGCCCGCCGGCTCGCCTGAGAGATTGCGCGTCACCGGCAACTCATCAACCAAGAACAAATGCACGTTGCTCAATCCGCTGCGAGTCGCCAACCGCAGGCCGTACAACCCTAGCGGCGCTTGAGCGGTCAACTCGACATCGAACACGGCTTTGTTCGCCGTGCTCGCCTCAACTGGCCGAGCACGAAACATGTCTGCCGGCAGCGAACTCCAAAGCCCAACGGCCTCATTTGTATCACGACCGACCACTTCGATCCGATTCACCGTGCCACGTTGGAGCACAGGCGGTGAAAGTTGCTCAACGAAGGCTTGTGAAAATGCCGAATTCGACCAGCCGATCGCGATGAACAACGACAACAACAGTCGCCGTTGAAAAGCCGCGTGATCGTGCTGCGTCACAATGCCACAGTTCATCTTTTGCTCATCCTGTTTCTCAGGGCTTGAGATCGGGGACGCCGATGCGGCGACCGTACAATCGGGCGAGATCGTTGTGAGTCATCTGGAAGGTTTGTTGGAGTGACTCTTCTTCCGAAAGTCCTTCCTTGATGCCGACAAAGTAACGGCGGAACTTATTCGGATCGATTTCGAGCAAGATGCCGACGATGGTCGATGCGACGCCATATTGGTCTCCGGAAATCTGCTTGACCTCGAAAAAGCCGTCCAACGATCGCTGCTGTTGGATCAATTGTGCCGACTTCGCCTGGCGAGCCGTGAGGTTGTCGTTCTTGATGATGCGATTCGCGATCCAGTCGGCCATCCCCTCGTTCAGCCACGACGGGGCTCGCAGGTTGGAGCGATATCGAGCGACGAAGCCATGCGATGTCTCGTGGACCAACGCGGAAGCGAAGTGCGTCGTCAAGTCCCCTTTCCAAGCAGAGATGACAACCTGCCCGTCGGTTTGACAATGGCAAATCCCCTGTGACTTTTCGGGATTATGGGTGTTCTTCATCGTCTCTTTTTCAAACCGCAGAAAGTCCGCCTGCTTTTGAAACGTGGCGACGATGCACTTCCCGGCCCAAATGTTCTTGCCCAAAGGAACCGCGAAGGCTCGGCACATCTCGTCGTACAGCGAGTCGAGATTCTTCAGATATTGCTGAGCCGACGCAGGGTCGAGGTCGGTGATCAGCAAGTAATACTTCGTCTCGACGACTTTCAGCGGGCTCTGCGGAAACTGCTTTTGGACGGAAGCGAGAAACTCTTTCCCTTTGGCGACTCGGTCAGCTTGCTCATCGGCAGAGAGGTATTCCCAAAACTTACCCCCTTGTTTGAAGACTCGGCGTTCGGTTTCTTCCGACTGCTTCAGGCGAGCTGCTCGCTGTTCTTCGTCAACGTCCAAGAGGCGCGACTTGCGGTCGTACGAGAGATCGAGCGGAACATCGTCCACGAAGATCTCTTCAATGCTGGCCGCCGGGGACGCCTTCGCGGCCGCGGTGCCGGAGCGGACTTTCAGATTGAGGATTCCGACCGGATCGCCGCGAGTCTCGACCGACGTCACTTGCACGTTGGTCAGGAACTGGTCGTTCTTGAGTTGCAGATCGATTCGCCGATTGAGCAGATCGGTAATCTCCGGGGCCTGCCGCGTGGAGACCAAAACAATTCGCAGGTCGTCCAGCGACTCGATGGTGATTGACGGCACCTTCATTCCGCCGGGAAACGTCTCGCGAACGATGCCCGTGACGACAATGTTTTTGTTCCA
The DNA here is from genome assembly GCA_945905295.1 of Planctomyces sp. SH-PL62. Classification (GTDB taxonomy): domain Bacteria; phylum Planctomycetota; class Planctomycetia; order Planctomycetales; family Planctomycetaceae; genus SXKJ01. The sequence continues at coordinate 28,539 of CAMDPX010000074.1, read as the reverse complement.
GAAGTGCAGGTTTGGTGTCTCGATCCCGTCTTTGCGATACGCCTCCAGGATGTGAGGCGGCAGACTCACACTCAGGTTGCCTGGTACCTTCCAGTCTTTCGCCGATTGGAGAACTTGCGAATCACCCGCTGCGCCGATGGAAGTCACGAACATCTTCACGCGAACCTTTTGGCCCACATGATCGAGACTTTTCGAGGGCTCGATGTCGATGAGCTTGGACTCCGTGGCGGGCTTGGGTTCCGCGGTGGCTTCGACAATCCGAATGTCCTCCAACGACGACACGAGAATCGAGGCTCGCTTCATGCCGCCGGGGTTGATGGCCTTCACGACGCCGGTCACCACGATCTTCTTTTTTGCAAAATGCTTCGGCAGCTCGGCAATCCCTTTGTCTTTCAGAGCCCTCTGGACCGCGACATCGAGATGGACCATGAAGCAGTCCGGCTCCTTCCAGGATTCGAGCGAGTTCAACTCAAAATTCTCGCCCGCTCGGCCCATGCCGGCGACGGTGAACGTGACTCGAACGGTCTCGCCGACATGCTCCAAGCCTTTGCCCGGGGCGATCTCTGTCTGACCGAACGCCGCGGCGACCAACGACAACCAAACGCAGAGCACACTGCCCACAAAGCCGTGACAACCACTCGTCACGTGAGGCCAGCTTCGTCTCTGAGTGATCGCCATGAGCTGTTTTCTGTGGCCATTCGAGAAAAGCTGAGGCAAGACGACAGGATTTGTCATGTCTTGCCGATCAAGATAGAGTGTCGCACCCATCGGGCGAGCTTGATGGCTGCGAATACTAATCCGCCGGACTGACGAACGCATCTGGGTTGTTCTGGGAGACGCCGCATGTTGAGTTTGCTGGGACCAAGGTTTCCGACCGCGAACGGGCTGACTCGCCGCGAGATGATTCGCGTCGGTGGTCTGTCGATGAGCGGCGTGGCATTGAGCGATCTGCTGGCTCACGCAGCCTCGGCCAAGCCGACGGAGAACACGAAACGCGGTCCCGGCTTCGGCAAAGCGAAGCGTTGCATCCTCCTGTATTTGTCCGGAGGTCATCCTCAGCATGACATGTTTGATCCAAAACCGGACGCTCCGGTTGAGATTCGTGGCGAGTTCGAAACGATCGCGACGTCGGTCCCGTCGATCCGCTTCGGCGAGCATTGTCCGTTGTCGGCCAAGCTGATGAATCAGATGGCACTGATTCGCTCGATGAACCACACGCACAACGATCACGGCCGCGGTTCTTATTGGATGTTTACCGGAGCCATGTATCCGGGCTCGGTCCCCGATGTGAATTCGATGTCGCGAGCCGACATGCCGCACCTCGGTTCGTGCATGTCGAAGATCGCTCCGGGACAAGGGCCGATGTTTCCCTTCATCATTGTGCCGCATCGCATGGACGTGGCGGGCGGTCGCCGAGCCGGTCAATTCGCCGGAATGCTCGGCCCGAAGTACGACCCGATGCTCACGGGCGGCAATCCCAACGACGACAGCTTTCGGCTGGAGCATATCCCGCTCGTCCCGAACGAAGACCCGACTGTGATTCGTCGCCGAGTCGGTCTCGTCGATCAACTCAATCAGCAAGTCGAGTATCTCCGCGATGGCGCGTTGGCTCAGTCGCTGAAAGACAATCAATCGAAGGCACTCGACGTGGTCGGATCCGAGTCCGTGCGTCGCGCGGTCGATCTGTCGGTCGTCGATGCCGAAACGCGCGAGCGATACGGCCGCAACTTATTCGGCCAGTCGGTGCTGCTCGGCCGCCGCTTGCTGCAAGCAGGCACGCGACTCGTGCAATGCAACTGGCAACGGACTCAAGGCAAGAACGGTTTCGCGTGGGATACTCACTGGAACAATTTCACGGCTCTGAAAGAAGAACTGATCCCGGCCTACGATCGTGCGTTCTACGCGTTGATGACCGACTTGGCCGCCACGGGCGAACTCGCCGAGACGTTAGTCATTGTCGCTTCCGAATTCGGCCGCTCTCCGAAGGTCACGCTGAAGAACGGCGGCCGCGAGCATTGGCCGGAACTCTACAACGTCCTGTTCGCCGGAGCCGGCATTCAAGGCGGTCAGACTTACGGAGCCTCGGACAAACTCGGCGGGTATCCGGCCGAGAACCCGGTCGGCCCCGCGGACTTCGTGGCCACGATCTATCACATGCTCGGCATCGACCCGCACATGGAACTGCACGACCAACAGAACCGGCCCTTCCAACTGACGAAGGGCGATCCATTCCCGCTGCTGATGAGCTAACGCTCGAAGCGCTTGTAGTGACCCCATTCATGGGGTCGAAAGCTAGACCCGATGAATCGGGTCACTACGAGTGCCCCACAACCCCGCCTTTGGAACCCTGCCATGCTGACAATCCTGGGACGTCCCACCGATAACGAGACGAGCTTTTGCGACGGACTTTCACGCCGATCGTTTCTCACGATCGGTGGCTTCGCATTGGGCGGACTCGCTCTTCCCAACGTCTTGCGCGCCGAATCGGAAGCGCGAACCGGTTCGTCGCACAAGGCGATCATTAACATCTATATGCCCGGAGGGCCTTCGCATATCGACCTCTGGGATTTAAAGCCGGATGCGCCCGCTGAGATCCGTGGTGAGTTCCGTCCGATCTCGACCAACGTGCCGGGCATTGAGATCTGCGAGCTGTTTCCCCGGATGGCACAGATGATGGATAAGTTCGTGCCGGTCCGTTCGATCTCGGACGCGGACGGATTGCACGACGGCTATCAGTGCATGACCGGCCGCCGTAAATCGAGCCGCAAGCCGCCGGGTGGTTGGCCAGCCGCCGGTTCGTGGATCTCGAAGCTGCAAGGCCCCACGAATGGAGCCGTGCCGCCCAACGTCGCGCTCATGTACACGGTCGGCAATCGGACCTGGGGCGAGCCGGCCGATGGCGGCTTCTTGGGAGTGGCACACACGCCGTTCAACTTGCTCGGCAGCAAAGCCCGCAGTTCGCCGGAGGGGATGGTGCTGCAAGGGATCTCGCTGGAACGGCTGCAAGACCGTAACCAATTGATGAAATCGTTTGACGGCTTCGTGCGCGCGGCTGACAGCCGAGGAGTCATGGAAAGTGTTGATGTCTACACGCAGCAAGCGCTCGGCATCCTGACGACGTCGAAGCTGGCCGAGGCTCTCGACCTGTCGAAGGAAGACCCGCGCGTGTTGGCTCGGTACGGCAAGAGCGATGAGAAGTTCATGCGCGACGGCGCGCCGCGGATGATCGAAAACTTCTGTGTGGCTCGGCGATTGGTCGAAGCCGGAGCACGTTACGTCTCGCTGAACTACAGCCGCTGGGATTGGCACGGCGGAGACGGGATGAACTTTCCGATGTCGCGTGAAGAGTTCCCGTTGCTCGACCAAGGTTTGTCCGCGTTGGTCACCGATCTCCACGAGCGTGGTTTGGACAACGACGTCTCAGTCGTGGTCTGGGGCGAGTTCGGCCGGACTCCGAAGATCAACAACAACAACTCGCGCGATCACTGGCCGCAGGTGTCGTGCGCGATGCTGGCCGGCGGCGGCATGAAGACTGGCCAAGTGATCGGCCGAACGAACCGCAAGGCCGAGCACGCCGTCGAGCGGCCAGTCAAATTCCAAGAAGTCTTCGCCACGCTCTACAAGTGCGCGGGCCTGGATGTCGGCCGCGTCCGCATCTTCGACGGCGCGGGTGTCCCACAGAACCTTGTGGACGACGGCATCCAGCCGATGCGTGAACTGGTTTAGAGCGACTCGCAATGCTCGTTCAGAAGCCCGGCATTTTTGAATTGCCGGGCTTCTGACGCTTAGCCAACAGGGCGTTTCTTCACGCTCTTCTTTTTGACTGCCGTTGCGGCTTTCTTCTTGGTCGCGGTGGCCGATGGCGGAGCAGGATTGTCGGGTGTGGGGACGCCGATGTTTCGATCGATCCAGTCGGCGACCGGTTTGGGGATCACTTTTCGCTGTGGATCGTCGAGGTCGTAATACAACGAATACAGCTCGGCGAAGAATTCGAAGTGCGACATCGCCGCGTAGCGACTCGGCATCTTCAGGACGAGATCGAGTGCGGACTCCTTTACGACCATCAATTCGGCGTACCAGTAATTCAGAAAGAACGCCAAACCGTTCGCGCGATACCAACCGGGAAAGGTTTCGAACCAGTCGGCATGGGACTGTTCGGTGGCCAATCGCGGTCCAAAGTTCTGGCGATGCCACGGATGCGAAGCCGGCAGGCTGGGACGTGGACCTGGTTTCCACCCCCCTTGCCCAAGAGCCTGAACCAAGGCGTTCGAGATCTCCACACGTTCCGCCGACGTGACTGGTCCCCAGTGGTCCCAGCCACCCATCAATTCGATCCACTGATTGATGCCGTGCTGGTTGCGATCGAATCGTTGCCATCCAAATTCCGACTTCAGCCAGGCATTGATCATCGCTTCCTTGTTGGAATGCACGGCGTGTCCGACCTCATGTCGCAGCACGTCTTCAAAGGACTCCTGATTGCGCAGCTCTTTGGCACCGATCTGAACGACCCCGCTCCATTGGTAGAGCCCGCCGCCTCCCGCGATCAACTGAATCTCCTTCAGCTTCACGTTGCCCTCGATGTTGTCGATCGGGGCGTTACGCAGCAGCTTCCAGATCGTGTCGATGTCGTTCGGGTCACTGTTCGTGGCCCATTCGTCGTCGAGTCCGATCCCGAAGCGAACCTCGAACAGACGATCCTGAGCCTTGCCGTTGTTTTTCGATTTGGCGTATTCGAAGAGTGTCCGCAAATCTTTCTTCGCCCAATCGGGCAGTTCGCTGGCGCGCGGGAGCCGGCGGCACATCGTGATGAACGGTTCCGAGCTGAGGCCGATGGGCTGACCGGCAGCGACGGTCTTGGCGAAGTCTCGCAACACATCCAGAGCGGAATAGCGCGTCGACCAGCGTCGGAAATTCACCCATCGCCGATCAGGAGCCAGCAAGGATTTCTCCTGCTTCGCACTGGCGACCCATTGTTCGAGTTGATCGGGTTGACTGGCAGCTCGTTCCGCCAGAAAGCGTGGCAACTGAATTCGATAACTTCGCGGCTGATTGTGGTGATAGGCCACGAACTCCAATTGAGTGGAGTTCACGTCGGACAGCACCAGTTGCAGGCGCGGAGTCCGCAGCAAGAACGGATGCTCGTGGAGCACAAACAGCTTGAAGAGCTCCACATGACGATCATCGAATTTGGCATCCTGCGCCACGAGCTTTTCTCGCAGTTCATCCAGTCCATAGACGACGCGCAATTGCGAGGGGGCCACTCCTCCCATCAGCAACGCGCAATCGCGACCCTGCCGTGTCAGACGTTGTCCGTCGCGCGTGTGGTTGAATCGTTCGCCACGCGGCTGCACTAAGAACACCGCCTGCCGATCCGGGTCCGAGTAGTAGAACGGCCGCTCGACGGCATGGACCGCACCGCAGGCCGAGCAAGCCGCGCGATGGAATTCACCACGCAAAATCTGTCCGCGAACTGCCGGATTGCGTCGGACGTTGACGCTCTTGGCCAGGTGGGCGTCGATCGTTTGCCCGCACGAACAAGTCACCGGCGTGGAGTGGAAAACCGCCATCATGCGTCCTTTGACATTTCGATGCCGTGGATGCCGACCAACTCAGGGATCGGTTCCCCTTCGGGCAGGATCGGCATCGGTCGGCCGGAGAGATCGGGGACGGTGACGTTTTTGGCGTCGATGCCCAGATGCTGATAGATCGTCGCGATGAAGTTCCAAGGGCCGAACTTGCGGTCGATCGGATGCTCGCCGAAGCGATTCGTCGCGCCGATGACCTGGCCTCCGCGAGTTCTTCCGCCTGCAAACAGGATCGACATCGCTTGCGGCCAGTGATCCCGGCCCGGTTGTTCGACCTTCGTTTGACTGCCGACTTGCCGGTTGATGCGCGGAGTTCGTCCGAACTCGCTGGTGACGACGACCATCACGCGGTCGTTGAGTCCGCGTTCGAAGATGTCGGAGATCAACGTCGTCACGCAGCGGTCGAAATTTTCGGACCTCTTCTTCAGAGCGTCGAAGATGTTGCAGTTGACGGCGTGATCGTCCCAGTTGTTGCCCGCTCCACCGGCTTCTGCTCCGCACAGCGTGACGGTGACCAGATCAACTCCTGCTTCGACCAATCGCCGCGCGAGCAAGCAATGCTGGCCCCAGGACGTCCGTCCGTAGCGGTCGCGAACGGCAGCCGGTTCCAGTTCGAGATTGAACGCACGCTGCGCGTCGGGACGACACAGGATGTCGAACGCCTGTTGATGAAACTCGTTGAGCAATTCCGGTCCGGCGTCGCGCAGCGGACTGCGATCGAGCTGGCCTCGCAGTTCGCCGCGCCGTGCCAGTTGGCCGTTCGTGTCGACCACCAGTCCGCCGAGGGTGTTCTGCTTGTTCGGGTCGCCGAAGATCGCCAGCGGTGAGTACTTCTCGCCGAGATACGCCGGCCCGATCGCGGAGACCGGCCCGGGTTCCAAGCCATAGGTCGTCATGCCGACATAGTTCGGAATCGCTCGGCCACGTTGCCAGCGCAAGTAGTTGGCGATCGCCAGACAGTCGGGATGCTCCGGTTTGAACTCTTGATTCAACGTGAAGTGGCCGGAGAACAATCGCTTCGGCCCGTTGGCATGACAGCTCGCTTCATGCGACAGCGACCGCAGAATCGAGAACTTGTCAGCGATCGCCGCATGACGCGGCAGCAACTCGGTGATCAGCATTCCGGGAGCGCGCGTTTCGATCGGTTGGAATGGACCACGAATCTCCGCCGGCGCTTCCGGTTTTGGATCCAGCGTATCGATATGCGAAATTCCTCCATGACAGTACATGAGGATAATGGCGGTTCGCTCGCGCGGATTGCTTTCCGCCGCCGCTCGAAGTTGCAGCAGGGTGGGCAGGCTCAATCCACCGGTGCCGGCGAGTCCGAGCTTCAAGAATTGGCGGCGTTGCATGGATGAGACTTTCGGGGTCACACGGTCACAGATTCGTCACGTTTGCGCGGATTGAATTCGAGCGTAACGGATTCGATGCGCAGGGCGGCTCGGTGAGATTCGTTCTTCGGCAGAGCGAGTTGGCCGGGCGTCTTCTTCTCAACCACGATTGCGATTCCCAATCCATTGCCGATGGAAAAATTCGCGCCGGGCGTTGTCGAGCCGAGGAAGCGGTCCAGCTTGAAGGTCTCAGTCTTGCCAAACGTCGGACGGAATTCGGCCGAGGCTAACTCGCCGACTGCGCGGGGGTCTTTGTTGATATTTTGGAAGCGAAACAGAATCAGACGGCAGGTCATGTTGGCGAGGAAGTTTTTGTCAAACTCATCGGCCGATGAACCGACTCCGGACACTTTGACGGAAAGCGCATAGTGCCCACCACGAGCGTTGCGAATCTCCTGTGCGAGAAGTGCTCGCAAACCTTGGGCGACGACCGAACCGGCGGCATCGTCTTCGAGCCCATAACCGATCGCGACGGCTCCCGTTTCTTTTCGCACGGCAAAGCCAGCAGAAGTTTCTTTGGTCCAGATGGGAAACGCTCGCCAACCTTTGTCACGCGACGGCGGAGCAGGTTGGACCAACGAAAGGTCGGTCTGAAACGTTGTGTCCAGCAGCAGGCTCGTATCGAACGGAGGCACGAGCGATGGATCGCCCTCCGACTGCCGCAACTCAATCTTGGCGGGCGAGCTGGCCAGCATGGCGGCGATCGGTTCCCCCTTCGTGATCGGATGCGGACGGTTCAGGTTGTCAGGGAAGAAGCCGTTCGGGTCGATGCCGAGCAAATGAAACATCGTGGCCGTGAGGTCGCCGCCGGTGAATGGGTTGGTTGCCGGGTACGCTCCGTTCTTATCGCTGGCTCCGATGACTTGTCCGCCTCGGATGCCGGCTCCGGCCATTGCGAAGCTGAAGACGTGGCCCCAGTGATCGCGGCCTCCGTTGGCGTTGATCTTCGGAGTCCGACCGAACTCGCCAATCACGACGACCAGCGTTTCATCGAGCAAGCCACGCTCAGTGAGATCATCCATCAGCGCGGCGAACGTCACATCGAATTGCGGGCAAAGATTGTCTTGCAACCGATCGGCATTGAGCGCGTGCGTGTCCCACAACGGATTATCGACGGCGTTGTCGCCGGGGTCGCGAGCCCAATTGACGTGGACCAACCGCACACCGGCCTCGATCAACCGCCGAGCCAGCAGCACCGATTGACCCCACGTGTACCGGCCATAGCGGTCACGAGTCTTGTCGGATTCTTTGCTGAGATCGAAGGCCGCTCGCGCGCCTCCGTTGGTGACCAACTCGAACGCCTGTTGTGAGAGTCGATCCCAGGCCGCCACCGATCCGCCGCGCAACGTTTCGTCGAAGCGATTTTCCAGTTGTTTCAAGACATCGCGGCGACGATCGACTCGGATCTTGGTGACGTCGCCGATCAGTCGCAGTCCTTCGATCTCGTAATCGGGCAGCGCCGGATCGCCGACGAATCGTTCCGGCTCCCACAGCTTGCCGAGGAACCCTGCCGTCTGTCCGGCCGGAGTCACGTTGTCGTTGAGCCGCATCATGTCCGGAATCCAGACCGATGTCAGAGCCGGCAGTTTCTCGCTCGGCTTGAGCATCTTCACGATCGACCCGAAGTACGGCCAATCGTTCGGCTTGATCTGCCGCGCGCTCCCCGGCCCATAGGGATAACCGGTGAGCAACCAGTAACCGCTCACATCGTGGTTGTCATCGCGCGTCGAGAGTGATCGCACAACCGCCAGCTTGTCTGCATAGCACGACGTGCGCGGCAGCAGTTCGCAGAACTGAATTCCGGGGACGTTGGTCGAGATCGGTTTGAAGGGACCACGAATCTCTGCGGGGGCGTCCGGTTTTGGATCCAGCGTTTCATGCTGAGGAGGACCACCTTGAAGCCAGAGGAAAATTAGATTCTTCGCTTTGCCAAACGTTGAACCCAACTCACCCACCAACTTCGGTGCCGGTCCGAGCGTGACTGCTGGTGTTTCGGCCGCGCGAAGCAAATGCGGTAGCGAAACTCCCAACGCACTCAAGCCCCCGACTCGCAGCCATTCGCGGCGAGCAACTCGGTCGGTCGAGGAGTGTGAATGGTCGTGAAGGGAAAACATGGATGTCTCTTCCGTAGCCGAAGTCGTGAGACTTCGGTCCGAACTCTCACGAATTCGGCTGCGCCAAACATGGTTTTATTGTTTCTGTCCGTAATCGCCTTGCAGCAAACCTGCGAACGATAAGTCTTCGTCAAGATCGGGCCAGTGCAGGCCAAAGGGTGACGCTTCAATGTTGCTGAGTTGTTGTGGCGTTCCGTGGGCAAGACGCGGATTGTCAGCGACCGGAAAGCGGATCTCAGCGCCGCTTTCCATGACCGCGACAATGTAGTCATTCTTTTCAAATGCCGTTGGCATCGTGCTTCCTCGTCACGGAATCATCAGACGAACCGAATCGGCTCACCATGATAAATTTGGTGCGGGCGATCGACTTCGTCTTTCCAGGCGGCGGTGTCGGGAATTCCCAGGGCGTGATAGATCGTGGCCGCGAGGTTTTCCGGAAGCTGAGCATCAGAAGCCGGGTACGCACCGTTCTTGTCTGACGTTCCGACAACGACGCCTCCGCGAACTCCGCCGCCAGCGATGAAGACTGATTGAACCGCTCCCCAATGATCGCGACCGACCATTTTGCTCGCTCCACCACCGGCGTTGATTCGCGGCGTGCGGCCCATCTCGCCGCACATCACGATCAGCGTTTCGTCGAGCAGGCTCAGCGTCTGCAAGTCATCCAACAATGCGGAGAGGCCACGGTCGGTGGGAGGCAGCAGGCAATCGCGCAGCAGCGGGAAATTGTTTTCGTGCGTGTCCCAGGACTCGTTGTTGCCGAGGTTCACTTGGATCAAATTCACTCCGGCCTGCACCAGTTGCCGAGCCATCAGCAGCGACCAGCCGAAGGCATTGCGTCCGTAACGATCGAGTGTCTGCGGATCGGCGTTGTGGACGTCGAACGCGCGTTGCACGCTGGTGTCGGTCAGCAATGAGATCGCCGCTTGGCGATGTCGATCAAACGACTCGACCGATGCAGCCTCTTCCAATTCGCGACGCTGCTGATCGAGCAACCCGCGCAAGCTATCGCGGTCGGTCAGTCGTGAGCGGCTCAGTCCTTGAGGCAAGCTGAGGTTGGGAGACTGAAACGTCAGATTCGGGTTTCGCTCGCGGCCACGGACGAAGTGGAACTCGTATTCGGGATACGCACCGTAAGACTTCGCGTTGTAGGGCGAGGCTTCGATGAACCACGGATCGCGGTGGCTTCCCATCAAGCCGCCGAATTGACCGGGGAGGACTCGCCCCGTGTTATGAATGAGTCGCTCCGGCAACACGATCGCTGGCGGCAAATTGTTGTTGCGTCGCGGCAGAGCATTGCCGACGACGGAGGCGATCGACGGCCAATCGGTCGATTGTGGTTTGCTGGCGTTGTAACCGACCGGCATCGGCGTGCGGCCGGTGAGAATCGACGTGTGGCCTTGCGAGTGCTCGTTGTACGGCGTCGTCAGCGAGCGAATCAGACTCCACTTGTCGCTGCGAGCGGCCAGCATCGGCAGGTGTTCGCAGATCTGTGTTCCAGGCGTGCGTGTCGGGATCGGATTGAACTCGCCACGAATCCCTGCGGGGGCATCCGGTTTTGGATCCAGGCTGTCATGCTGAGTTAAGCCACCGGACAAAAAAATGAAGATGGCCGACTTCGCGGTGCCGACAGCCGGAGTCGTCAGCGTTCCGTCGGCCGCACGCAGCGCGGCGACGTGATTCATTCCCAATCCCAGCAGGCCGATGCTCCCCGCTTGAATCGCCGTCCGCCGCGAGAGGCTCTCATGAGCGACGTTGCTGCCCAGCGAGCGTCTGGCAAATCGAGTGTCTGTCAGGGGCATATGATGGTCTCCAGCGAGAACGACCGAATGGGGCAGGCTACGGGGAGTGTCGACGTCGGCAGGCAATTCAATCATCGGCCAAGTCCGATGTGTCGGGCGACATTGGACTGCTGGAATCGCTCTGAGTCAACGCGGCACTTCGGCAGCGTCCGCACCGAAGTAGGTCAGCCTTTCCAGGCTGACCCGATCAACGTTCGACGTGGTTTTGCTAATTCGGGTCAGGCTGGAAAGCCTGACCTACTAGTTCGAAATCACTTTTAGCGGAGTTCGGTGCGTATTCCTCGCAGATCCATTTCGTATTCGATCTCGGCGATCGGCGGTCGACTGAAGTGCCAGGTTGTGCCGTGAATGCTGGCGGGGCCGATGCGGCGCAGGATGATCTCTGGCAACAACGGCGTCAGTGAATGAGCCGTATAAACATTGACGGTGCTGACCAGCGGCCAGTCCGCGCCGAGTCCTCGGAGCCGAGTCTCCATCAAGTCCATCACGAACCGAGCTTTGATCGCCAACCCCTCGGCCGACGTGTTGCCGAGAGCCACGATTCCCTCGCGTGCCAGAATTCCTTCCGGCAACTCGCCGGCACCAGCCACCACAAAGGTCGGCTGCGAATTCTCCGCACACGCCCTTGTGAACGAGAACCCATACAGCGACGGCTCACCGGGCGGGTTGATGACCGGTGCCACGTTCGTCCGAGCCACCGGATTCACACCGTCCACGAACAGCCCCCAGCGTTTCAGGATGTCGGCATATTCGGCGTTGAAATCGGCGAAGCCCTGAAAGCTAAACGGCTGAGGCGACCGCAACTCGATCGCACACAGCGCGGCCTTGGGCCGGCCTTGCGCCGCAAGAGACTCCGCAATCCTGTCGAAGCCGGCTCGATAAGCCACCGGCTGCCGAAACGTGACATGCACGATTTCAAAACCGGGACGGGAAACAACCCCGCACGAGTACGGAGCGATCCCCGGCAGGAAGCGATAGTTCCCCGTAGGATGATCGGTGAGCGGCATTGGAAATCCTTTCTTACGGCCACGGTATCAAAGGCAACGCGCAATTCCAGGGAGCGATCCACTGCCCTCGGTCAAACCGAGGCGTTCTGGCAACGCGAGCAATCCTCACTCCTCGACAGACTCGGCGAGCTGGCGACGGCGCAGGGGAATCTGCCCGAGGCCCAGCGGCACCTCGGCGAGTCGCTCCGCATCGCACAGCGGCTGGCCGAGTCCGACCCGGCCAACTCCGCGTGGCAGCGTGACCTGTCCTACAGTTTCACGGTTAGCGGCCCGTTGCTTTTGCAGCAAGAGCGTTGGGAGGAGGCATTGACGCTGCTCGAACAGAGTCTATCCATTGATGAAAGGCTCGCGGCTCTGGCTCCGACGAACGTCATGTTTCAGAATTTCAGAATTCTGCGGTGCCTGACCCCGGCCGCGAATCACTTGATCTTGGAGCGTTGCCTTTATGCGGAAGATCACTCGACTGGAAACGTTTGCCATCGGCGATGGGCCTGACATTGATCCGGATCGAGGCGGCGTCGAACCGCTCGCTTGTTTGCGAGTGCATACGGATGACGGACTGGTCGGGTTCTCGGAAGTCTTTCGCGTGCCGCCGGGAGTTGTGCAGGCGACGGTCGGCGGAGCGGACACGCATTTCGGCCGGCTGTTGATCGGGCAGGAGATCACTCATCCGGAGCGTTTGTGGCAGCATCTGTGGGACTCGTTGATGCACACGAATCGGCGCGGGTGGGAGATCATCATTCTCGGCGCGCTGGATGTCGCGATCTGGGATATTTACGGGCAGGCACTCGGTCAGCCGGTGTGGCAGTTACTCGGAGGCATTCAGCGCGGGCCGTTTCAAACGCACAGCGAAACTCATAAGACCGGCGTCGTGCCGTATTGCACGTTGGTCTCCGACGTCTGGGGCGGAGAAGCAATGTTCGCTCAGCAGACGGAACGAGCCGAGCGATTGCTGGAGCTCGGTTACCGAGCGTTCAAAGTTGAGCCGATGATGTCGTCGCCGAAAGACGTCGTCGAACTGGCTCGCCGAGCTAGAGAAACGCTCGGCCCCGAGCCGACACTGATGGTTGATGTCGGCTATCTGTTCAACGACGTGCCGACGGTGGCTCGCATCTGCCGCGAACTGGAAGAGCTCGACATCTTCTTCTTCGAGACGCCGTTTCCGGTGGACTCGCCCGAACCCTACGCGCGGCTTGCCGAGCTGACGTCGATCCCGCTGGCGATGGGGGAACACGGTGTCACGCGCTGGGAGTTCCTCGACATGATGGATCGCGGCAAGGTCTCGGTCATGCAGCCCTATATGACGACCTGCGGCGGATTGACCGAAGCGAAACGGATTGTCGATCTGGCCGTGCCGCGCGGAGCGTTGGTCTGTCCCGGCAATTGGTCCACACAGATCCTCGGCGCGGCGTCGGTCCATTTGGCGGCGTACTCGCCAATCACGCCGTTCATTGAATTCGCACCGGCTGAAGTCTTTGATTCACCGCTGCGACGCGAACTCCAGGAGGCTGGCTTCCCGGTGAAGGATGGCGTGATCGAGTTCCCAGATGCTCCGGGAATCGGCTATCAGTTCCCCGAACATCTGGCAGCGAAGTACCGAATCGGTTGAAAGAAAAACTCAAGCAGGCGAGCCGGAGGGCGTTAGCCCCCGGACTATTCGTTGTCGCCCGGGGGCTAACGCCCTCCGGCTCGCCTGCTTCGGAACAATAGGAACCCAACACTCATGACCAACACTTCCGCTGCGAGTTCGCCTTCCTCGTTCGATCGTTGGCGGATTGTGGTTCTGCTCATGGGCTACGCCGCATTGGCGCACTTCAACCGCGAAGGACTGGCGGTCGCTGGTACGGAAGTCTTCATCAAACAGCTCGGCATCTCTGAAGTCGAAATGGGTTGGGTCTACACGTCGTTTGGGATTGTCTACACGACGCTCATGTTGCCCGGTGGTTGGCTGGTCGACCGCTTTGGATCGGTGAGAGTTTTGATGTGGCTCGGCCTGACGATGGGGACGGTCGTTGCGCTGACCGGCGCACTGACCAGGCTGAGCGGCACTCCGGCGAGTCTGTTCATTGGATTGCTGTTGCTGCGCGGCTTCACCGGTGCTTGCAGCGCGCCGCTGCATCCGGGAGCCGCACATGTCGCGTCCGATGTCGTCCCCGATGAGCATCGAGCCACCGCGAATGGCCTGCGCACGGCCGGAGCCTTGATTGGGATCGCGTTCAGTTCCGAGATCTTCGGTTGGCTGATGGATACGTTCGGTTGGCCGTGGGCGTTTGTCGTGAGCGGTGGCGCGTTGATCGCGTTCGGTGTGCTGTGGAAGGTCGTGGCGTCGCCGTCACTGCCGGCACCGCAACCGTCGGCCTCTGCGGCGACGGTCGAGACAGATTCCCGCGCGAAGTGGTTGCTGCTGAGACAAAGCAGTCTCTGGCTGCTGTCGCTCAGTTATGCCGCCTATAGCTATCTCCAATACCTCTTTTTTTATTGGTTGAACCACTACTTCAAGACTGAGCTGCATGTGTCGAATGCCGACTCTCGGCGAGCTTCGTTCTACATCTTCTTGGCGATGGGAGCTGGCATGGTCATCGGCGGCCTCAGCACCGGAGTCATGTGCAAGCGGTTCGGGACCAATCACGGACGGCGCTGTATTGTCATGACTGGCCTGATCCTGGGGGCGCTGTTTGCGCGGCTTGGCGTGCAGATGGATGACTACTTCAACGTCACCGTATGCCTCGCGATGTCGATGGCGTTGTTGGGCATGTGCGAAGGGGTCTTCTGGACGACGGCGACCGACATCGGTGGCGAGGCTCGCGGCTTCGCCGGAGCGTTCCTGAACACCATTGGCAACATTGGCGGGTTTATCGCTCCGGTGCTGACGCCGTTCATGGCCCAATCCATGGGCTGGCCTAACGCAATCTCCGTGGCCTGCGTCATCGCCGGTCTCGGCGGACTGATTTGGTTCGTGATCAAGCCACCAGCGTCGTAGCCGCGTTTGCCAAAACGCGGGTCTTTGGCCAATACCCCGCACTCTGGCGAGTGCGGCTACGTGGCCTCCCTCAGGAACACCTCATGTCCAAACACGATTTCTCGGCTGATGAATTCGCCTCCCGCCGATCACGCGCTCGCGAGGCGATCGGCAACGCTGGTCTCGATTGGCTGTTGGTGATTCATCCCGTGTCAATCCGCTGGCTCACAGGATCGGATACGAAGAGCTATCAGGAGTTTCAATGCCTGCTGATCTCGGCCGATCCAGGGCCGATCAGCGTGCTGACTCGCGCTGGCGAGCGGAATGAATTCCGGGACGACGCGCTGGTCGATCGGCTTCACACGTATGGCGGTGGCGAACCGGAAGACCCAATCGCGGCGCTGGCACGCATCGCCGAGTCGCTTGGCATCCCAGGGACACGCATCGGCATGGAGGTGCCGGGGTTCTATCTGCACCCGCATCATTACGTGCGAATCAAGCAACTCTTCGGCGAGTCGCTGGTGGCCGAGGCGACGAACTTGATTCACGACCTGTCGCTCGTGAAGTCGGCGACCGAGTTGAAATACATCCGCGAAGCCAACCGCATCGCCGACGTGGCCATGAAGCGGTTCGCGGAATCGCTGGCCGAGGGCCGCAGCGAACTCGAACTCGCCGGTGAGGTCTATCACGCACTGCTGACCGCTGGCAGCGGTTTAGCAGCCAGCCCGATCAATCTCGTTTCCGGCGATCGCTCGTGCTTCAGTCACGGAGCACCCACCGATCGACGTCTGCGCCGCGGCGACTTCGGCAACATCGAATACGGAGCAACCTTCAAACGCTACACCGCCACGATCGGCCGCCAGTTTTGTCTCGGTCAACCGACCGCTCGGATGCGCGAGCTGTACGAACTCGTCTGCCGCGCGTCCGATGCCTGCATGGCGGAGATCCGCGCGGGCGTTCCCGCCGTCGTCCCACACGAAGCGGCCAAGCGAGTGATCGCTGACGCTGGACTCGATTCCGCTCGAGTTCATCTGAGCGGATACGGACTCGCTCCTGGTTCGCCCCCGACCTGGGCCGAACCGATCTACCTCTTCGGCGGCAGCACCTACACGCTGCAAGCCGGCATGGTCGTCACAGTCGAGCCACCGGTGTTTCTCGGCAACGAGCGACTCGGTGCACGGATCATCGACAACGTGCTTGTGACCAATGACGGTTGCGAAGTGCTGTCACAAATCAGCCGCGATCTGATCGTGGTCGCATAACGGATCTGAGAATGGGCTCGCCCCCATCCAGCTCGTCTGGATGGAGCACCCGATGGCGTGCTAGCAAAGTGGCTTATCATTTTCTTGGACCCCATCCGCCTCGTGCGGATGGTGAAGCAGATCACGATGTAAATTAAGCGAAGAATCTGATTCACCATCCGCACGAGGCGGATGGGGTCGCACAATGTTGCGCTGCTTATTTGGCACTCCATCTCTCGCTCCATCGACGCGAGGTCGATGGGGGCGTGACTTTGGTGATGGCGCTCTGCGCGTCATAGCTTCTTCAAGATCTCAGCGACCCTCGCTTCAAACATCCCCTGCCATTCCGGGGCGAGGATGCAGTCGCTGTCCTCTTGAGCTCCGCCGACGTTCAAGAGTTGCTCCGCCGTCGGGGAGTAGTAGATGTAGCCGTTGGTGTAGCCCGCCACGAAGGTTCGCGGATGCGGGGACTTCTTCTTGATGTTCAGGCCAATCTGCACGGTTAGCTCGCCGGGAAATGTCACGATCGTTGCATCGCCGATGCGCATGCCGACTAGTTCGGTGTCGATCGTTCGCTTTCCGGCAGCGATGTTCTGTGCCTGGTGCATTTTCAGCAGCGCGAGGTTCGTTTGCGTGTGAGTCAGCTTCTCCATCGTCTGAATGTTGGCGATGTACTGCTGCATGTTCCGGCGATTGTTCTCATCCAGCTTGCTCCATTCCTCGCGGCCCAGCTTCTTCTCGTGCAGGTAGCGGTGCGAGTAATACGACGGGAACTCCTCCGACAAGTTGTACTTCACCACCAGCGGGAGAAACGTCTTGAGATTCAGGCTGGTGCCCGTCAGCGATTTCAGTTGCTTGGCCTGCTCGGCTTCCAGAGAGGCGATGCGTTCCGCCAAATCGGCGCGAGGCAGCGTGAGCGTCTCGTTGATGACGGTCAGCCGCTCCTCGGCTTTGCTGCGGATCTTTCGCAGCGCTTGCAGCGTGCTGAGCCCCAGCATGTTGCCGAGCGGTTCGGCGCTGCGCGGATGCTCGACGTCTTTGTAGTTCATCGGATTGATGTCGCCGCCGCAGCCTTGCACGAACAAGGCGATCGTTCCCTCGCTGAGATTGTCTTCGATGACCTTCGAGGCGAAGCCGGTCACGTCGGCGGTGTTACCGCCGTTTGCGACTCCCATGATGGGATGCATGGCGAAGTGGTAAACGACTGCGACCGTCTGTCCGTCGTTGCGATCGAACCGCAGGATGCCAATCTCCGGATCGATCGGTCCGACCTCGACGACGTCTTCGTCGGCCGGCATCGAGTAGGCGTGGCGGACATCAAGTTCTTTGCCGTTCTTCAGCTTGAGCCGGCGGTTCTCCGAGATGCGATCTTCGTGGCCGATCCCGACGCCGACGTTGACCGGTACCAGGTTCTTCGTCGCTTGCTGCACTGCTTGAAACGTCCGCTCATCCACGTCCGAGCAAACGACTCCGTGGCAATGGCTGGCATTCACCATCACGTTCGTCGGCTTAATGCCGAGCTCCTTTTCGATGCGCGTGCGAACTTTCTCCAGGTAATCGTTCTTGATGTGCCCAATCTGCCCGATCGCGACGGCATCGACGGTGACGATCACGGCGGTCGTCTTGTCGCTCTTGATGACGAGTGCCTTCACCCACAATGGATCGTTGACCGGTCCGGCTTCGCGATTGGTGATATCAACCTTGGCGGCTCCGGCTTGCAGTTGTGCGGCACGAGCGTCCGCGGACAGTACCGATCCAATGATAAAGAGGACCACGATCGCGCGGGCCACCTCGCGAATCGGCCCCAACACCATCCCCCCCGCCGAGCTTGTCTCGGTGGAATCGGGCCTTTGCACTACGCGCAAAGTCATCGGCCAGTGCGTAGTGCAAAGGCCCGATAACCACCGAGGCAAGCTCGGTGGGGTTTGTGTCGAGCGTAGTTGCTTGCAGTCGCGCTCAACGGCGTCTTGCGAGTCGAACGAACAAAGCGTCACGCAGTTGGTTTCCATCACAAGCGACATGGCGGCCCCTTCTGGATGAGTCAGATGCAATCGTTGGTCAAATCCACTCGTTTGACCGTCGTGGGAAAGCATCGAAACTTTACTCGTGAAGAAACAACACGTCGAACCGCTGGCCCGCGCCCATCCAGGTTGTCTGGAATCGGAATGCGGATCGGAGCGTGTTGCAACGGTACTGCGCACACGGATGCAAGAGGCGCACACGAATCAAGAGATCGTTCGCTCTGCATCCATCCGTGTGTGCCCCCTGCATCCGTGTGCGAAGCGCTTTGTGTTTGACCCTGCAAAACTTGACTCGACCGCGACAACTTTCCGAACCCAAGGACTCTGGAGAGATTTATGAAGTGCCCTCGATCAGCCCCCATCCGCGCGACGCGGATGGGGCGGCCAGTCGAAAGCGTTGCGATCGAAAGTCAGAGCATTCTCTCGATGACCGGTTGACAGACTCGCGACTGTTTGTATTATTGACTTAATACAAGAGTTATTGCCCCGGAGCGGCAGAGGCGGACCATGCAGATCCACATCTCACCTCATGACGGCGTGCCGATCTATCAGCAGATCGTCAATCAGATCAAATACCTGGTCTCCTCCGGCCGATTGGCGGCGGGTGAGGAGTTGCCGGCGATTCGCGTGCTGGCCGAGAAGTTGATCGTGAATCCCAACACGGTGGCTCGTGCGTATCGCGAGCTTGAGTCGGCCGGGATTGTGGAGAAACGCCGCACGGCGGGGACTTACGTTTCCGACCAAGGTTCGCCGCTGGCTCGGCGCGAACGAGTCAAGATTCTCTCCGGACGCATCGACGCTCTGCTGGCCGAGGCTCAGCACATGGGCGTGGCTGTGGAGGATGTCGTCAAGCTTGTTCAACAACGTCACGCGGCGATGCAATCGACCCGCAACGAGGAGTGATCTCATGCACGAACCATTTCCATCAGCCGCGCCGCCGATCGTGGAGATTCGCCGGGTGACTCGGCGATTCGGCGATAAGACGGCGCTCGATGATATTTCGCTGACAGTGCCTCGCGGCGGCGTGTTTGGCTTGATCGGCGGCAACGGGGCCGGCAAGACGACGTTGATCAAGCACATTCTGGGAATGCTCAAAGCTCAATCGGGCAGCGTGCAGGTGTTCGGGCTCGATCCCGTGCAGAACCCGGTCGGCACGCTGGGCCGCATCGGCTATCTGTCGGAAGACCGCGACTTGCCGAATTGGATGCGGGTCAGCGAACTGATGAGCTACACGCAAGCCTTCTTTCCGAACTGGGACGCCGCCTACGCGGAAGAACTGCGTGAGGCGTTCGATCTCGACGGCAAAGCGCGGATCAAAACGCTGTCGCGCGGGCAGCGAGCACGTGCGGGGTTGCTGATCGCGTTGGCGCATCGCCCGGAACTGCTGGTGTTGGATGAGCCATCGTCGGGGCTTGATCCGGTTGTGCGTCGCGACATTCTGGGGGCGATCATTCGCACGATCGCCGATGAAGGACGGACGGTTTTGTTCTCGTCGCATCTGCTGGACGAAGTCGAACGAGTCGCCGATCGCGTGGCGATTATTCATCACGGGCGAATCCTGCTCACCGCGCCGATGGACGAGATCAAAGAGACGCACCGGCGGATGACGTTGCGTTTCGGTCAGTCGCTCGACCGGCCGCCGTCGCTGGTGGGGGCGCTCTCGTTCGAGGGGCAGGGGGCCGAGTGGAGTTACATTTGCAGCGGCGAAAGCAGTCAGTTGCGCCGTGCGGCTGAGGCGATCGGAGCCACCGTCGTGGGGGATGACACGCTGACGTTGGATGAGATTTTTGTGTCGCGGATTTTGAGTTGATGCTTGTAGTGACCCGATTTATCGGGTCGGTGTCACGACGCGATCTGTGAAAAGGACCGCATGAATGCGGTCACTACGAGCGCGAGCTAAGGAGCCTGCATCATGCGATCCGTTCCTGTGGCGATGACTTGGGAGATGTTGAGTGGTGGGCGCTGGAGCCTGCTGACGTTCGCTCTGGGGGCGAATGTGATGCCCTTGTTTCTCCTCAGCGCGCTGCGGCTCGACGGCGGGGTCGATCCCATGGACCCCAGCATGTTGACGATGCACCTCGTGCTGGTGCAGATGAATATGTTTATCTTCGGGATGGCGATGATGGATACGCCGGGGCAGCCGGCGCGTCTGTTTGCGCTGCCGATCTCCACGTCGGCGATCGTGGGTTGGCAGATGTTGCTGGGGATGGTGTTGATGGCCCTTGAAACTCTCGCGAGCACCGCGTGCCTGAATGCGATGTTCGGCCTCGGCTGGCCGCTGTGGGGGCCCGCTCTGTTCGCGGCGGCGGGAGTCTCGGGGATTCAGGCGGCGTTGTGGACGACGGACAAATCGGCGTGGTCCCCGTTTGCGATCGTTGCCGTGAGCATTGGTTTTGGACTCTGGCTGAAGTCCCGATTCGGTCCGACGTTTTCCATGCCGACTCATCTGTGGATTGAGCTCACTCCCGTCGAAGTCTTGATGCTGTTGCTGGTCGTGGGGCTCTCGTATTTCGCGGCGGTTGTGGGAGTCGCTCGGCGTCGTTGTGGCGAGCTGCTGCCGTCACTGGGGATCATTGCCTGGATCGGGCGGGTGTTCGATCCGCCGGCTTACAACGGGTCTCGGTTCGCAACTCCCGCCGAGGCGCAATTCTGGTTCGAGTGGCGGAACAAGGGCTGGGCTTTGCCCGCGATCGTCCTGTTTGGAATGACGAGCGGGCTGATCATCTGGGCGATCTCCATTCGCGATCGGACCCAATTGTTCGAGGCGCTCGTCGGTGGCGGAGCGATGCTGTCGGCGATTGGGTTCACGGGGTTCCTCCTGGGAAACTTCGGGAACAGCGACTCAGCGTTTGAGATGGGCCATTTCCTCGCGACCCGTCCGCTGAACACCACGGAGATGTCGCGAGTGTTTCTCAAGGTCTTGGCGAAGAGCGTATTGCTCGCGTGGGGAATTTGGGCGATACCGTTTGTGTTGTTCTCGGCGTACCTGTTTGCGAATGGGGAGTTCCCGGATGTCGAGCTTCTGCGGAACCTGGGTTGGTGGTATTTCCCGGTGACGTTGCTGGGTTGCTGGATCGTCCTGTCAGCGTTTGCTTCGGTGGCGATGACCGGTCGCACTCTGTTCCTGGTTCAAATCATCTTCGGGGTCTTCGCGTTCTCGTTGGGGGAGACGATGTTTTCCAAGTATGCGCTGCCCAGAGAAGCTCGGCTGCCGTTCGAACGTGGGGTCTGGTTGGCGATTGGAGTGGCGCTCGCGCTGGGAACGGCCTGGGCGTTCGTCGCGGCACGTCGTCGTGGACTGATCGGCTCGCCGACCGTCGCCGGTGCGTTGAGCGTATGGGGCGTGCTCAGCGGATTGATCGCGCTTGATTGGGTGCTGCATCCCGCTCGGCCACTGCCGCTGGGTGTGCTGGCCGTCTGCGCGGCGGCGTTGGTGGTGGCTCCCTTGGCGACCGCCCCGCTGGCGCTGGCGTGGAATCGAAATCGGTAGAGCGACAAACTAACCCTCGCTGGCGCACATCGAAGTCCTGCTTGTGCAGAAGCCGCCTTTTCCCGATTCGCTGCCTCTCTTCATTCGCTGTCGAACCCCGTCCCAAGAGACTGCGAATTGGATAGGTTTTGAAGCGTTCGCCCTCGCTGACGCTTCGGGTTAGTTTCTTGGAGGACATCTCCGCCATCGTCGTTGATTTGGAATCATCGGGAAGCGACAGGCGGAATTTCTCTCTCGGTTCGATTAAGTTTCGCCCGTGTTCCACGGATGGAATTCGTGGCTCACCTGATCCACACCAAACCGAGGAGATGTCATGTCAGTCACGCGCGCTCTGCTGGCCTATCGAATGAGGATGCTGTTCGGAGTCGTCGTCGCGTTTGCGGTGACGGTCCATGCCGAACCAATCGCCGCTCAAACCGACGCGAAAGGAGAATGGCCACAGATCCTCGGCCCGCAACGGAATGGTTTGTCGAGCGAGACCGGATTGCTCGATCGCTTTCCCGAAGACGGACCGAAAGAAGTGTGGCGAGTGCCAGGCGGAGTCGGCATGTCGGGCTTGGCGATCAGCCGTGGCCGAGTGCTGACGCTGGTGCAGCGTAAAGAGGAGCAATGGTTGATCTCGCTGGATGTGAAGTCGGGTGAGCAGATCTGGCAAACGCCGTTGGCTCCGGAATATCAGAATGCGATGGGGAACGGCCCACGCGCGACGCCTGCCATCGCGGGGGAACACGTTTTTGTCTTTACCGGCGAGGGGATCTTGTCGGCGCATCAGTTCGAAGATGGCAAGCAACTCTGGTCGCACAACGTGCTCAAAGAACTCTCCGGCAAGGAAGCGGAGTACGGCATGGCATGTTCGCCGCTGGTGGTGGGCGATCAGGTCATCGTCACAGCCGGGGCCGCGAAGGGAACGCTCGTGGCGTTTGATACGAAGTCGGGGAAGCAACTTTGGACCGCCGGCAAAGATCCGGCGGGGTACTCGTCACCCGCACTGTTGAACGTCGGCGGCCGCAAGCAGATCGTCGCGTTCACCGGGAACTCGGCGCTGGGCGTTGATCCCGCGAAAGGCTCGGTGCTCTGGCGTTATCCATTCAAGACGAACTTTGATTGCAACATCACCACGCCGCTGGAAATCAAAGGGAACGTCTTCCTCTCCTCGGGCGAGGATCATGGCAGCGTGTTGCTCAACTTGAAGCCGAAGGCCGATACGTTCGAAATCAGCGAAGTCTGGAGTTCGTTGGGAAACAAGAGCGTCCTTCGCAACGAGTGGCAAACTTCGATGCTGTTGGACGGTTTCCTCTACGGCATGGACAACGTCGGCGGAGCTGGGCCGATCACGCATCTGACCTGCATCGACGCCGCTACGGGCGACCGGAAATGGCAACAAGCGCGCTTCGGCAAAGGGAACCTGATCGCCGCTGACGGCAAGCTGTTCATCTCAACGATGAAAGGCGAACTGGTGCTCGTGCGAGCGAACCCCGAACGCTACGAGGAACTCAGTCGCGCGACCGTGCTGGGTTCGACTCGGCAAGCGCCGGCGTTGTCGAACGGGCGATTGTTTCTGCGCGATGACAAGGAAATCGTTTGCTTGGATGTGCGCAAGCCGTAGGGAGATGAATTGCAGAAGAGCCCGACGAATTTAAGGAGACGACGAATAGGAATGACGGGAGCATTCGTCGTCTCCTTTCATTCGTCGGGCTCTTCTGTCTGTCATTTCAATCGTGCAATGACGTTGTATGAAACCGGAGATCAATCATGAGCATTCCACCCAATCGACGTGAGTTTCTGACTTTGACCTCGGCCGGTTTGTTGGCCGCATCGGCGATCGGTACTGCTCAAGCGGCACCGAAGAGTGCGAACGACAAGCTGGTCGTCGGATTGATCGGCTGCGGCGGGCGCGGAAATCACGACGCGGGGTTGTTTCGCAAAACGGCGAACGTCGAAGTCGCCTACGTCAGCGACGTCGATGACAATCGCCGAGCGGCCACGGCGAAGGCGTTCGACATTCCGTCGAATCGAGCTGTCGCCGATCTGCGACGAATGCTCGACGACAAGTCGGTGGATGCCGTGTGCATCGCGACGCCGGATCATTGGCACTCGATCGCCGCGATCTTGGCCTGCGACGCTGGCAAGCACGTTTATGTCGAGAAGCCGATCTCGCACAACATCCGCGAAGGGCGACTGCTGGTCGAGGCATCTGCTCGGAACAAGACGCTGGTGCAGCACGGGACTCAAAGCCGCAGCACGTCGATGATGATCGAGGCCGTGAAGCTGCTGCGCGACGGGATCATCGGCAACGTGATGGTCGCCAAGTGCTGGAACATCCAGAAACGTGGCACGATTGGACGGGGCCAAGACACCGCTCCGCCCGCCGGCTTCGATTACGACAACTGGGTCGGCCCGGCCACGCTGATTCCCTATCGCACCAATCGGGTCCATAACCGTTGGACGTGGTGGTATCACTTCGGCACCGGCGACATGGGAAACGATGGCGTCCATGACATCGACTACACGCGCTGGGGTTTGGGAGTCGACACGCATCCGACCAAAGTGTCCGCGCTCGGCGGCAAGTTCATGTACGACGACGACCAAGAGTTTCCCGACACGCAGCAAGTCACGTTCGAGTACTTCGGCGACGGCCAGCCGGGCAACCGTAAGCTGTTTATCTACGAGCAGCGACTGTGGTCCTCGAACTACCCGCACAACACCGACAGCGGGGCCGAGTTCTACGGCACCAAAGGGCAGATGTATCTCAGCCGGCGAGGCAAGCTCGAAGTCTTATCCGACCGCAATCAACCGGTCCCGGTTTCGGTGAAGCCGGAAGCTCAGAATGATGCCGCTCATGTGCAGAACTTCTGCGACGCGATCCGCACCGGAGCCAAGCTCAACGCCGACGCGCTGACCGGGCATCTTTCGACGTCGCTGTGTCATCTCGGAAACATCGCGACGCGGTTGGGCCGCTCGCTGACGTTCGATCCGCAGAAGGAATTGTTTGTCGGCGATGAAGAAGCCAATGCACTTGTCCGGCGTCCGTATCGCGATCACTGGGCGACACCGAAGAATGTTTAGAGCGTGCGGCGTTACGAATCAGGCAGGCGAGCGGGGCGGCGTCAGCCCCCAGGTGCATTCGTCACAGAACCGGGGGGGCTGACGCCGCCCCGCTCGCCAGAACGTCATCACGAATGATGGACCGTCAACATTGGGATCAGCCATGAAACGACTCGCACTGATTCTCGTCTTCATTGCCGGCACGTTATCCGCCGCCGAGAAGCCCAACGTCGTGTTCATCGCCATCGACGATCAGAACGATTGGATCGGCACGATGGGGGGGCATCCGCTGGCGAAGACTCCGCACATCGACCGGTTGGCGCAGCGCGGGACTTTGTTTCTCAATGCGCATTGTCAGGCTCCGCTGTGCAATCCCTCGCGCACGAGCTTGATGCTCAGCCTGCGGCCGACGACGACCGGCGTGTATGGGTTGGCTCCGTGGTTTCGGACGCTCGATGAGTGGAAGGACCGAGTCACTCTGCCGCAGCACTTCAAAGCTCATGGCTATCGAACGTTGACCGCCGGGAAAATTCATCACGGTGGAGTTGGCGGACCACAGCAGCGTGCGAAGGAGTTCGATGTGTGGGGCTCAGCGGGAGGCATCGGTGCGAAGCCGGAGAAGAAGCTCATTCCGCCCGCGCCGATGGGCAATCATCCGCTGATGGACTGGGGAGTCTTTCCGCACCGGGACGAAGACAAAGGGGACTATCAAGTCGCAAGCTGGGCGGTCGAGCAAATTCAATCCGCGCCGACGGGCCAGCCGTTCTTTCTCGCGGCTGGATTCTTTCTGCCGCATGTTCCGTGTTATGCCACGCAGAAGTGGTTTGATCTGTATCCCAACGATGACAGCGTGCTGCCGCTCGTGAGGGAGAACGATCGGGACGACACGCCCCGCTTCTCATGGTATCTGCATTGGAACCTGCCAGAGCCGCGGCTGAAGTGGGTTCGAGACAACCAGCAGTGGCGGAACTTGGTTCGCTCGTATCTCGCGTGTACGAGCTTCGTCGACGCGCAGGTGGGTCGCATCATGCAGGCGCTCGATGAGGCGGGGCTGGCCGAGAACACGATCGTCGTGCTGTGGGGCGATCACGGTTGGCATCTCGGCGAGAAGGGGATCACCGGCAAGAACACGCTGTGGGATAGAGGCACGCGCGTGCCGCTGATCTTCGCCGGTCCTGGTGTGAGTCGCGGCGGCCGCTGTACTCAGCCGGCGGAACTGCTCGACATCTATCCGACGCTCATCGAACTGTGCGGTCTGAAGAGTCGCACGGATCTCGAAGGTCTCAGTCTGTCACCGCAACTGAAAGATGCGAACGCCAAGCGCGAGCGGCCGGCGATCACGTCGCACAACCGAGGCAATCACGGCATCCGCAGTGAACGCTGGCGTTACATTCGTTACGCCGATGGCAGCGAAGAACTCTACGACCTGCAAGCGGACCCGCGCGAATGGACGAACCTCGCTGCGAAGCCGGAGCACTCCGCGATCATCACCGATCATCGCCGCTGGCTGCCGAAGATCGACGTCGCGCCGGCGAAGGGAAGCGAGCACCGCGTGCTCACCTATGACAGCGACACGGACGAAGCGGTCTGGGAAGGGAAGACCGTGCGCCGGAGTGATCCGATTCCTGAGTGAAAGCTGGTGTGCGTCGGTATTCAGTCGAATGGAAAAGTGCCCGACGAATGAAAGGAGACGACGAATGATGCCGTCGCTTGGCAGCATTCGTCGTCTCCTTCGATTCGTCGGGCACTTCTTGCGATTCACACGAAGGCGGGATCTATTCGAGATCAGCCGTCATTTCGTTGCCGGTGGTTCATTCAGCGTCAATTCGTTGCGAACTTTCTTCACGCCCGGCTCCAGCTTCACGACGTTCTCGGCGAGCCGTCGTTGCGAAGGGGTGTCCACAATCCCGCGCAACACGACCACGCCCTCAGCATCGAGTTCGTAAGCGACACCGCGCAGTGCAGGTGACTGACTCAACGAGTCAAATCGGGGTTGCAGCGTGGAGCGAATCTCGGTGGTCGGTCTCGGCAGCTCATCGAAGGCCACTCGGAACTGCGGGCGGATCGCGCGTTTCGGATCCTGGTTCTGCTGTCCTTGGCCGTTCTGGTTGTTGTCGTTCTGGCCGTTGTTGCTTTGGCGGTTATTTTGTTGCTGCTGCCGGTTGTTTTGTTGTTGGCCGGTGCGCTGGTTGCCGCCGATGAACTGCTGCTGTTGACCACGACCGCCAATGAAAGCGTTTTGAGCGTTGCCCTGAGTGGGCTGCGCCAGCCCATAAGTGGGTTGGCCAGTTCCGGCCGCGCGATTCGCGGCACCGCCGCCAGCGGCCGCTCCACCAAAGCCACTGGTGGCTCCGGTCGCGCCGCTGGTCAGCGAGTTGCCCGAAGTGCTGCTGGTGCGCGCCGCGCTGCTGAACTGAGCTGACGCCGTTTGCGAGAACATTCCGCAAGCCACCGTCGCCGCCAAAAGGCTGGCTGCGGATTTCGTGTGCTGTCGCATGGTCACGTCCTCAAGTTTCGGAGAGCCGGCTTTTCTTCAATGTCTCTGACCTGCTTCATCGACGCGACGCATCCTAGCCTGTTGCGGATGAGTTGCCATCGGAAAGGAGGTCTGAACTATTCCTCGTCCTCGGAGCCAACCTCTTCGACCGTGTGTGGAACTTTCCGAAGGTGTCGTCGCACCGGGCGATACGAGGTGTCATCCGGTTCGTCGGTCACGTTGAATTCGCCACCGGCCTCGTTGCGATCCGGAGCAAGCCCCCGGCGAGCGGGCTGTTGGGAACGGCGGTTGGCCGGCGTCTCGGCAATGGCAAGTTCTGTCGAGCCAACCGACTCTCGGCGTTCGGCGAGCACTTGCAAGAGTGTCGCCCCAATCGTTTCGGGAGTGATGTGTTCGCTGCGAGTGAAATTGTCGTCGGCAGATCCATTGGCTTGCGGCACTTCGAGTTCGTAAGCGTCGGTGCCATCCTTGTCTTTGGGACGCTCGTAGCCGGGCAGGACGACGTTGGCAATGTCTGAATACAGAGGGGAACCGCTCGACGGAGTGAGTCGCACGCGCAGTGCGAGTTCCGCTTGATGACGCCCCTTGCGCGAGTAGGGCACGAACAGTTGATACGCCGGGCCAAACTGCGTGGAGGTCAAGTGCGCTTGCCAAGTGCCGGCCATGAAATCGAATTGATGCAGCGGCTGGGCTTGCACCTCGGCCGAGCCTTGGTCATCGAACAGGTAGATCCGCACGTCGCCGTCCACTTCGACCGCAGACGCGCCGCCGCGTGTAAAAAAGAAGATCTGTCCGGACACACCGCGAGCCGGCAAGTTGTCCACACCGGTTCCTTCGGCGGGCTCCCACAGGCACAGGCAACGCACGGCCGGGTTCGCGGCAGTCGCTTTCGGGAACTTCTGCTTGTTCGTGAATTTGGAAAACAAGCTCGTCGTCGTGCAGCCAGACAAGGCCAGCAGCGCGATGAGGAATACCGAGTACCGCATTTGGCTTCTGCGAAATCGATCCATGATTGATCCTTCTGCCCTCCGTGTCCTCTCCCTGCCTACTGTCTAGTTCGACTGTCTTACCTTTGACCCCAACGGCCTTGTGCCGTTGGTGAAGCAGATGGTGGGCTAGTTGATGTCGTCGCAACACCCCCCAACTCTCCCGTTCCTCCGCCGAAGGCGGAGGAACGGGAGAGTTGGGGGACATTGATTGGTATTTGCTTGTTAGCTCTCCATCGTTTTCACCATCCGGGCAAGGGGACTGTCGTTTTAAGAAACTCAATTACGAACACTATTGCCAGGGTCGCTACACTCCGTCCCGACTGTCATTCACGGAGGTTGAGCATGGCGACGGCGGATTATTGGGCGGAGCCGAAGGTGGTTCGGGAGCAGATCGTGTT
>CAMDPX010000073.1 GCA_945905295.1 Planctomyces sp. SH-PL62 | reverse complement strand
GTTGGTAGTGTGCCATTTTTTTCATCGACGAACCGGGGGGCTGACGCCGCCCCGCTCGCCTTTGAGTGCTTCGTAAGGTGCGGGATGTTAGTGGCTGTTTCCGTCGAATCACAGACAACGATGCCGCGTTGCGGGGCTCGCCAAATGCCTGCTAACGTCCCCGCGAGCGAAGGGGTCGGGAGTCTTTTTCAGGTCGGCGTTACCCAACCTTCGAACGTCGCGCGGCGACACCGCCGACCTGAAAAAGACTCCCGACCCCGTGGGAGACACCATGACCACGATTCTCGTCACCGGCGGTGCCGGATTCCTCGGAAGCCACCTCTGCGACCGGCTGATCGCTCGCGGAGACGACGTCCTCTGCGTCGACAACTTCTTCACCGGCCGCAAGGCGAACATCCAGCATCTGATCGGCAACCCTCACTTTGAGTTGATCCGACACGACATCGTGCATGAACTCTTCGTCGAGTGCGATCAGATCTACAACCTCGCCTGTCCCGCCTCGCCGGTCGCGTATCAGTTCAATCCAATCAAGACGATCAAGACCTCCACCGTCGGCATGATCAACATGCTCGGCTTGGCCAAACGCTGCCGAGCAAGAATCCTGCAAGCGAGCACCTCGGAAGTTTACGGCGACCCCGAAGTGCATCCGCAGACCGAGGACTATTGGGGCTATGTGAACCCGCTCGGCCCGCGAAGCTGCTACGACGAAGGCAAACGGATCGCCGAGTCACTCTGCATGAACTACCACGAGTCCAACGGCGTCGAGGTGCGGATCATTCGCATCTTCAACACCTACGGCCCGCGCATGGACCCCAACGACGGCCGAGTCATCTCCAACTTCATCTGCCAGGCTCTGCGCGGCGAGCCGATCACGATCTACGGCGACGGCCAGCAAACCCGCTCGTTCTGTTACCGCGATGACTTGATCGAAGGGATGATCCGCCTGATGGACAACAACGAGCACATCGGCCCGGTCAACATCGGCAACCCCGACGAAAAGACGATGCTCGAACTGGCCCAAGCGGTCATCGCCGAGACCGGCTCGAAGAGCGAACTAAAATTCGAACCGCTCCCCAAAGACGACCCCAAACAACGCTGCCCCGACATCACCCGCGCCCGCAACTGGCTCGGCTGGGAACCGCGAGTCCCGCTCAACGTCGGGCTGGCCAAGACGGTGGAGTATTACCGGCAGTTGCTGGCAAAGTCGTAGCTTGTCGCACGGTGAGCCCTTCGCAATGATGGGACTATGAGCGAGCCAAATCATTCCATCACCGATGTCGGAGAATTGCTCCCCAACTACGATTTCACTGCCGGAGTGCGCGGTAAGCATCACCGCGAATATCAACGCGGCCATTGCATCAGAATTCAAACAACTGACTCAAAGAACCCGATCATGCAAACAATCAAAGAACGTCCGCACGTTTCCATCAGTTCGGATGAACTTGCCGATTGGCTCACCTCGCAGGCGCAGTGTTGGTGGTTCATTGATGGCGACCCCGTTCTGATTCACATGCTTTACACGCCAGCGCCCGGTGATGAGCTGGCTGACGCGCTGCGAAAAATCAAGAAGCGGATTCTCATTTTCGACAGAACGGAAGGTTCAACCGCTCGCGGTGAGTCCATCACGTCGGATCGGCTTGAGCAACTCGCGGATCGAGATAACAACCGGCATGAGCGAGTCTTTCTTTGCTGTTGGGAAGACTCGGATCACCAATGGTTGTTAGCGGAAGACACCGAGGAAGCACGATTGTTTGGAGAATCCGCCGCCGAGGCGCTGACGGAAGCATGAACGATGGGCCGCCCCAAGATTGATCCTCACCGGAAGATTCGGGAGTTGCTTTCGCACACACGTCCTTCGTTGTCGGACGCAACACCGCCGATTGATCGGTACGAAGAGCGGCTCGCAGAATGCGGCGGGTTGTTGCAGTACCTCGGCCGGCGACTGACGGCTGCCAACTATTACGACGGCGTCTACGAACGCCACATGACTTTGCAACGGCGCATGACGTTGGTCACGCTGATTGAAGGTTTCGAGAGATTTCTGAAAGACCTGGCAATTGTCTGCGTCGATCACTTAGCGGCCATCACCTATGACGATCGTTTTGACTGCTTTTCGTCCACGGGAACCGAACTGGCGCTGCATTTCGGAGCCGGCGACATCGGCAAGGCCATGTGCGAGTCAGAAACTTGGCTGAGTAACAACCGAATCAATGAACGCTTTCGGCGGTTGCTGAAATCGCCTTTCGGCGAAGATTGGTCGGAACAGCTCTTTCCAAACGAGCGGCAGAGACCGGATGTTGCACGAGACGACGCCCGCACACTCGCGATCTTGTGGCAAGTGCGGCATTCGATTACCCACAATTCGGGAGTTCTGACTGAGGCTGATGCTGCTCGCTTGCGACTCTTCGCCAAACAGCGTCTTGAGTGTTGCAATGAGATCGCACCGTCAATGGATGACATTCGCCATGTCACGAGGTTCTTGAAGCAACTTGCCACTGACACCAACGATCGCGTCGGTAATCGCCTGGCATCGGTGTTATCAGAAATCCATCTGGCAGACACGGACCTCTTTGACGCTCAGAAAGAAGCGAACGAGCTTTCTTCGTCATTCAAACGCAGCTTGACGATCAATGGCTGTGTCGGGGTGGTCTAGCGGTTGCTAGGTGACATCTTGGACTTCAACTGGTGATGCAATGGAGGCATCAATGGCAAATCGAAAATATCTCGTCACCGGCGCGGCCGGGTTCATTGGGTTTCATACAACGAAAAAACTGCTGGCTCGCGGGGATACGGTGGTAGGGTATGACAACCTCGTCCCGTACTATCCGGTCGAGTACAAGCACGCTCGGCTGAAGCAGCTTGTCGGGCAGCCGGGGTTCACGTTTCTGCAGGCGAACCTCACCGAGCGTGACCGCTTGATGCAGCTTTGCCGCGACGAAAAGTTCGACGTGGTCATCAACCTGGCGGCTCAGGCGGGGGTCCGGTACTCGCTGGAGAACCCGCACGCTTACGTCGAGGCCAACGTCGTCGGCTTCGTCAACATTCTGGAGGCGTGTCGGCACAGCGGCGTGAAGCATCTGGTGTATGCCTCGTCGAGCAGCGTTTACGGAGCGAACACGAACAACCCGTTCTCGGTGCATCACAACGTCGATCACCCCATCAGCCTGTACGCGGCCACGAAGAAGGCCAACGAACTGATGGCTCACACCTACAGCCACCTGTTCGCTCTGCCGACGACCGGCCTGCGGTTCTTCACCGTCTACGGCCCGTGGGGTCGGCCGGACATGGCGCTGTTCCTGTTCACGAAGGCGATCCTCTCCGGCAAGCCGATCGACGTCTTCAACAACGGCCAGATGCGCCGCGACTTCACCTTCGTGGACGACATCGTCGAAGGAGTCATCCGCGTCGCCGACAACATCCCGACTGGCAACCCGAATTGGAGCGGCGATCATCCCGACCCGGCGACCAGCAAGGCTCCCTACAAAATCTACAACATCGGCAACAACCAACCGGTCGAGCTGCTGTACCTGATCGAGACGCTCGAAAAATGTCTCGGCAAGAAAGCTGAGAAGAATTTCCTTCCGATGCAACCGGGCGATGTGCCGGCGACGTATGCCGACGTGGATGACCTGATCCGCGACGTGGGCTTCAAACCGGCGACACCCATCGAGACCGGCGTTGCGCGGTTCGTCGAGTGGTATCGGGGGTATCACGGGGTTTGAATCTTCGGAGGAAGTCCGAGGGGAATCCATGCGATGCAATTCCAGCAACCGGGCTTCTTCCAGGCGACGACGTCGGCGTTGTGCTGTTTCCGTCGAGTGCGTCACGAGAAACACGGGGACCAATGATCTCAAGTCGCAGATCGAAAAATTAGAATTTGCCGCAACGGCTGCCGATGAATCCCGTTCCAATCTGGCGAGCTTGCGAACCGTGCTTCGTGCGGTCGAATCACCCCGGCCATGAACGCATCGCACGCATTGCGTTTTCACCCTACTCACAACTCGTTTGGTCGTTGAAGTCAGCCAACAACGGCAGAGCGTCCAACTCCCCTGGCACGTCCAGCAATTTCGGATCGGCGTCGGTCATCATCGTCCCAAGAATGTCGGCATGAGCCATTGGCTAGCCATCATCTTCGGTCGTCTCGTTGCCTGATTTGTTGGAGGAAGACCGTGCCAATGGAATCTGTCGCGATACCGCGATCCCAACTTGCAATCGCTCAGTGGACCGGGGCGTAGCTGCACTCGCCAGAGTGCGGGGAATTGGCCGAAAAGCCCGCGTTCTGGCGAACGCGGCTACTCCCCAGGCATCTCTGCGGGTCTACTTAGCGTTGACCGTCGACGGACGTTTTTCTGCCATCAACCGTCACCGCGTCGCAGACCAACTGGTAGTAATCGGCGATGCGGTAGTCCTTGGCGGGAGGAGCCAGGTCGGATTGGCGGATGACGATCAGGTCGAGGCTCGGGACCACGAAGATGTTGTTATCCCATCTGCCAAGCGCGGCGAACGCATCCTGAGGCACGGGCCACTTGTTCGTGGAGTTGTTCCACCACAGATAGCCGTAGGACTTGTTGAGTTCCTGCGACGGTGCGATGGACTCCTTCAGCCAATCGGCGGGAACAATCTGCTTGTCATTCCATTTGCCGTGATGCCGCACCAGCAAACCAATCCGGCCCAACGAACGAGCCGTGGTCAGGCAGCCGGAGTACGGCAACGCAAAACCCTCGCGACGTTCCCAGGTCAGATCCTCCGAGCGAATTCCAATCGGGCGAAAGACGCGCTCGTTGAGGAACTCGTCGATCTGCTTGCCGGTCGCTTTCTGAAAGACCGGGCTGAGCAGCGCGAGTCCGGTGTTGTTGTAGTCCCACTTTGCGCCCGGTTCGTGATCCATCGGAGCGGTCTTCAGCGCGTAGCTGAAAAGATCTTCGCGTTGCCCGATCCCCGGATCGTTGTGGACTCCCGTCGTCATGCTCAGGAGTTGCTTCACAGTGACGGCTCGTTTGCCCTCGGGAGTGGCATCGGGAATGTACTTGCCGACGGTGTGATCGAGAGCCAGCTTGCCATCCGCGATCGCCAACCCGGTCGCCATGCTGGAGAGCGATTTCGAGGTGGAATACGCGGCGAACTTCGACTGCCGATTCGCGTCGCTGAAGTACCATTCGGCGACGATGCGGCCGTGACGAATGACGACGCCCGATTTGCTGTTGTGTGACTCCAGCCAAGCCTTGGCCTTTTCGAGACCCTCGGCATTCATTCCCTGGCTGGCCGGAGTGGCCGTCTCCCAGTCCTCACCCGGCCACACGGTTTGAGCGGCCGCTCCGCGAACACACAGCACGACAACCAGCAACGACCAAATCAACTGACGAGACATTTTGATCTCTCCGAGTAAGTTTCGTAGGTCAGGCTTTCCAGCCTGACCCGTTCGCGGTCATCCACGCGGAATACTCACCGGGTCAGCCTGGAAAGGCTGACCTACTTTGTTTCCCAAAGGTTCTTCAGCGGCACAACAGCTCCACCTTTGGCTTTGCTTTCTTCGGCGGCTTGCATCAGAGAAAAAATCTCCAGCGTTTCGGCGGGCTGGACCGGGACTTGTCCGGTCTTGAAGAACTTGGCGATCTCGGTGGCGAGCGGTTTGTAGCCGACGTATTCGTCGTTCGTCGGGACGACGCCTTTGACCGGGATGCCATGGCCGTAGATGCCAGAGGTGGAGACTCCTTTGTCGCCAAAGACGGTCGCGCTGTATTTGACCGCTCCCTCTTTGATGCCGCGGTACGTTCCGACTCGGCCGTCTTTCCAAGTGGCGGTGATGGATTCGGTGGAGGGCGTTGAAGCACACGTCACCGACACGACGCCCGGTCCACCCATGATCGTGTAAAGCGTTTCGAGGCTGTGCAGCGGACGCCAGAACTTGTCCGCTTCGGGAGCCTTCGGATCCCAGCCGCCATAAACATCGCAGCCGATCACCTTGCCGACTTCGGGATGATTGACCATCCCGGCGAAGCCGGTGCTGAAGCGATGCTGAGAACTGCTCCAGCACGGGGTCTTCGTTTCAGCGGCGAGCTTCATGATCGCGACCGCGTCTTCCGGCGAAGACGCCAATGGGCGGCCGATGAAGAGTTTCTTGCCCGCTCGCAGGACCGGTTCCGCCTGCTTGCGATGCAGTCGGGCGTCGAGGCTGAAGATCATCACGCAATCGACTTTCGCCAGCAGCGCATCGAGCGAATCGACCCACTCGATCGGCGGAACCGCGTCCTTCGGGTCTTTCGGATTCTGGTACATCTTCGAGAGCTGGTCTTTCCACTGAGCCCCCAGCTTCGCGCTATCGGGATAGTCGTCGCTGCCAACCGGGTACGCGGCGACGACGCGCATCCCCTCGAAGACTCCCTCGGCATGCGGCTTGTTGAGAAACTCCGTGTACGCGACCGACCCATAGTTATCGATGCCGAGAATCCCGATGCGAATCAAATCCGCGGCTTGAACTCTCACGTCGAAGACAATGACGCCAAAAACGGCAACAGCGACAAGTGTGACAAAATTGCGAATCAAGAGACTCTCCTTTGATGGAAGGCTGAGAGAAGGCAGGAAGGACACGTTATTTCCGGTTGGACAATTCAGCCAGTGCTGCGCCCGGAGTCACGATGCGAAACCGAAACAACCGTTGTTGCTCTTAGGGGCAAATCAAGCAGATCACGATCGTTGGTTACTAGCGCATTCGTATCGAAGACGACCGGGACACGATCTTGGCGGCGCGGCATGATTCACGTCGCCTTCGTGGTCCGCTTGCGCGAGACCGGCAGCTTGTGAGCATTCTTCGCCGTTGTTGGACGGGCAACCTTTTCACGCCGAAGTTGCTTTACGATTTCGACGGCGTCCTCTTCCGAATACCCGCTACGACGAGCGTCGGCTTGAATCTCTTGGTCAAGCCGTTTGTCTTCGCAGATCTCCAGGTACTCGCGCATGTAATCCATGAGCAGCTTTCGCGGATCGCGTCGCTGACGACGCGCGGCTGTTTGAAATTCATCCCAAACGGGCGACTTGAGTAGTTCAACGTTCGACATACTTGAGACTCCAGTCAGGATGACACCCCCGACGATTCTCCGCCGCCCAGGAGTTATTCGCGAACCCTTGGCAGCCGCATGGCCGTAGGGACATCCAGCATGAGCTTGGCCAGTTTGGCAAGGCTGACAGGATGCTGGCCGTTCTTCGGCATCTTTTTCTCGTTGACCAGTGCCCACACGCGATTTCCGGGACCGTTATAGACTTCGTCGAAGCTGCCGTCCTCATGCAGCTTGAAGACAAGCAGGTGTTGCGGTTCGCTGCTGATGGCCACTCTTTTCCTCTGCGTTGCTTTGACCTGCACCAAGCGATCGCCGACTCGGCCATCATGGCTAGCGCTGGATGCAACGAACAACTCATTAAAACCGTAGTAGTAGGCGGCGAGTGCCTCGCCGATGCTGCCCACCATATGCCCATCAGGGGTGAAATGGCGGCCGGGAAACATCGCCGTCAACTCTTTAACACTGCGGTAGATGTCACGGATAATCTGGGGCAACCGCTCGGCGTCCATCAAACCGATCCTCTGTCTTCAAAAAGTTGAGTTGGACAGTCCTGTGCGGGCGAGTGCCTGCTTTGCTTCGATCAAACCTTGCCCGGCTCTCGCCGAATAACGCGGTGGAAGTGGAGTTCGACTTCGCGGTCAACGACGCGGCGGACGCCTTCGACGAGGCACGAGGGTTCGTGGTCTGCTTCGCCTTGGCGCTTGATCGTTTCCAGCGAAGTCCCCGGCGTGACGGTGAAGGTGCTTTGATGAACGATTTGGTTGCCGGCGTCGAGTTCCGGGACGATGAAGTGGATCGTCGCTCCAAACGTCAGCATGTTGCGCGCGTAAGCGTCCTCATACGGATGGAAGCCGGGGAACGGTGGCAGCAGGCCGTGATGCAGGTTGATGATTCGGCCACCGGCGAATCGCCAGCAAGTGCTCGGCGGCAGGATGCGCATGTAGCGGGCCAGCAGGATGTAGTCGACGTCGTATTGGTCGAAGAGTTCGACCATGCGGACGTTGTCGGGATTCCCC
Source organism: Planctomyces sp. SH-PL62 (assembly GCA_945905295.1). GTDB lineage: Bacteria > Planctomycetota > Planctomycetia > Planctomycetales > Planctomycetaceae > SXKJ01. The sequence continues at coordinate 22,229 of CAMDPX010000073.1, read as the reverse complement.
TTCGCATCGCCGACGTCGTGCCAGTCGATACCAAATTGCTCGGCCACGCCACGGCAGGCGGGGCGGTTACCGATCATCACGGCTGGGGTCGCCTTCAGCCGGCCATCACGAATCGATCGCAGCACGGCGAGCGCCGGCTCGGGGCGATACGTCGCGCAGATCGCCAGTCTCGGCGGCCGAGCCTGTTCGTCGCGCGACCAGGTGCGGATCGACAAGCCCTTCATCTCGCCGATTTGATTCATGCGAGTTCGCAGCGTGGCGATCGGCTCTTGGTCGGCGGGCCAGTCCACTCGCGTAAACATCGCGAAGAGTTTCTCGGTGTCGTGGTCGTACATCTGAATTTCATGGATGTTCGCCCCGGCCGACGCCAGATAATGAATGATCGGATCGGCAAGCCCGCGATTGTCGGGGCCAACGGCGGTGATGGTGACGTGCATAAGTTAGAATCCTGTTGGAGTACTGACGCGGAAGGATGATTGCCGACGACTCGTTTGCCAACCTTGGAGACACCATGCTCAACGAACAGCTCTTTCATCACGATGGCTTGAGCCTGAACTTTGCGACCGGACCGCGCAACGGTCCGGCGTTGGTCTTCTTTCATGGAGTTCTGCGGCGTTGGCAGTGTTTTGTGCCAATGATCCCGTCGTTGAGTTCTCGCTGGCATATCCACGCACTGGATCATCGTGGGCACGGCGGCTCGTCGCGGCCGAAGTCCGGATATCTGGTGCGTGACTATGTGCGCGATGCCGTCGAGTTCGTGCGGGAGCAAGTCCAAGGTCCGGCAGTGTTGTACGGTCACTCGCTGGGAGCGATGGTCGCGGCCGGCGTAGCGGCCGAGCTACCTCATCAAGTGCAAGGCGTTGTGCTGGAAGACCCGCCGTTCGACACGATGGGGCCGCGGATCAGTCGATCCGCGCTGTTGAGCTATTTCGCCGGAGTTCAGCCGTTCGCGGAATCGACGTTGCCCGTCGGCACACTCGCGCGGCAACTGGCCGAGATACCGCTGACCACTCCGGGTAAAGCCGGCTCGATTCGGTTGGGTGACACGCGCGACATGGCCGCGCTGCGATTCACGGCGAGATGTCTTAAGCCGCTTGATCGAGAAGTCCTCTCTCCCATCATCGCGGGCCGCTGGCTGGAGGGTTTCGATTGGATGGCCGCGCTGAAGCAGATCACTTGCCCGGCGTTGCTGCTGCAATCCGACTTATCGGTCGGCGGCATGTTGACCGACGACGACGCGGACGCGGCCGAACGATTGATGTCCGATTGCACGCGCATCCGGTTGCCGAACGTCGGACATCAAATCCACTGGCTGCATACTGAGACCTGCTTGCGGTTGGTCAACAGCTTTGTGGAATCTTTGGAGATCACGGCGTTGTCATCCTGCCCGCGCTCGTAGTGACCGCATTCATGCGGTCGTGGCGACGACCCGATAAATCGGGTCACTACGAGCGCGGTCTGCGTTGTGTCCCGATCATCGTCTCGCGATGCTTGTGACCGTCGTCCAAGTGGGGGCGAGCCGAAACAGTGGGATCGTGGAGACGGACCTTGAGCACGAAGTGGATCACATGGAATGAACTGCCGTGGGTGGCTCGCGGAGAAGCGGGCACGGCGGTGCAGTTATGCGACCGGCTGGTGCAGGCGGCATTGAAGGCCGACTCGGCCAGCGCGTTTTTACAGACGGGACTGCCAGAACTGGCGACGGAATTTTCCGCGCAGTGGGTCGGCGTGTGGAAGCGGACTCCGCAGTGGGAGTTGATCGCGGAGCATGGCCGGCACACTTGGCCGCAGCCGCCGCTGCGATTCTTCGACGAAGTCCTCGAACACGAGGCGAGTGGCTGTCTGTCGGCCGCATCCGAGTTGGACGGCTGGTCGGTGATTGGGTTGCCGCTGCCGAATTCGTCCGAGGGGCAGCCGCGAATTCTGGTGCTCGCGGGACGACGGCTCGCTGGGGACGAGTTGCCGATCATCACGGGTGTTGGACGAGTGCTCGGATACGGCCTGTCGCTGAACGAGCGGATGTCGCAGCATGTCCGTCGCGCGGACAAACTGCGGAACACACTGGCCGTCGCCGCGACGTTCGCCGGTGCTCCGGACACGTCGACGCTGTTGGAATCCATCGCGCAGGCCGCGACGAAGTTGCTCGATTGCGACCGGGCCAGCATTTTCATTTGGGATCGCGAACGGCATGAGGTCGTGGCGTGTCCGGCGCTGGGAATCCCCGGAGGCTCGCTGCGAATCCCAGATAACGTTGGCATCGTCGGGCAAGTCATTCACTCTGGCGATTCCATTCGCGTCGATGACGCTTACGCCGACAGCCGTTTCGGGAAGTCCGTCGATAAGGCAACTGGCTATCGCACGCGGACGTTACTGGCCGTCCCGTTGCTCGACGCCGACGGCAAGCGGATCGGCTGCTTTGAGGGGATCAACAAAAACAACGGACTGTTCGATGCCGATGACGAGGAATCATTGACGCAGTTGGGCATTCAGGCCGCCGTCGCTCTGGCCAGCACGCGCGAGCGTGAGAACTTGCTCCGCAGTCATCAGCAGATGACCGAACAAGCGGCGTCGCAGGCGCAGATCGTCGGCGTCAGCAGCGCGATCGAACAATTGCGAGGGACCGTGCAGCGACTGGCTCAAACCGACTTGCCCGTCTTGATCCTCGGCGAGAGCGGCACCGGCAAAGAGGTCTTCGCTCAGGCGTTGCACTATCACGGTTCGCGAGCCAAGCAGCCGTTTATCGCGGTCAACTGCGCGGCGCTGACTGAGACGCTGCTCGAAAGCGAACTCTTCGGTCACGAGAAGGGAGCCTTCACCGACGCGCACACTGCTCGGCAAGGGAAGTTTGAACTCGCCGACGGAGGCACGATCTTTCTCGATGAGATCGGTGACATGAGTCCTGGTGGCCAAGCGAAGCTGCTGCGCGTGCTCGAACAAAAAATCATCACGCGCGTCGGCGGCTCGCAAACGATCCCGATCAACGTGCGCGTCGTCGCGGCGACAAACGCAAAGTTGGCGCAGCTCGTGCGCGAGAAACGATTTCGCGAAGACCTCTTTTACCGCCTGAGCGTCGTGACGATGGACCTGCCGCCGCTGCGCGATCGCTCGGACGACGTGATCCCGCTGGCGGAGTTCTTCCTGGAGAAATTCAGCCAGCAAGCGAAGCGGCCGGCGCTCAGCCTCGCCTCCGAAGCCAAGAAGCGTCTGCAGGCTCACGGCTGGCCGGGCAACGTGCGCGAGCTTCGCAATTTGATGGAACGAGTCGCGTTTCTCGCGCCAGGTCCGGCGGTTCAAGCGGAGGACATCGCGTTCATCCTGACGCCGGAAAAGGATACGTTCCTCGACACCGCGTCGGACTTCGGCCTCGCTGACGCGACCAACAAGTTCCAGCAAGAATACATCCGCCGTGCGGTCAAGCGGGTGAAGGGCAACATGTCGGAAGCCGCCCGGTTGCTCGGCCTGCACCGCACGAACCTGTACCGCAAAATGGAACAGCTCGGCATGCAAGAAGGCCGAAACGAAATCATGAGTAACTGATTCCGACTCTCTGGCGAGCAGGGCGGGAGGGCGAGGCTCCCGCCGAGCCGTCTGAGGCAATTACCCGTAATCTTGCATCGGCTCGGCAGGAGCCTCGCCCTCCCATTTCATACGGCTTCGCACTTTAAGGAGATTTCAGCAATGGACCCCGTCGATCTGCTCAAAGACTTGGTATCGATCCCCAGCGTGAACCCGATGGGCCGCGATCTGACCGGCCCGGAGTTCTTCGAGAAGCGCGTCAGCGATTATCTCGAAGGCGTGTTTCAAAAACTCGGCGTGCGTTATCAACGCATCGAAGTCGCGCCCGGCCGAGCGAACGTGATCGCACGGTTCGATTCGCCCAACGCGAAGACGACCGTCATGCTGGATGCTCATCAAGACACCGTCCCGACGGATGGCTTCGCCGATCCGTTCAACCCGGTCATCCGCGACGGCAAGCTCTTCGGCCGAGGCAGTTGCGATGTGAAAGGAGGCATGGCCGCGATGTTGTCGGCGTTCGCTCGGTTGGTGCGCGAGAAACCGGCTGGAGCGGCCAACGTCATTATGTCTTGCACCTGCGACGAGGAATCGACTTCGCTGGGCGTGAATGATCTCACGACGTTGTGGACCGATCCAAGTCGAGCCGGCTCGATCATCGAGCGGCAACCAGACATTGCGATCGTCGCCGAGCCGACGCAACTGGATGTCGTCGTCGCACATCGCGGAGCCACACGCTGGAAGATTCGGACAACCGGCCGAGCCTGTCACAGTTCCGCACCGCACGAAGGAGTCAACGCGATCTATAAGATGGGGCGCGTCCTCATCGCTCTCGAAGAATTCGCCACCAAGCTGACGAAAATGATTCCCGCGCACCCGCTTTGCGGCCCGGCCACATTGAGCGTCGGCCGCATCACCGGCGGCATCAGCGTCAACACCGTGCCGGACAGTTGCGAGATTGAAATCGACCGCCGCGTGATCCCTGGCGAGGACGGTTGGGACGCGATCAAACAGGTGCGCGAGCATTTCGCCTCACGGTTGGATTTCGAGGTCGAACATCTTCCGCCGTGGCTGGTCGGAGTCTCGTTGTCCGACGAACACAACGGCCCGCTCGGCGAACGGTTGCTGGATTGCATCACGAAGATCGCCGGCCCGCACCGGAAAGTCGGCGTCCCGTATGGGACTCACGCCAGCCGCATTGCTTCTGCTGGAGTCCCTTCCGTCGTCTTCGGCCCCGGCGACATCGCGCAAGCTCACACCGTCAACGAATGGCTCGACCTCGGCCAACTCCGTCAGGCGAGCGACGTGTACTTCGCGTTTTGTACGGCCGCCGACTAACTCAGCGGCCCCACTGATTTTTCGGTAGCCGCCGTTCGCCAGAACGCGGGTCTTCGGCCATTCACCCGCGTTCTGGCGAAACGCGGCGACCCAGACATCTATTCCAGTTTGTTCTGGCGACTCCGCCAGTCGTAATCCGGGCCTTTGAGCATCTGCACGTGGTCGTGCAGGAATCCGATAATCGCTTCTTCAATGCCCAACTTCTTGCCGAGCAATTCCGTGCCGCGCAGCTTGGCCGGAAGGTCAATGTAGAAGAGCCGTTCTTTGCTTTCCTTCTCGGCCTCTTTCTCTTTTTCCTTCTCCTTTTCTTTGCCGGACTTCTTCGGCTCAGCGGCCTTTTTGGGAGCGGCCGTCTTCGCGGGATCACCGCCGAGTTGCTTGAAGAGCGTCTGGGCTTGGTTCTTATCCAGCGGATCGTTCTTACCGACCAAGATCAACGCGGCCATCGGAGCACCGATCGCTTTGAACTGCGGGATCACGAGGTGCGCCGGCACTCCCGGCAGCGTCGTTTCCGGAGACAGGAAGACCATCGCCTGCACGTCTTGACCTCGCGGGGTGCTCGCTGCGGGCGTGGGGGCATCAGGCCACGGTTTCTTCTGCCAATCCGCCGCCGCAAACGTCACCCCGATCGCCGCGCTCATCCCCGGAGCCACGATCGCCATCTTCCGCATGTTGAGGTTCCCCTTCTGATGCTCCTCGTAGATGAATTTCTTAATGGCGTCCATGTCACGAACCATCAGTTGATAGTCGGCGGCTTTGAGATCGGTTCCGCCAGCGGCCTTCTTGGATTTTTCTTTGTCGCCCGGCGTGGTCGTCTTGGGATCGTCGGCCTCCGCGCCCGGCTTGCTCTGCCCGTGCTTGCGGAGATCCACCGCGATGACGGCGAACCCTTTGCCTTGCAGTTGCTCGGCAAAGCCCTTCGGAGCCGTTGGGCTCGGCGCTGACCACACCAGCCGGCTTTCGCCTTTCATGTGCATCAGCAGCACGACCGCCGCTTCTTTCCCCTCGTTCGATTTGTAGTACGTCAATTTCAGCGGCCAACTATCCGCCGGAGACGGAATCGCTTTGTCTTCAATGTTCTTGTCTGATTTCTCCTGAGCCACGACGTGCGAGTTGGCGAACAGACCGCAACACGCCAACAGCGTCAACCAACGGACCAGGAACGCTGCCGGTTGATTCCGGGGTTCCGAATGTGCTTGTCGAAGTTCACTCATGTTGTCGAGACCTTTCGTTGTGCGGGGACGCGCCGAACTTCGCTTCGCCACGAGCCTCCCGCCGAGCGGGCGTCAGTGTAGAAGTGGCTCGGAACCCTTTCAATTCGCTCTTCCAGCCGCGATGTTTTCGTCTTTCGCTCGCCCCCCAAATGGCAAACTGGTGCCGAAGAGTGGGACCGTGATGATCCCACCGTAGCACAGGCGGCCCGCCTGTGTCCGAATTCTCCCAACTCCCAATACAGGCGAGGCTGCCCGCCACCATCTGCTAAGGATCACCCATGCCTCAAAAAGTGGTCGTGACTTCGTTGCTCGGCGATACCGGGCCGCACTTTGATCTCTTGCACCAGGCCGGTTTCGAGCCAGTGATATCGGGCCGCAAGCTCAATTTGAATGTCGAAGACGAATTGATCGGCGTGCTGCAAGATGCCGTCGCCAGCATCGCCGGCTCCGAGTTCTACACGCCGCGCGTCATCGCCGCGTGTCCCCAACTGCGAGTCATCGCCCGCACCGGCGTCGGCTTCGACGCCGTCAACTTGCCCGCCTGCGATCAAGCCCGAATCGTCGTGGCGACAACTCCCGGCGTGAACCATCACGCCGTCGCCGAGCACACCATCGCGATGCTGATGTCTCTGGCCCGCAACCTGCCGCAACGCGACCGTCAGGTCCGACAAGGCATCTGGGAACGCCGTGCGACACCACGAGTCATGGGGCGCACCATTGGCATCGTCGGTCTCGGCCGCATTGGCCGAGCCGTCGCCACACGCGCGCGAGGGCTTGGCCTCAACGTGCTCGCCTTCGATCCGTTTCCCAATCGCGAGTTCGCCGAACAATGGCAAGTCGAATTCACGACGCTCGAAGACCTTTTATCCCGCTCCGATTTCGTGTCGCTGCACCTGCCGATGGACAAGTCGGTGAAGCACCTCATCAACGCGCAGTCGCTGCGAACGATGAAACGCGGTGCCATCCTCATCAACACCGCACGCGGCCCACTGGTCGATGAAGACGCTTTGTGCGACGCCCTGCGCTCTGGCCATCTCCGCGCCGCCGGCCTCGACGTGTTCGACCGAGAACCGCTGCCCCTCGATAGCCCGCTGCTGATGCTCGACAACGTGCTGACCTGCGGACACCAAGCCGGGCTCGACCATGAATCGCAACACGACACGCTGGCAATGGCCGCGCAAATCATCATCGACCTGAAGCAAGGCCGCTGGCCCACCGAGTGCGTCCGCAATCTATCCGGCGTCAAAGATTGGAAGTGGTGACGCGCTCGTAGCGACCGCATTCATGCGGTCCTAGTTCGACCCGAAGAATCGGGGCACGACCCGTCTCAATGCACCAGAACGAACTCGCTAGAATTCAGATACGCCCACAAGGCATCTTGCCAACCCGACGGGTTCGCACGTGCCCCTGTTCCCTCATGGACCAGTTTGCGAAGAGCCTGCGATTCCTTTGGCGTCGGATACCGAGTCAGCGTGGCGAGGCACAACCGCTTGATCTTCTCGGCTTCGGGATCGCGGCTGGTCGTCAACTTTTCGAGGAACGTGCCGCGATCCATGCTCAAAGCGTGTTGTGTCAGGTCGCTGTTCATCATCAACAGAGCTTGCGTGATGCTGCTCTCGAAGTTGATGGATTCATCGTTCTCGTCGGTTTGGAAAGCGTGGACGAACTGTTGCAACCACTCGTGCCGGCGACGGTCGTGGTCGCCGGTGGCGAGCGGCGTGTTGTCCGCTCCGGTCGCGAGCAGCAGCGAATCATACAATTGCTCGGCGGTCATCCCTTTGACGTAGACGCGGCTGAACAGCGGAGAAACGCCGGTTTCTGGATTGTCTTGGTCGTTCGATTTGCCGAAGCGACTGGTACGTTGGTAGGTGTCGCTCAAACAAATCCAGCGGATCAATTGCTTGCAGTCATAACCGCCGGCGACGAACTCCCGCGCGAGATGATCGAGTAGTTCCGGATGGCTTGGTGGGTTGTGTGGTCCCATGTCATCGACCGGGCGAGTGAATCCGCATCCGAAGAAGTGATCCCACATCCGATTCACGAACGCTTCGGCGACCTGCGGCTTGTCACCGGCGGTCATCAACTTCGCGAGTTCATTGCGGCGATTCGTTTCGGCGTCTTCATTGATGGCTATGCCTTCAAACTTCGGATACGCAACCAAGGCCACTCCACGCCGATTCTCGAAGTGCGCTGGGCCGCTGACAGGCTTCGTTTCCAACGCAGAGGCTTGCGATTTCATTTTTCCGGCAGCGTCACTGCGATCAACGCGAGCCACTTTTGTCTGCTGGAAGAAACTATTGAACGACCAGAAGGCGTCTTGCTTCCAATCATTGAATGGGTGGTCGTGGCACTGCGTGCAACCAATCTGCTGGCCGAGGAAAACTTTCGCGGTGATCGCCGTGGCTGGAACCGCTTGGTTGTTCAAGTGGGCCAACAGAAAATTCGTTGCGCCGTTTTGATCGAAGGAACCCTCGGCCGAGATGAATTCGGCGACCATCTCGTTCCACGGACGGTTCTTCGCAAAGCTCTCTCGCAAGAATTTCTGCAACGCCGGTCGATTCACGTCCCGCGAGTCGGACCGGCCAATCAACAGGTTCGTCCACACCACGGTCCAATTGCGGACGTATGCCGGATCATCCAGCAACGAGTCGAGCAGCTTCTCTCGTTTGCGCGCGTCGCGATCGGTGAGAAATTTCTCTGCGACCTCCACCGGCGGGATGTGGCCGACCACATCGAGATAGATTCGTCGCAACCACTCGGCATCGTCTGCAAGCGGCGACGGTTCGACCCCCTGCACCTTCCAACCTGCGGCAAGATGTTCGTTGATGACGGCCACGATGCCTTGCACCGATCCCGCCGTCATCGTCACCGCACTGCCAGCGGGTCGCTGTGGACGAGGATCATTCGCGGCCACTTTGTCCGGTTGATCCGGTGACTTCGGGTCGCTGGCTTCGATGGACGCTGCTGCCGCAATGCTCTCCGACTTCGGCCGTTCGGTCAGCACGAGCGGTTTGTTCGGCGGCAGTTCGACTTGGTGATCTTGAGTGACGACTCGTTCATTCTTGTAGGCATCGTGTGACAGAATCGACTTCGGCTCGTCTTTTCCGGCGACAGGGGCCGAGTCATTGCTCGGCGCGAACCAGCGGCCGATGGAGAACGAGAACACGGCGATCACCGCCACGGAAGCAGCCAAGACCAGCAAACGCCGATGGCCGCGTATGACCAGCGATTCAGCGGACGATTCGGACGCGAGTCGCGGCGCGATCGCCGGTTCGAAGTTGGCACCGTCGTCACCGAAGGCGGTGTTCCAGTGCAGCGTGCCATGCAGGTCGAGGTACGCGAGATAGGCTTCGCGAGCAGTCGTATCGCGCAGCACGAGTTGTTCGAGACGCTGTGCATCAGCCGGGGTGAGCCGGTCTTCACACAACGCTTCGAGCCACTCGAAGAGTTCTGGCGACAATTTGGCGAGGTCTCGCGGAGTCATGGTTTGCAGTTCAAAATAGCCGGGTCACTCCGTGGCCCGAAGTTTCCGGTCACGAAGTGACCGGTCTGCGTTTCATGTCGTTCTCGCGGTGGCGGTGAGCCGGCGCGTGACGCAATCGAATAACACTTTGCGGATACGGCCAATCGACTGATAGACCGAGTTAGTCGGTCGGCCCAGCCGTTCGGCGACTTTCAAACCGTTGTCACCGGGAGCGTAGCGAGCTTGAATCAATTCGCGGTCATCAGCTTTCAGGAGACGCAGGCACTCAGACAACGCTTCACGACGTTTTTCGAGTTCATCACTCATCTCAATGGCATCGGCGGCGACGTGCGAGATGAATTCGTCGCTGAAGAGCAGACGGCCGGCTCGTTTCTTCTCCCGGTACTTGAGGATTTCGTAAGTGGCGATCTTCCCGGACCACGCGAAGAAGCTGGTGCCGAGCTGAAACTGATGAAACTTGCTCCAGATGATGACGTTCGTGTCCTGCAAGATTTCTTCGGCGTCGGCCGTGTTGTTGACTTGAGCCAGAATGAACAGGAACAACCGCCGTTGCGATTTCGTGAAGAGTTGCACGAACTCGGCGTTGGGCAACTGCTCCAAAGAGCCGGAATCATCGGCGGATTCGTTGGATTGCGGCTCAGACATGGCATTGGTCGTAGCCTGACTCTCTGAGTCGGGCCGTTTTACGTTGAAATCCCGACTCGGAGAGTCGGGCTACGCTTACAAAAACGGGGGCGATTCCGCCCCCGTTTTCAATCCCTTCAAACGGTCGCCGCCGTAATTAGCCGATCAATTCGGCAATCGGAGCTTCGCCGTTGGCGATCTTCATCGGACGGCCACGCTTGGAAGTGTGAACCGTCGTCGTCGGAATACCGAGAGCGTGGCAAGCCGTCGCCCAGATGTTGCCGGGGAGGTACGGCTTAGACTCACAGGTCAGGCCGTCCGAATCGGTCTGTCCGACACCCAGGCCGCCCTTCAGATTGCCGCCGCCGATCATCACTGACCAGCTTGCCGCCCAGTGATCGCGTCCGACGTCTTGGTTGATGCGTGGCGTGCGACCGAACTCGCCCATCCACACGACGACCACGTCTTTAATCATGCTGCGTTCCTTCAGGTCGGTGATCAACGCGGAAATCGCGGTGTCCATCGCCGGCAGGTTGCGATCCTTGAGCGTGTTAAACACGTTCGCGTGCAAGTCCCAACCACCCATACCAACTTCGACGAACGGCACGCCGGCTTCGACCAAACGTCGAGCCATCAGCAGGCCGCGGCCGAAATCGTTGTTGCCGCGTCCCATCATTCCGGCCGGAGCACCGGCATTGGTGTAGCGGTCGATCGTCTTCGGGTCTTCTTTGTCGATGCGGAACGCTTCCATCTGCTTCGAGGTCATCAAGTCGATGGCCTTCTTGTAAACGTCCTTGTGAGCTTGTGGAGCTTCGCCGCGCTTGGACGCGATGAAGCTGTCTTCGATCGTGCCGAGCATTGCGAGCCGGTTCTTGAATCGATTCGGGTCCATGCCGTCGGTGTCCGCGTTCTGAATGCGGCCTTGCGTGTTCACGACGAACGCCGCGTTCCCCATGCCCAGAAAGCCCGGGCTACCCGGATCGCCGCCAATCGAGACGAATGACGGGATCTCCAGTTCCTTGCGCTTCGAGCCGAGTTCGTGGCTGACCACCGAACCGAATGTCGGATGCACGACGGTCGGGTTCGGCACATAAGCGGTGTGCATGAAATAACGACCGCGACCGTGATCGGCCTCGCGGGTGCTCATTGATCGCACGGTGTTGAGCACGTCGAACTGAGCGGCCGTCTTTGGCATGTGCTCGCTGATCTGTGTTCCGGCCGCCGTAATCGGCTTGAATTCGCCGCCGTTCTTGCTGCCCGGCTTCAAGTCCCAGATGTCGATAGTCGGAGGCCCGCCGCCCATCCACATCAGGATGCAGGCCTTTTGGTTTTTCTTGACGGTCTCCGCGTGAACTTGCAGGTGCTGCATGAACTGAATGGCGGGGATCGTCGCCGCAGTGGCGGCCATGTGACTCATAAAGTGGCGGCGACTCATACCGTTGGGAACGAGATTCATGGGATTTCCTTTCGAGAGGTTGGGTTGAGTGAAGGTCTCAGATTTCAAATCTGAGGTTTGAAATTTCTAATGGATGAAGATGAACTCATTCGAGTTCAACAGTGCCCAAAACATGTCCTGGTACGCGGCCAACTTTTGATCGTTCGGGACACGCACGACTCCCGCAGCCATTTGCTGTTCTTTGGCGTTCGGGTTACGACCAAGCGTTGTCAAATACAGTCGACGAATGCGATCTTTGTCCTGCGGCGTTTCGGACAGAATCGTGTTGAGAAAACTTCCCTTCTGAGCGCTAATCGCATCTTTAACCAGTTCGCCGTTCATCATCATCAGAGCTTGCGGGATCGAACCGTTGAAGGTCGTCGATTCGTCCCCTTCGTCGGTGCCGAAGGTCGTGACGAACTGTCGCAACCAGACTCGCTTCTTGTCTTCGGCTTGTTCCCAACTCGAGCGGCCAGACTTGTGGGCGTTCGTGGCGACGATCAGCGAATCGTAAAGCTGCTCGGCCGACATCGACTTCAAATAGACGTGACTGAAGAGAGCCGTCGTACCGGCGGCCGGGTTGTCTTTCTCTTCGTTGGCTTTCGTCGCTTGGCTGGTGAGGTTGTATGCCTCGGAATTGCAAATCCAGCGAATGAGTTGCTTCACATCGTATCGCGACTTCACGAATTCAGCCCCGAGGCGTTCGAGCAGTTCCGGGTGCGAAGCGGGATTGTGTGGCCCCAAATCATCGACCGGCTTCGTGAAACCGTAGCCGAAGAATTGGCTCCACATCCGATTAACCATTGCCAGCGAGACGAGCGGTTTTTCGCCTTCCGTCATCAATTTGGCCAGCACTTCGCGGCGGTTCACATCCCAGCCGTCCTTGTCTTTCTTCGCAACATCGGCGTCTTGTCCAAAATAGCGCGGGTAGGCGGCTTCGATCAAGCCGTTGCGGCGCTCATAGGTGACATGGTCATCGACGTTATCACGGCGGTTGAGTTCCACATAATCCAGAACATTCCGGCCGGCCTTCGGGTCGTACTTCTGGACCGTCCGTTTGGTCAACTGGCGGAAGAAATTATTGAATTCCCAGAATTGACGCTGCTGCCAATCATTGAATGGGTGATTGTGGCACTGGGTGCATTGCACCTGCATGCCCATAAACAGCCGAGTCGTCTTGGCGGTCGCCTGCACACCGTCGTCCGGCATCACCATCTGAGCCAGAATGTAATTGACTGCACCGTTTTCCTCGAAGTTGCCCTCGGCGGACACAATATCAATCACCACTTCATTCCACGGGCGGTTTTTGGTGAATGCTTCGCGGAGAAACTTCTCCATACCTTTGCGACTGACTTCTCGCGGAGCCTGCTGACCGATTGTCAGGTTTGCCCACACGGTCGTCCAATGTCGGACGTAGGCGGGATCATCGAGCAGCTTGTCGATCAGCTTCGAGCGTTTGGCCTTGTCTTTGTCAGCCAGAAACTTCTCGATCTCTTCCATCGGCGGGACGTGACCCACGATGTCGAGATACACGCGACGAATCCACTCGCCGTCGCCAGCGGCTTCGGAAGGTTCGACTTCATTGTCGACCCAGCCTTGGCGGATTTGTTCGTTGATGAACGAGATGAGCACATCGGACGAACCGGTCGTGAACTCTTCTCGCTTCTTACCGGCGGGCTTGGCTTCAGCAGTGGGCTTCTCGCTGGTCGATTTTTCACTGCCGGTCTTCGCGTCCTTGGCGGCTGCCTTGGACTTTGCATCTTTGGATTCAGGCTCCTCGGCGGTCATTGCGACCGAGGCGCTGATGGCGATCGCCAGACTGGCTGCCGCCCAGCGAGCCATTCGACTTCCGCACCACATCCGCATCATTCGAGTCTCCCCTTAAAGAGCCTGTTCGCGCCGTTTGCCTGCTCGTGCGACGAGCGTTACCTTGCGATCGTCGCTGTGCCTAGCAAACTCGCGGTGGGAAAATACCTGAGCCGAACCGGCGATGTTCGCGACATTCTGTGTGGTTTTTCAAATCGCCGTCCGCGAGTGCCAGTGACTCTACCCGCTTAACCCTCGCTCTGAAAGCCAGTTGAGGCCTGTTTTACGGCCTGCCGAAGGAACGTTCGATGAGCTCTCCTGCGACCCTTTCCGGCCGAGTCGCCGTCATTACCGGTGGAGCCAGCGGCATCGGCCGAGCCACCGCCATCCTGTTGGCCCAGCACGGTGCCCGCATCTTTGTCGGTGATTATCGGCTGTCCTCGGAAACTGAACAGGATCTAGGAACTCACGGCATCACCGCGTCCGCTTGCGACGTCCGAAATGTTGCGGATTTGCTACGCCTGATCGACGGGGCCGCGACCACCGCCGGACGGCTCGACATCCTTGTCAACAACGCCGGCATTGGCATGGTCAAGCAGATCGAAGCGGTCTCCGAAGAGGATTGGGACAACTGTCTGGATACGAATTTCAAGGCCGCGTTTTTCGGAGCCAAGTTCGCGATCCCGCATTTAGTCGCGGCGGGTGGCGGAAGCATCGTCAACACCGCCAGCAACGCGGGCCTGCTCCCGCGAGCTCACGATCCCGTTTACTCGATCAGCAAAATGGCCCTGGTCGGACTGACAAAGAGTCTTGCCCTTTGCCATTCCAAAGACCGCATTCGCATCAACGCCGTCTGTCCTGGCCCGGTCATCAACACCGGCATGATGACCGCCGATCTCGCTGCCGCGATCGATCCGACGGCCACGGCCAAACAATTCATTGCCGCGAGCCCGCTCGCCGACGCTCACGGTCGCATGATCTGTCCCGAAGAAGTCGCCGAGGCCATTCTGTACCTCGTCAGTGACGCGGCGTGTATGGTCACTGGCACCGCCATCGCCATTGATGGTGGGAAGTCTCTGGGCGTCCCTCCGCGATCTTGAGCAACGAATGGTCTGACTAGGTACGAATCAGTGGCAGCAGTAAGATCAAATTCGTATGCGGTCAGAGCCAGGGGGGAGAATTCCATGTCGATCAACTTCCAATGGCTGGCGAGTCGTTGCGTTCTCGTCGCGGCTCTCGGTTGGTCCTCCCCCGCATTGCTGTTGGGCCAGCTTCCGGCGAATTCCGGTTTGCAAGAATTCGTGGACGCTTTTGTGGCTACCGAACGAGCCAAGCTCATCGACAAAGCCCAAAGACAAGGGACCGAGTTCGATGCAACTCGCGAGTTTGAAAAGCTCCAAAAGAAGCATCTGAAGGTCTTCGGAACACCGTTGCCCGCGCCCCTGCTCTCCGAGTTCGATCGCACCGCTCGCGAGACGCCGGCACTGTCTTCGGAACAACTCGAGCGAATCGACGCCGCGGGCAAACGTAGTCCCACCGAGTTGTCGCCCGAGCTGTTTCTCGCGAACGCCAAGGTCAAGTTCATGGAAGACATCCGCGAGGAAGGCTCACGATTCGACACTTCGCGAGGGCTTTCCAAAGTCGCCGAGAAGTATGAAAAGAATTTCGGCAGTCCGATGCCGCGAGAGTTGCAGGACGCTGTGCTTCGTTCCGGCGACTCGGCGCGAGACATCATCGCCACTCAACGTGCCGACAATGCCGCACAGAACGATGCCGCCAAGTCGAAATCGGCGTCCAACAAATCGGCCACGACGGCGCGGTTGCGCAAGGTCGTGAATGGGGGGCGTTATCCGGATGGTCTGCCGGATTGGTTCGCGACCGCCGATCGGGACCACGACGGGCAGGTGGGGCTCTACGAATGGGATCGCAGCCGCTTCGACGAGTTCTCGAAATGGGACGCGAACGGCGACGGACTGTTAGAGCCACGGGAAGTGTTGCGTGTGATTCGTCCGCCAACTCAACCTGCCAACGCCAAATCCAATGCCAAACGCTCAGGCTCGAAATGATGTGGTTGCATTTCCAAGTCAGGAGTCACGCTCATGAGCAAACGGCTTCCACTCTTTCCCACCACCGTCATCGGCAGCATGCCGCGGCCGCAGTATGTGAAGGATTTGCTCGCCGCCGGCTCGCGCACCGGCGAGCATGACACTGCCTGGCAGCGGCGCATGGACGACGCGGTGCGGTTCATCATTGGCATGCAAGAACGCGCCGGCATCGACATGATTTCGGACGGCGAATGGCGGCGAGAAAGCTATGTCGATGTGATTGGCGAGATCATGACCGGCTGCCGCTGGGTTCAACGCGATCAGTTTCAGTATCACCAAGTCGTGGTCGAGCGCATGCAGCCGCGGCGTCCCGGAGTCATCGCGGATGAAGCTCGGTTCCTGCGCGAGAACACGGACCGGCATGTGAAGGTCTGCCTCCCATCGCCGTATCTCGTCGGCCAGCGGATGTGGGAACCGGCGTATTCGCAAGGGGCGTACGCGACGCGCGACGAATTCTGCGAAGCGTTAGTGCCCGTGCTCCGAGCGGAATTGCTCGCGATCCGCGACGTCGGTGTGGACGTGATCCAACTCGACGAGCCACACCTGTGCGTGCTCGTGGACCCGAAAGTGCGAGCGACGTTCGCGGACCCGGAAGCGGAGATGCGCAAGGCGGTCGACTGGATCAACGAGATCATCTCCGGCGTGAGCGGCGTCACGCTCGCCGTCCATTTATGCCGTCGCAATTGGGGGCGGCGCGGCTGGGGTGCGGCCGGTGGGTATGAAGCGATCCTGTCGCACATCCAGCGGATCAAGGTCGAGCAACTCATGCTCGAATTCTCGATCCCTGCCGCTGGCGACATCGCCGTGATCCGCGAACTGCCCGAACATGTGCGGATCGGCCTTGGTTGCGTGGATGTCCGCTTCCCGGAAATCGACACTCCGGACCAAATTGTCGAACGAGTCCAGAAGGCACTCGAACACGTTGCCCCCGAACGGATCACGCTGAACCCGGACTGCGGTTTCGCGCCCGGCAAGGATCACGACATCCCGCTCGAAGAAGCCTACGCCAAACTCAAGAACGAAACGCTCGCTGCCAAACGATTGCGCGAGCTGTACGCCGCATGAAAGAAGACCACACATGACTGTCGCCGTTCAAACTGCCGAGCAACTCTGTACGAAGAAATGCGCCCCCTGCGAGGGGGGTGTCCCCAAGCTGACCACCGCCGAAGCCGAGGCGTTCGTCAAACAGCTCGCCGGCTGGGAACTGGTTGATAATCACGAGCGAATCCGCAAGACATGGATCACCAAAAACTTCATGGCTGCGATGAACTTCTTCAATCACGTTGCCTGCATCGCTGAGTGCGAAGGACATCATCCCGATCTGCACCTTGAGAGTTATCGAAAAGTGACCATCGAAATCTACACGCACGCGATCGGCGGTCTATCCGAGAATGATTTCATTCTCGCCGCCAAGATCGACACTCTGCCGGTCTCACTCAAGCAATGAATCGCGACACTAGCTCGACTCGCAAGCGAGGAACAAAACCAACATCCCTCGCTTGCGCGTCGGGCGAATATGCCGAGAGCCGTTTTACCACTTTCCTCTTTGAGTACCGCAATGCAAACCGTCACCCAATTCCTGCAAGCCCATCAAACCGAAGCCCTCGAAACTCTGAAAGCTCTGCTGCGAATCCCGAGCGTCAGCGCGATCACGGCTCACAAACCGGACGTGCGCCGCGCGGCGGAATTCGTTCGCGAGCAACTCGCCTCTGCGGGGCTGACGACCGAGTTGGTCGAAACGGACGGGCATCCGATCGTCTACGCGGAATGGTTGAAGGCTGGCGACGCGCCGACCGTTCTGATCTACGGCCACTATGACGTGCAGCCGCCCGACCCGCTCGACAAGTGGGTGACGCCGCCGTTTGAGCCGGATGTGCGCGACGGCTGTCTGTGGGCGCGCGGAGCGACTGACGACAAAGGGCAGATGCTGACCCACGTCTTATCCGTCGCCGCATGGCTGAAGGCGGAAGGGCGGCTACTGATCAACGTCAAGTTCGTCATCGAAGGTGAAGAAGAGGTCGGCAGCGAGAACCTCGACAAGTTTCTTGCCGCGCGCCGAGACCAGCTGCGCAGCGACATCGCCGTCATCAGTGACACCAGCCAATACGCGCCGAACATTCCAGCGATCACTTACGGCCTGCGCGGGATCCTGGCCTGCGAGGTGCGTTTGCACGGTCCCAAGCAAGACTTACACAGCGGCATCTTCGGCGGAGCGATCACTAATCCCGCAAATGCGCTGACGAGGCTGATTGCGTCGCTGCACGATGCTCACGGCCGAGTTCAAATCCCCGGCTTCTATGACGACGTGCTGCCACTGGCCGCTGCCGAGCGAGCCAGCTTTGCGGCGTTACCGTTTAAGGAAGCCGATTTCTTCGCCAGCGTGGGCGTCACTGCCGGCTGGGGCGAAGAGGGGTTCACTTCCACCGAGCGTCGTTGGGCGCGGCCGACATGTGACGTCAATGGCCTGGCCGCTGGGTATCAGGGCGAGGGACCGAAGACGATCATTCCCGCGTGGGCCTCGGCGAAGATCACTTGCCGGCTGGTGCCCGATCAAGATCCGCACAAGCTGCTCAAGTCGCTTGGCCAATTCTTGCAGGCGCAAACGCCCCCTGGTTGCCGCTTGGAATTCGCCGAACAGCACGGCTGCCCCGGCTTCGTGGCCGACAGAAACAGTCCCTTCATGGAGGCTGCTAACGCCGCGATTCGAGAAGCGTTCGGCGTGGCACCAGTCATGATTCGCGAGGGCGGTTCGATCCCCGTGGTCGGAACGCTCAAGGAACTGCTCGGCGTGGATACACTGCTGCTTGGCTGGGGACAAAACACGGACAACCTGCATAGCCCGAACGAACACATCTCCGTCGCCGACTTCCATCGCGGCATACTCGCGAGCGCACTGCTCTGGAAGGAAATTGGAAGCAAGCGTTGAACTCACGAAGTCATCGCGAACTTCCAAACGGTGTTCGCAGACCGAAGCGGCCGCGCATTCAAGGAATTGACACACCAGGAATAGAAACCAATGAGGCTCGCCGGACCAACAAGGCGGTTTGGACGTTACCTACGGATTCGAGCATTCTGCTCGACCTGGTTTTGCATGACTGTTGCGCTCGTCGGCTGCGACCATGATCAGCCATCTCCCGAACGGACACGCTCTTCCCGTACGCTTCGCAAGGTGAATCCCGCGATAAATCAGCCGTCTCGCCTCGAAGCGATCGACCAGCATACGGAGGATTCCGAGAAAGCAATCGACCGAGACGACGACTGGTTCGAAGAGGTGACCAGCGCGTCCGGTCTTCAGTCTGTGTATCGCAACGGGCAAGAATCGCATCAAGCATTCATACTCGAGAGCCTCGGTGGAGGCGTTGCATTGATCGACTATGACTGCGACGGTGACCTCGATGCTTTTCTGATCGGAGGTGGTCTCATTGAAACCAACCCCATCACGATTCGAGGGCTGCCGGGGAAGCTCTTTCGAAACGACGCAGAGTTTCAATTCGTCAATGTCTCGGCACCAGCGGCAATAACCGTCGAAAGTGATTATTCTCACGGTTGTTTCGGAGCAGATTACGACAACGATGGTTTCCAAGATTTACTGGTGACTTGCTACGGCAGGTGCCGTCTGTTTCGTAACCAAGGGGATGGCTCATTCGAAGAAGTCTCGCAGGTGGCTGGATTGGTTCGAGAGAATTGGTGGACGGGAGCAGCGTGGGGAGATATCGATCACGATGGGTTCGTTGATCTGATGGTGACCGGCTATGTGGATTGGTCCCCTGAATTGGATCGACCGTGTCACAATTCCAAGCAGCAGCGAGACGTCTGCAGCCCCAATCGGTATCGACCGGCGGACAATTGCTTGTTTCGAAATCAAGGTAACGGGACGTTCTCCGACATCAGCAAGCAAGTTGGAATGATCGCCGGAGGCAATGGCTTGGGTATCGTTGCGGCCGATATCAACGCCGACAGGCTCGTCGATTTTTATGTGGCAAACGATGAATCCGACAACTTTCTGTACCTTGGCACCCCCAACGGCCAACTGCGCGAGGTCGGCCATCAGACTGGCGTCGCTGTGAATCAGTATGGCACGCACGAGGGAAGCATGGGGGTTGACGCCGGAGATTTTGACGGCGACGGACTCGTAGATTTGTGGGTCACGAATTTTGAACATGAAGACAATGCGTTGTATCGGAATCTCGGCCACGAGTTGTTTGAGCATTCCACCACACGAGCAGGCTTGGCTGGTCGTTCCCGACTTTACGTCGGCTTCGGAACCGCACTTGAAGATTTCGATGGTGACGGTCATCTAGACCTTTTCGTCGCCAACGGACACGTTTTTTACCATGGCGGCGAATTGCCCTATCGGCAACGTCCGCAGCTTTTTCGAAACACCGGGAACAGTCAATTCGAAGATGTGTCGACCAACGGCGCTCACTATTTTCGAAGCAATCACTCCGGGCGTGGCAGCGCTGTAGGTGACCTCGACAACGACGGCGACTTCGACCTTCTTGTTGTGCATCAGAATGAACCTGCTTCACTGCTGCGCAATCGCGCGGCGTGCCGGCCGCATGTGCGATTGAAACTTGTCGGAACTCGTGCCAACCGAGACGCTGTCGGTGCCAGAGTCGTATTGCGCAATCAGCCCACCCAACAGGTCCGGTTGATTAAGAGCGGATCGGGATATTTTTCACATTCAGACCAACGAATTGTTTTCTCGATCACGACCAGTCAGGCGGATGTATTGGTCGCTTGGCCAGGCGGCGAATCTGAGATCTTTCGAAGTCTGTCGCCTGGGCAAACCCAGATCCTTGTGGAAGGCCATGGTGAGCGCGATGACTCCGAGTGATTGGGCGATTGACCGAAAAACGCGGCACCGCCTGCTCTGGCTCACGCTGTTGATCGCCCTCCTGCTCACAGGGGTCGTCTGTTGGCCGAAATCTAGTCCGCAAGATTTCATTCGCCAGGCAATTTTGGCGAGGGATGATGAAACGCGTGTTTCTCTTTTGCAGCGAGCCCTGGCCTCGACTCATGCACCGCTTCCAGAGGCTGAATCACTGCTTTGTCAGTCACTCGCAAACACAGGCCAGTGGGGAGAAGTTGAGCAACTGCTGACACGCTTCGAATGCGGCCAGTGGTCCAGCCAGGCCCTCTTGGACCTCGCGCAGCTCGGTATGCAATCTTCTCAATGGCCGTCGGTCGAACATTTGGTCGCGGTCATGGGTGAGCGTGAGGAGTTAGCAGAGCCCCGCTTGGCTATTTCGTGCTCGTTGTTTTACGCGCAAGGCCAGCGACAAAACCACTTGAATGCCGCCGAACAATTGACCGTGCTATATCCAACGCGGCCTGCATATTGGTGGCAACTGATTCGCATTTACGAAAAACAAGAGGATGCTGCTGCGGCCATTCGGGCTCTCGAATCGGCATTAACCCAACCGCTACCACATCACGACCGAATGGCGATGAACCATCAATTGATCAAGCATTACATCGAAGCTGGTAACAGAGACCGTTCGCGGCGATTATTGCAAGAACTTCGAGCGCACGGCGAACACGGGCCTCATCTCGATGTTTACTTGGCTCGAATCCTTCATATCGAGGGAAATGTGAACCAAGCGCTAGTCGAGTTGCGACAAGCGCTTCAAAACCTCGGCGAGATTCCGGAAGCTCTTCGATTTCAGGGAATCCTTTGGGAAGAGAGCGGTGAGTTCGAACGGGCCGTGGCCGATTTTCGTCGCGTCATCGAGCTGACGCCGAACGACGAGATCGTCCATTTCAAACTCGCAGAAACATATCGTCGAATGGCACGCCTTGATGATGACGAAGCAAAACGGCAACTCGCCGACAAGCACTACAAGGAGTACTTGCGGCTGCATCAGCAAGCAATGCGTCTTAAGAAATTGGCAATACCAAACGATTGACCTCTCGTCGCTGTTTCTCGCTGACGAATTATTTCGACGAGATTTTGAAATCGGCGTTACTGGTGCCGCCCGCAGGGACTGGAAAACTCAATTTCGTTGTCTTGGGGTCGCTGTACTCAGGCGGAACAAGACTGATTGACGTCGCCCGCTTTTTTCCGCCGGAATCCGCTTTATCTTTCGCTTCCGCCATCGCAGCGGCCTGACCGGCATCCATCCCAGGGATCGACATGTCGATTCCGCTAACCGCGTCGGGGTTGGCTTTCTTAAAGTAGATCTTATTCGGCCCTGGTAACGCGCCACTTACCAGTTGGTATTTACCATTCGCGTTGGTCTTACCAAATCCTTCAAATTTGTCCGTAAAAAAGTAGACCTCCACACCCTCCAATGGCTTTCCGTCGATAAGAACTGTCCCCGAAACATCAACGCCCCTGAAGCCTCCGTTGCCGCTGCAGCCAACGCTCGGGGCGAAGAGAATCAAGAATAGTAAAAAAAGTTTGTCATTCATTTGGATCTTCCTGTAGATACCTACGAGTGAAATCGTTCGCCATGAATAGTTTCGAGCAGCCACAACCGCCTGATTTGTCGGGGTAATCGAAACCGATAGATCGCCATCAAACGGATCCACGGAAATCGCTAAAACTCCCCAACTACGTCTCTTTGCGCAATGCTCACGAGCGCCGCGACGACGTTTGGATGGAGTGTTTGATTCACGAATCTCACGGCACCATCGGCCATGACGGCATGACACCCTCCCGTGTGTTGGCTGCCGGCCCCCCAAGCGTAGGGACGTGGATTCGGGGG
>CAMDPX010000072.1 GCA_945905295.1 Planctomyces sp. SH-PL62 | reverse complement strand
TGAATTCCGTCACACGCCCAAGCACGGCAGTTGGCTGAACATCGCCGAGAACGAACTGAGTTCCGTGACTCGCCAGTGCGTCGATGGCCGCCGCTTCGGCGACATCGAGACCCTGCGTGACGAAACCGCCGCCTGGTCAACCGACGTGACCTCGACCCAACGCGGCGTCGACGGGCAAATGAAAATCGACGACGCCCGCTGTAAGCTCACCTCCGTCTACCCGAAGATTAAGCTTTGACGCGGCACTAGTGCCACAGATCGCAATTGAACTGTCATGGAGTCCAAAAACCCCACGGATGGCATGGCAATACCACGGATGAAAAACGAGAAGCATTGTTTTATCCGTGGTATTGCCATGCCATCCGTGGGGAACATCGGTCTGAATTTCACGTTTTGATCAGCAGGCAACAAGCGATGGTTCTGGTGGAAGGTTAATTCTGATCTGTGGCACTAGCCCCGGTTTGCGTTGCACGAACCGGGGCTAGCGCCCTGCGGCTGATGTGCGGAGAGACTCGATCAGCGGGCGGAAGTACGAATCGTGGCGGCTGATCATCGAGCCGGAGAGGCGGACGCTGATCGAGGCGTTGCCTTCGCGGCCCTCAACGGCCCAGGCGAGACCAGAGACTTCACAGTCGTTGATCAAGCGGCCTGCGAGTTTTTCGATCTTCAGTCCTGCGAAGTGGCTCATCGCGACGACGAATCCGCGCTCGCTCGCTTCGATCAACAGCAGCCGAGCCGATGTGCCCACGAGACCGCTCTTCCGTTCGCCGACAGGTAGCGAAATTTGAGCCGGCCACGCGATGGCGGCGTCGGTGTAGGCGAATTGAATGGTTTCATCGGTGGCGAGCTCGGCCAGCGCGACCTTGGCCACGAGCAGGTCCAGGTTCGAGCCGGGTGCCTCCTTGGGCAGCAACGTTGCGAAGGCATCGCCGTATTCGCGGTCGAGCAGCTTCTTCGTTTTCGCAAAATCTTGGCCGAGGAAGACGGCGGTTTCCAAAACGATCTCGTCCGGTTGCACGTCCCACGGACGTGCTCGCGCGGCGAGGCGACACAAATCCGCGACGTACTGCGTGACGGTTGGCAGCGACACATCGAGATCGGGTGGCTCGAAGGTGTATGGCGGGTTCGCGACGAGGTCTTCGAGGAGTCCGTGGCGGTGATGCTCGTCGAGCTTGCGAAACAGCTCGGCGAAATTCAGCCGCGTGGCGAGATCATCGAGCGGACAACCTTTGACACAGATCAAGAACGCGGCCAGCGATGTCGCCGCCTTGAGCTGCTCGCCGTGGTGTTCGACAGCCCCCTTGTCGTGCGCGGTCGCTGGGAGAGTGCCCGTGAGGTGCAGTTTCAGGCCCAACCGCTTCTCGACGCCGCTGCGCCAGTCGTCGATGAGTTTATGGGTCTTGCCGTGAATGAACGACTCGAAGAAGCGTTCCAGCCGCCGCGCAATCTGCTGGCGATCCGGCAGCGACAAGTGCTCGTGAATATCGACCAGTGCCCGCACATTGTGATGCGTCGATAAGCAGCGATAGAGGAAGACACGGTCGTACTCGCTGCGCAAGTGCAGCGAGCCAACCTCGCGGAGTGCTTGAGCGAGGTTCTCGCGCGACAGTGGGAAGCGGCTCATGAGGTCGGTCAGTTCGGCGGCGTAGACCCAGTTGGAATCGCGATGCCGGAAGTCGCCGCCGTAGATGCTGGCGACCTCGAAGCCGATCACTCGCACGACTTCGTTCAGCAGCGAGACCGCTTGTTGATCGATCAGCCAATTCGCCGCCGCCTTCGTGCCGCGCTTGCCGAGTTCCGTCAGAGCCCACGACAGGCCCAACGTCACTGGCGTCGCTCCAGCGATCCAGCGGCCGAAGTACGAAGCCGTCTGCATGTAACCAAAATACGGCTGCGCCGAGTTGTAGAGGTCATACGCCTTCAACGCCTTCTGCAAGTAGCCGTGCAGCGTGTTGATGTTTTGATCTTTCGGGCTGAGCGGCAATCGCTCCAGCACGACCAGCAGATGCAAGCAAGCTCGGCTCCCCGCGCGGAGCAATTGATCGAGACTCGTTTCAAGCAGCGGGTTCTCGACGCCGGGTCGATAGACCTGAGCGACTCGAATCACGAAAGCGTGCGCGTCATCACGAATGCGGCGGCCGTCGAGTTTGCCTTCCGGCTTGTAATGACCGGTTCGCAGACGCTGATAAAGCTGCTGAGACTCTTCGCCGATGATCTCCAAGACGCGGTGGTCTTGCGCGGACAGCTCGCGTGGCGTAACGGTCGGGGCATCCGCGAGCGTGTCGTCGTCCGGCTGTGGATACTCCAGCCACTCACGAAAGTTGACGAGCCGATTGGCCAAGTGCAGCTCGCGCGAATCCAACTGCCGAGCACGATCGGTGAGCTGGTCCTTCGTGTTCTCCAGGAACTTGTCGAGCTCCGCACGTCGCTCGGCGAGTTCTTGTCGTTCGGCTTTGATCGCATCTCGCTCGATCGCCAGTTCCTGATCGACGTCGCTGATTCGACGCCGAGCACCAATCGCTCCTGCCGCCGCGGTGAGACCGACGACGATCAACGCTCCCGTCGCCAGCCCGAATGATCCGGTCAGTGCCAAGTATGTTGCTGAACTCCAAGCGATCGCGGTTGTGATCAAGCACAACAGCAACGTGGCAGAGCGTGAGGTCATGGAGCTGCCTTGATTGGGGTTTGTTTTCGGAATGAGATCGCGAGGACGCGAATCATGAAAAGCAAAGTGCCCGACGAATGAAAGGAGACGACGAATTCGGAATGACCATTCGTCGTCTCCTTCGATTCGTCGGGATGTTTCTTGGAGCCGTCGATCAGAATAACCGCAATTGCCCGGAACTCGGAGTCGGATGCTTGAAGAACCGCGTCTCCAACGGTGGCCGAGTCTCGTCCAGCCGATACTTCTTCGCGAAGACGCGAAACGTCTGAGCGATCTGTTCGGCGATCGGCCCCTCGCCCCGGCGGCGCGAGCCGAATTGCGAATCGTTCAGCTTGCCGTCGCGACATTGCCGGATCAGCGATTCGATCTTGTCCTTCTTCGTCGGCAGAGCTTTCGCCAACCAATCGGTGAAGACCGGCAGCACGGTCAGCGGCAATCGCAACAGGATGTATTGAGCTACGACCGCTCCCGCCTCTTTCGCGGCGGCCAGGATCGCTGGGATCTCGCTGTCGTTCAGACCGGGGATCACCGGGCCGATCATCACACCGGTCTCGACGCCGGCGGCTGACAATTCGCGAATCGTCCGCAGCCGCGCATCGGGCGAACTGGTGCGCGGTTCTAGCGTGCGGGCAAGTTCCGCATCGAGCGTCGTGACGCTCATCATCACTTTCGCCGTGCGACGTTCGGCCATCGGTTGCAGCACGTCGAGGTCGCGCGCGACCAGTGCGTTCTTCGTGACGATCCCGATCGGCTGACCGCACTCGGCCGCGACTTGCAGGCAGCGGCGAGTCAGTTCCAAGCGCCGCTCAATCGGCTGATAGCAATCGGTCACGCCAGAGAACGCGATCCACTCCGGCACGTACGCATCGCGAGCCAGCCAGTCGAGGAGCAACTCCGGCGCGCGGTCCTTCACCATGATGCGGCTCTCGAAATCGAGCCCCGCGTTGAAGCCGAGATACTCGTGAGTCGGCCGCGCGTAGCAGTACACGCATCCGTGCTCGCAGCCGCGATACGGATTCACGCTGTAGCGAAACGGGATGTCGGGACTGTCGTTCTCGCTGACGATCGACCGCGAGCGATCGACCAGAAACTGTGTCTTCACTTTTCGGTCGTCGTCGGCGTCCTCTTCCGAGAGATGTTCCAAGTCCGCCTCGGCATGAAACGCCTCGAACCGATTCGGCGGATCGGTCTGAGCACCTCGGCCATGACGTTCGAGATCGTTGAGCATGGCAGGACGCCTCCGTGGCACGCGACATTCGACAGGGATACTCTGCCGCAGGTCGAATCGTTTCCCGTAGGTCAGGCTTTCCAGCCTGACAGAGTGGCGCACGACGCCGTCAAACTCAAATCAGGTCAGGCTGGAAAGCCTGACCTACAAAATCTTCACGAGGCTCGCCATGACTTACAACAACGTGGTCGTCACGGTCAAAGACGAACAAGACGTCCCCGAAATCCGCTCGCTGCTGCTGGAGCAAACGCGGCTCTCGCGCTTGGAGCCTGGCTGCGAACGCTTTGAACTCTATCAGTCGCAGACCGACTCGAAGGTCTTCATTCTCGTCGAACGCTGGAGTTCGCCGGAGGCGCTGGATCAACATCGGCTCGCGAAGGCTTACGTGGAAATTTACAAGCCGAAGGTGCTGCCGAAGGTCGATCGCACTCCGTATCCGTGCAACTTGCTGGAGCCGTAAGAACGTAGCCTGACTCTCCGAGGCTGTGAAAGAATTGGTAGCTGAACTCGCCAGAGTTCAGTTTTCTCGGCGAATTCTGAAGTCTGGCGACTTCAGCTACCCAAACCTTCACAGCCTCTCCGAGTCGGGAGCTCTTTTGAGGAATTCCCGACTCGGAGAGTCAGGCTACGGAATTTTGCGACGGGCTCTCGCATCTTGACCTCGAACGCAACAACTCGCGTCCGCCACGTCGGAGCCGCCCGATGGAAGTGGTGCTCATCTTTGGGTTCTGGTTGTTCGTGGTCACGCTGGTTGGCCACGGGATTTGGTTGTTCGTTGCCTTCGTACTCCGCAGTCTCACAGAGCCGTATCAGCCCCCGCGAACAGTGGCCCCGATTGCACTGCCGAAGAAAACGTGTCCGCATTGCGGAGCTTGGTGCGCGGCGACGTTTCAGAAATGTCCCACCTGCGGCAAGTCTGTCGTAGAGCAACCACGCTCACCGGCCGCGAAGTTGCAGAGCCTGCAGCGTCAACTCGATCTTCTGCTAGCGGAGGACGTGCTCTCGCTGGAACAGTTCGAGTCCGCGCGGGTGGTTCTGCAACAAGCGGCCGACAAACTGAAGAGACCAGAGGGGGACGAGACCGAGGAGTTACCGACGCTCGTGGCGGCTGACGATGTCGCTCTGGATCGCCCCAACGTGGGGCACGTTTCCAACGTGCCCGCGAATGACGGGCACGTTGAAAACGTGCCCCACGGCGAGCCGGAACACAAACGCTCGACCTGGACCGATTGGCTCCAAGCGTTTCTGGAAGAGAAAAACATCCGCTGGGGCGAACTGCTGGCCGGCATGTTGATCGTCGGCAGTTCGGTCGGCTTAGTGATCAGTCTCTGGTCCACGCTGAAAAACGCGATTCCGTATTTCCCCGCGCTCTGCTTTCTGGCGGTCACGGCCGCGATTCACGGAGCGGGCCTCTACACGCTGCGGCATTGGCGGCTGAAGACGACCAGTCGCGGGTTGCTGACGATTGCGCTGCTGCTCGTGCCGCTGAATTTTCTCGCGGCGATCGCGCTTTCGGAGCAACGTTCCGCGACCGATCCGCTTTATGTGACGGCGGTCATCATTGGCGTCGCCGCTTATGGCTGGATCACCTGGTCCGGGACGCGCGAGCTGATGCACTTCGGAGCGACGTGGTTATCGCTGGCGGTGCTCGGCAGCGCGATTGGCCAGTTGGTCATCGGCCGTTTGACGTTGGCGGGACTGAGCACCCTCGAGTTGCACGGCTTGTTCGCATTGCCGCTGGCGACGTATGCCGTGGCGTTGCTCGGCACGTCGCACTTCGCCGCGAGCTGGCGGCGATTGTCGCCGCGGCGGGTCGAGAGTTTGTATCGCTTGTTGGGGATCGCGTTCTTTTCGCTGGCAGTGGCGTTGAGTCTGCTGCTTTGGAAGTCGCAGGCGGTCCTCGACACGCTCAGCCGGTTGTCACCGTGCGTGAGTCTTGCGGCCGCGATGATCGTGGGCGTGGCAGGCCGGTTGCTGCCAAACGTGGGGCACGTTTTCAACGTGCCCGTGATCCGCAGGCACGTTGAAAACGTGCCCCACGACATCGCCGCGACCGCTGTCACGTTGATCGGCGCAATGCTGATGGTCGTCGCGGTCGTACTGGCGTGGCCGGACCCAGAACGGTTGATCGCGGTCGGCGTGGTGAACTTTCTCGCGCTGAGTTGGTTTGGGTTCGCGACCGGATTAGCTCCGCTGCACGTCCCGGCGTTGGCGAGTCTCACGCTGGCGGGGCTGATTGCGTTTCATCGGTTCGGCCAAGTGATTGGCGGCGCGGGTGTTTCCGAAGGCCAGAATTTGATCGCGACGATTCTGCTCGGACGCAGCGGAGTCGTTGTGGCATTGATGTCGTTGTTGACGGCATTCGTCGCGCGATGCTTACCGAATGAAACAGGCGAACGGGGCGGCGGCAGCCCCCCGGGGCATTCGCCGCAAGACCGGGGGGCTGACGCCGCCCCGCTCGCCTATCTGGCTGCTGCGGCCTGCATGGCGGTGCTCAGCTTGGGAATCGCGGGGTACGCCGGCTTCTGGCCGCATGTCGTGCAGCCGAGCATTGACCGCTCGCTGCCGACGTTTGTGTTCGTGCTGTTCGGGATCGCCGGGATGGTCGCGAATGAACGGCTCAATCGGACTGAGATCGCGTGGGCCGGAGCAGTCGTTTGGTTGGCGGTCTTCCTGCACGCACTCGGCTGGAACACCCACGTGCGCGAGTGGCTCGATGGTTTCGGTTTGTTGCCGACTCGGCCGATGGTGGTGGCGCTGTTGTCATTCGCGACGTGGTCACTGGGCTGCGCGATCGTTGGCAAGTACCGCGATCGGTTCGTGACACCGTGGTCCGCCGCCAGCGGCCGAGCCACCGTTGTCGCCTTGTTCGTGTTGCCGTGGAAAGTTTGGGGGGACTTCGGCCCGCACGCGATTTATCTCGGCTGGGTCGCCGCGCTGTGTCTCGGCCAGGCGCATCTGTGGCAATCGCGGAATCTGTTTTCGTTGAGCCAAGTGGTCGCCTTCATCGCGGCCAGCTTGGGAGTCGCCTCGTTCGCTCAGCACCAAGACTGGTGGATCGCCTACGGCAACGATGTGTCCGCGTTCTGGGATGTGCGACATGGGCACTGGCAGATGGCGGGGCTGGCAGTGGCTTGCGTGCCGTGGGTCGTCTGGCGTCGCTTCGGAGGGAAGTACGCCGTGCTGGCGCGGTGTTGCGATTGGAAAGTCGATCGAGTCGTGCAACCGACGTTGGTCATTGCCGCCGCCGTGACGATGTGGTTCAGCTTGTGGCCGTTCATCGGCTTCGAGCGATATCAACGGTCATCGGAGTGGCCGGTGGTGCTGCAACCGTGGCTCGGCCGTGGTTGGGATCGCGTGCTGCTGTGGCTCATCGGTTGGGGTGCCGTGACCTGGTCGATGGAAGAGGTTCTTCGGTGCTGGTTCGGCCGCCGTCGTGAAGAACACGCGCCGGCGACTGTGCCTGTGCGGTTTCCGTGGATGGCAGCGCTGGGAACATTCGCAGTCGGCGGAGTGATGTTCCTGTTGCCTCAGATGGCGTGGCGTCACATCCCGTTGTCACTGCGGCTGAGGGCGATTGATCCAGAGTTGCTCTTCGGCATGTCGATGTGGTGGACGGTCCTGGCCGTTTTGAGTGCGTCGTTGGTGCCACTGGCAGAACGCGGCCGTTGGAAGGTGCGACTGCTGGTCATTGCGTGTTGGTCGGCGTTGTGGCAGTTCACCACTCCGATGCTCGTGTCAGACTTGATGCGAATGCGATCTCGGACCGGCGGCTATGTATTGTGGTTTTTGTGGAAAGAAGGCTTCGTCTTTCTTTGGCTGACGCCGATCGGCATCGCCCTATTGTTGTGTACTTGGCTGGTGAGCATCGGTCGCCGAGTCGCGGTGCCCTTCGGGGAACTTCGCCGGCCGGTCGCCAGCACGGTCGCTGATGACGCTTGGGGAGTCGTTGGTTTTTTGTGTCTGTTGCCCACGATCGTTCTTGGACCGCAGATCAACGTCTGGGTTGGTGCCGAAGCACTGTCGATTGTCGCGCTGCTGTGGGGAGCTCTGATACTGCATCGAGCAGGCCGAACCGAGTCGATAGCGGTGATGTTCGGAGCTTCTCACGCGTGGTGTTTGGTGTTCGCCGCGATCGCGTTGGTCTCCTCCGATGAGGTCCATCGAAGGATGATCGAAATTGGGTCGAGCGAAGCCGCATTCGTTCGATTCTTAGGGTATTCGGCATCCGCGTTAGCCGTGTTTGGCATGTCATGGTACGGCTTGCGGAGCCGCGTTGGGCCGCTGGTGCCGTCGTGGTTGGATTGGCGGCGCGAACCGCGTCGCGCGACGATCACGCCGTGGCTTTGGCATCAACTGTGGATGTGGAGTTGCGTGCTGTTGAGCAGTCTGCTGGCTGCGTTGACGATTTTGAATGGAACCAATTGGGCCGAGACTTGGCGTCTGGCCTTTCGCGGAATCCACGGGCATGTGGCATTCGCTCTGGTCGTGGTCAGTACTCTGCTGACCGAGCGAAGTTGGTCGAATCGTCTGCACTCGTTGGGCCTGTGGTCGATGGCGTGGGTACCGGTCCTGTCCGCGTCGCTGGTGTCTGAGGATGTCGAGTTATGGTTTGGTGGTCCGTGGGGGCGGTTCCATGTTTGGATCGTGGGCTGGATCGCGTTAGCGGTCGTTTGGACCGGGGCGCGTTGCCTCACGAGTTCCTCTCACAAGGAGACGTCGTTGTGGTCAGATGCTGCGAGCATCGGCGTCGTGCTCTTAGCAATTTGGGAGTTCGCGTCACACCAATCGGTGTCGTGGCCCGCGACGAGTTTGGCGATCGTCGCCGTCTGTGCATCGGCGAGTGCTTGGGTCAATCGGTCGCAGTTGCGAGTCGCAGCCTTGATGATGTGCGTTGCCCTGGCGACCGTGATGGCGTGGCGGCCAGAAGTCGGTGGCTGGCTGCAACGTGCGAAGCCGGAGGTCGTGACGTGGTTGGAGGCGGGATTGGTCTCGCTCGGCGTTGCCGCGTTAACTTGGCAGATCGTCGAGGTGTGGTGGCAACGTCGTCGTGGAGAGCGGTTTGATCCCGTCGGCAAAGTGGCGGCGTGTCGGTGGGTGGCACGAGTCGTGTTGGGGACGGCATTGCTCTTTGTCTTTTGCGCTGTGTTGGTTCATGCGGGAACAACTCATCGCGGTCTGCGTGATGCTCAGGATTTGTTTTGGAATGTGCATCCGCTGGCGGGCGCGTTGCTGTGGTTCGGTGTGGCAATGACTTTCGTGGTGTCGGCGTGGGATCGGTTCTCGAAGACGACGGTGGCGGGGCTGTATGGCTCGATCTGGCTGGCGCTGCTGCTTGTGTTTGAGTCGCGTGAACTGCCCATGTCAGAGCGTTGGTCGGTGTGGGCCATCGGCCTGATGGCGACCGATGTGGCGATCGTTGGCGCGGCGTGGTGGCAAGCGAAGGGGTCGGGAGTCTTTTTCACGCCGCCGTCGGGTAATGAAGTATTCGAGGTTGATGACGGCGGCGTGAAAAAGACTCCCGACCCCGTGACGCTCGGTGCGAGTTGGCGGAATCGGCTGGCGGGGGCGGAGCAATGGCTCTCGAATGCTCAATTGGCATGGGCCACGGCGGTCAGCATGTTGGCGATCTTCGGAGTGTTGAACTTCGGCGATCGCTCGCTGCGGTTGTGGTGCGTCGTGAGCGCGGGGGTGCTCGTGCCCGGCATCGCGGCACTCGCGAGTTCGCGACGACGTGAACTGTTTCAGCGAGTGGCACTGGGATTGGGAGCGGTCTGGTTGGTGGACTGCCTGTGGGCGTTGATGGAGCCGGAACTTCGCGCGGACTTCTGGTTGCAGCGTTCGATTCGAGCACTCGAAGCGTTGTCGGTGACGGCGTTCGTGTATGGCGTGGGGTTGGAGCGCTGGATTCGCGTGGACAACGACTGGCGGAGCGCGGTGCAACGAGCGGCTCGCGATGCCGGTGTCTTGGCGATCGTCGCGCTGATGTTTGTGTTGAGCCTGGAGGCTTGGTGGTTTGACCCGATCAATGGGGCTCCGGTGACCGGATTGCAGATCGCGCTGGTCGCGGCGGTGCTTGTTGGGTTGGCGGTGGCGCTGTTGACGATGGCGCTGACCGATGGCCAGCCGGCAATTTCAAATCTCAAATCTGAAATTTCAAATTTGAAATCTGAAATCTCAATTTGGAAATCCTCGTTGTTCTTCACCCCGCAAGCGTTCGTCTATGCGGCGGAAGTGGTCGTCGCGCTGTTGTTCCTGCACTGCTATCTGACGATGCCGGAATTGTTTCGTGGTTACTTGCAGCCGTACTGGCCGCTGATCGTGATGGCGATTGCGTTTGCCGGCGTCGGGGCCAGCGAGCTCTGCCAGCGAGCGAAGTTGAGCGTGTTGTCCGAGCCATTACAAAACTCGGCGGCGCTGTTGCCGTTGATTCCGGCGCTTGGCTTTTGGGTGGCGACGTCGCGCACCGATTATTCATCGGTGTTGTTCGCGGCCGGGTTGGTCTATGTCTGGTTGAATCTGCGACGGCGTTCGTTTTGGTATGTGCTCGCGGCGTCTTTGGCGGGCAACTTCGGCTTGTGGTCGCTGTGGTCCGAGCATGGCGTCGAGTTGTTGGTACGGCCGCAGGTGTGGTTGATTCCTCCGGCGATCTCGGTGCTGGCGGCGGCGCAGTGGAATCGACAGCGACTGACCGAGGCTCAACTGGCGGCGATCCGATACCCGGCGATCACGTTGCTCTATGTCAGCTCGGCCGGCGAAATGTTTCTGACCGGCATCGCGGAAAGTTTCTGGCTGCCGGTCGTGTTGATGGTGTTGTCGGTCAGTGGCGTGCTGGCCGGCATCTGGTTGCGCGTGCGTGCGTTCTTGTATCTCGGCGCGTCGTTCCTGCTGCTGTCGCTGGTGAGCATGGTGTGGCATGCGGCCGAGGCGATTGATCACACTTGGCCGTGGTGGGCGTTCGGAATCGGGCTGGGCTTGGGAGTGCTGACGCTGTTCGGCCTGTTCGAGCGAAAGCGCAACGAAATGCTGCGTCTGCTGGGCGAGCTGCGGACATGGGAACGATAAGCAGTCCCATCCGTGTCATCCGTAAGATCCGTGTTCCCTTGATTCAGCTCGCTTTAAGAACAGAACACGGATGACACGGACAACGCGGATCAGCAATGTTTTGGCTGAAGAATGACGAGCCGATGATTCTTCAAATCCGATTGGAAAGATTCATCGGAGGACGTTACGCATACAGCGGCGTCAGGCGGCTGAGCGACTTCTCGAACTGCGGCAGCAGCTTCTTGTAGAGCTTGGTGTGCTCGGCATTCGGTTCGACTCGATCGGTGAGTTCAACGCACTGCGACAACAACTCAGCGAGTTCGATCTTGTCGCCGGTTTCACGACGAGCCATCAGCAGCGCGAGATACGCGGCTCCGCGCGTCGCCGCTTCATCGGCGTTTTGAGGTTTGGCGACGGGGACACCAAAGACATCTGCGATGATCTGCGGCCAGAGCGCATTGCGCGAACCGCCTCCGCTGACGACGATTTGATCGAGCGACTTCAAACCCATCTCCGCAAAACCAACTCGCAGCGTGAGGCTGGTGGCTTCGAGGCTCGCACGCGCGAGCACCCCCGCTTTGAGCGCGGCGGCGTCAGAGGTCACTTCGCCGGAGGCGGACCGCTTGCGGTCGCGGAAGCCGAGGAACGACGCGAAGGCCGTCGGCTGCATGAAGACGCCTTCGCCTTTGTAGAACGGCAGAGCCAGCACGCCGTCACAACCGGCCGGGACTTTCGTCGCTTCGCTGGTCAGCCAATTGCGAATGTCATCCTTCGACGTCTTCTGGCCGAGCCACTGCGCGCAGCCGAGAAAGCAATCGACCAATTCGTCGTAGACGACACAGCCGCTGGTCATGCAGGTCATCAACAAGTGCCGGTTGTCGGCGGTGCGGAATGAATCCACGAGTCCGCGTTTCTTCAACATCGGCTCGCTTCCGACCGCGTTGAAGACGACGGAGTTGCCCAGCGAGATCGACGCTCGGCCATCGACGCAGCCGGACGCGACCATGCCGATGGGCTGATCGCCCTCCGGGTACGCGACCGGCACGCCTTCTGGCAGTCCGAGCAACTCCGCACCGTGCGCGTTCAGTCGGCCGAGCACTTCGCCAGCCGCACCGACCTTCGGCGTTCGCTTCCGCAGTTCGGGATCAATCGTGTCGAGCTTGTCGTTGCCGAAGCGCCCCTTGCGATCGAGTTGTCCAAACATGCCGCTCCCTTCACCGGGACCGACACCGAACTCGCCCGTCAGTTCGAGCGCGACGAACGTGCTCGGCACGCAGATGCGCTTGACGGTTTTCTTCCAGGCTTCCGGATGATTCGCCGCGAACCAGCGGATGCGCGAGGCGGTCATGCGCGCGGCGATTGGTTCGCCCAGTTCTTTCGAGAGCTTGCGGCCTTCTTTCTCACCGCGCGGGTCGTCCCACATGATCGCGCCGGAGAGCAATCGTCCGTCCGTCAAAGCTGGCTGATTGTCTTCGCCGAGCACAACGAGCGCGTGCATGTGTCCGCCGATGCCGATGCCGATGATCGCGTCCGGCTCGAACTTGGTTGCTTTGCGCAGCTCGGTCATCGCCTTGGGAATGGCGGTGATCCAATCGCGGGGGTCTTGTTCTTTCCAGCTTGGGTCCGCGAGGCCATCCAGATTGCCGTAGCTCGCACCGCCGAAGCCTTCCATACGGTTGTCGTGGGGGTTGAAGAGGCCAACGGTCAGTCCGCCTGTTCCAAAATCAAAGGCCAAAATACGCGAACGCGCGTCGGTGATCTGCATGGTGAAATACTTTCTCTAAGTGGATTCGGTCATCGGCGTGTTTCGCGAACGAAAGAATGATGGCGGGGGCCGGAGTCTATTCCGCGATTTGGCATCTCGCGAGGCTGCACTTTCAATCCCTTGGGCTGGGTTCATGGCGAAAGGGTCGACTGGCTTGATGTCGTCTCAATGCGGAACTACGACCTGACACATGGCACACGCACAAACAAACGCTGTCGATGAATCACTCGCGGGGAAAACCATCCTGGCGGCGTTGCGAGCTTGGTGGCCAGAACTCAGTTGGAAGATGGCCCGCGAGTCGTTGGCCGCGCGGCGAGTCGCGATCAACGGAGTCCTGTGTCAGGACGAAGCACGCCGGGTCGATGTCGGAGATCTGGTCGAGTTGTCGGACAAGTCTCGGCCGAAAGCGCCACGCCACGAGCAGATCTGTGTTCGGTATTACGACGAGGATCTCGTCGTCGTTGAGAAGCCGGCGGGGATGCTGACCGAGCGGCCGGCGGCAGAGGCGAGGTCTCACAAGCCGGGTGCTTCGACAACACCGTCGCTGGATGAACTGTTGCCGCGCGTGCTCGCCGATTACGAAGGGCGACGACTGCGTCTCGAAGAACAAGCGGTCTTCATCGTGCATCGATTGGATCGCGACGCCAGCGGGTTGCTGGTGGTGGCTCGGACGCTGGCCGCTCGTGAAGGGCTGACGCAGCAGTTCGCGGCTCGGACGCCGAGCCGGGTCTATTGGGCGATCGTCGCAGGACGAGTCGAGGCACAGACGATTCGGACACACTTCGTTCGCGACCGAGGCGACGGAAAACGTGGCAGTGTGGAACGTCAACACAATCCGCAGGTCACGGCCGCGACCGACGTTCAACTGGCCATCACGCATGTAACGCCGCTCAAAGTACGGCGCGGTCAGACGCTGCTCGAGTGCCGGTTGGAGACGGGACGCACGAACCAAATCCGCATCCACCTGGCGGAGTTGGGGCACCCGATTCTCGGCGACGTAAAGTATGGGCCGTTGCCGAAGGGACAGCCTGCGGCGCGATTGGCACTCCACGCGATGGAACTGGAGTTCGCGCATCCGCTGACCGGCGAGACGCTGCGATTTGAAAGCGAATGGCCCAAAGACCTGCCGCTGCCGACGTAGAGCAGGCGGCTCGCCGGCTTGCGAACGACAGGCGAGCCGCCTGTCGCTACGGGTCACTTCCAATAGACCTTCTTGACGTACCACACGATGGCGGGCACGACAAAGATCGGCGTCAGAAAGGGGAGTGGATACGTCGTCCAGAAGTTGAAGACGACGAACTGATCGAAGACCACCGAGCCGATTGAGAACCAGCACATGAGCAACAGGCCCCATTGCTTGCGTTCGGCTTGCTCATCCTCCGTGAGCTGCGACCAGTAACGGTGTGGTCCGGCGGCGGCGGCTTTCTTGGCCGGAGTGGCCGCGGGTTGCTCGGCAGTCTTGTCGGCCTTTTTGCTTTTCTTAGGCTCCGGTGCGGCGGTGGTTTCCTTTTTCACCACCACTGGCGTTTCGCGCGTTCCCGGCGGGTAATACTTGGAGATCGCTTTGCTGATCGCCATCGGAGTGGCGAGCACCGGCCGGACCGGCAGATCGAACGAGAGGCGAAGTTCCTGTTCCAGATCGTGCGTGATCTCGTCGGTGCAGGCGACGAGGATGTAGTCCTCGTCCACGAACAGCGGGATGATCGAGTTTCGGCGCACACTGGCTCGCGCCACACGGTCGAGCACTCCGTCGTCGGGGAGCGTTTCCGCGAGATCAACGTACGACAGGCCGAGTTCGACCGCGAAGGCGCGCGTGGCGGTTTCCATGTCGGTGAGCTTCATCTGCACGACGGCATCGCGCACCGTCAGGCCCCGCTTGTCGGCGAACTCTTTGACCTCTTTGATCTGCGGCTTGGTGATCGTGCCTTGCTCGGCCAGGACGTTCTCGGTCAGTCGATTGCCGATCCGCGACAGCTCTTCGGGGAATTCGCGGCCTTGGCTTTCGTCGTACTCACGCTTCCGTTCGGGGTCGGTCAGGCAGAGCATCGCCTTGGCCAACTCGTTGAGCAGTTCCTGGGACTTCACCGAGTACTGCCCGGTCGCATACTTGCGGACATGCCCGTTGAGCTTGCGATAGTTCGCGCGAATCTTCTCGGCGCTGTCTTCGAACTGAACCAACCGCAGCAGCGTGTAGTGGTCGGGCGGACGCGGGCCGTCGGGAATGCCCAGCCAATCCTTGTAGACGTCCAATGCCACGGCGACCCCCTGTTAGATTCTTTGTCCCAAACATGCGCGTGTTTGGAATGTCCAAGGCTCAAGCGTCAATGACCAATGAAATCCCAAGCTCCAATGTCCAAGACCCGGACGCGCAGTTGAGATCAGCTAAGAATTAATCAGGTCAGTAGCTCATTGGACATTGGAACTTGGACCTTGGTCATTTACTCAACGTGGTAATCCCGCGCAAGCGTCTCGAACAAATCCACATCGTTCGACTGCAAGCCACCGCGGACGATCTCGGTCGAGGCTGCTTGGCGGCTGGTCAATTCCATTCCGGTGCAACTGATACGGCCGCTCGAGTCATACGAATAAGTCACTTCGACCGGAGAACCCGCCGGCAGGTTGGGCGGCAAACCGGTGATGTAGAAGTCTCCGATCTGCTCGCAAGCGTCCGGGTCCATCGCGTCCCCTTCCAACACACTGACGTGAATCCGCTGCTGCCCGGCGGACGTGGTCACGAACTTCTGCTTGACGTTGTAGGGAATCGACGTGTTCTTGGGGATCATGATGTGGTTGATCTTGCGGCTGCGATTGTGCGGGTCGGTGATCTTGACCCCCAGCGAGTGCGAGTTGACGTCGCTGGTCTGCACCGCTCGGAGCCGGTTGATGACCATCTTGCCCATGCGGCTCTCACCGCCGGTGGCTTTGGCTTCGAGGATCGCCGCGTGAATGGCGGCTCCATGAGCGACCGCCTCTTCCGCGTTGACATCGCGTGAAGGGGCGCGGCCGGCGACTTCGGTCAGCATTTTTTCGACGATGGGCATGTGCGTCGAACCGCCGACGAGAATCAGGTCATCCAAACCGTTCGTACCGATGCCCGATTGTTGCAGCACCAGTTCGGTGGTGTCCCGCGTCCGTTGCAGCAGGTCCGCCGTGATCCGCTCGAAGTCGCCGCGAGTCATCGCGACCGTCAGCGAGTTCCCTTTGCAGTACACGGCGATTTGCGTTTGAGCTTTTTGCGACAACTCGCGTTTGACCAATTCGCAGTCCTGGCTGAGCGACTGCAATGTTTCCGGGTCTTCACGCGGATCGACGCCGAACTTGGTTTTGAACTGGGTCGAGACGTGATCGACGATGCGTCGCGTCCAGTCGAGACCACCCAGCATCACGTCACCGTCGGTGGCGAGCACTTTGAAGTGCGTCGGTGTGTAACGCACGACGGTCACGTCGAACGTGCCGCCGCCTAGATCGTAAACGATGACCGTGCGTTCTTTCTGAGCGAGATCCGCGCGTCCCAATTCCCCCTTGGTCCAGGCGTAGGCCAAGGTCGCGGCGGTTGGCTCGTTGATGATGTCGATGACGTTCAAGCCGGCGATGCGGCCGGCATCCTGAGTCGCTTTGCGGCGGACGTCGTTGAAGTAGTACGGCACGGTGATGACCGCGTTGGCGATCGGACCGATCGCCACTTCGGCGTCTTGCTTCAGCTTCTTCAGAATCAACGCGGAGATGAATTCCGGCGTCAGCTTCTTCCCCTGATAGACGACGAAGTAAGCCTTGTTGCCCATCTCGCGTTTGATCGCCTCGATGACGTGCGTGGAGTCTTCCACAGCGATGCGTTCAAAAGAGGGACCGACGATGACCTTTCCGTCTTCGCCGAGCAGCACCACCGAGGGGGTGATTGGCTTGCCGTCGGCGTTCAATTGCGCGATCGGATTGCCTTCTTTGTCAATTTGCGCCAGCGTCGAATAGGTGGTTCCCAAGTCGATTCCGACAGTCGCTCCCGGCATCAGTTTCAGTGACATATTGTGGACCCTTGAGGTTGACTCAGAGCAAGAAAATGTGCGACGAACAGTTATCAAAACAGCGGCGAATCCGCTCGAACGACCGAAGTGAGGCGGGCATTCTGACGGTCCCCATCCGGTGAATCAAGCACGCCAACACGGAAGCGGGCGAGGCCGGCGCGACGGTCGCGGTGCCGCTGGTGCCGTGAGTAACCTACCTCCCATGCGAATTGATCCCAACCAAGCCGCCTCGTCGCCAATGGTGCTCGTCGTGGGAGCCGGCATCAACGGCGCGGCGGTCGCACGCGAATTGACACTCAACGGCGTCTCGGTCGTCGTCGTCGATGCGAACGACATCGCGTTTGGAGCCACGTCACGATCCTCGCGGCTAATCCACGGCGGGCTGCGATACCTCGAACGAGGCGACGTCGCACTCGTCCGCGAGTCGTTGCGCGAACGAGCGATCCTGCTGAAAACCGCTCCGCAATTTGTGCGACCGCTGCGGTTGCGAATTCCCGTGCGTCGCCGCTTCGGCGGACTGGTCTGGAGCGTGTTGACGTTTCTCGGTTGGGATCGCTCATGGCTCGGCCGATTCTGGCTGCGATGCTGTCCGAACGCCCGCGGACGCGGCTTGTACGTGATCCGACTGGGACTCTGGATGTACGACCGGCTCGCGGGTTCCGCCGTAGGGTGGGACAAGCTCGCTTCGAGCGCCGGCCCACCATTGTTCGACCAATTTGGTGGGCCGGCGCTGCGCTGGTCCCACCCTACATATCCTCTCTCCTGCGAATACTTCGACGCCCAGATCCTCTCTCCCGAACGATTCACGATCGCGCTGCTCGACGACGCCCGGCAACTCGCGCGGGAGAAATCACTGGCCTTCGACGTCTGCACGCACACGCTCGCAGAGTTCCACGGTCACGACGTTCGCCTGATCGACCGCCTGGGCCGCAACGAAACGATCACGCTTCAGCCGGACATCATCATCAATGCGACCGGTGCCTGGGGCGATGCGACGTTGGCCGATTGGCGCATCGGTTCTCCCAGACTCTTCGGCGGCACGAAGGGGAGTCACTTCGTCACGGCGAATCGAGAACTGCGAGTGGCTCTCGGCGACGGCGGCGTTTACGCCGAAGCGAGCGACGGCCGCATGGTCTTCGTATTGCCGTTTGGCGAAGAGCAAACGCTCGTCGGAACGACCGACGAACCGTTTGACGCTCGACCGGAAACCGCCGTCGCCGAACCGCGCGAGATCGACTACCTGATCGACTTGGTCAACGAGGTCGTCCCCACCGCGCGGCTGACTCGCGAGGATGTCGTGATGAGCTACTCCGGCGTCCGCCCCCTCCCCTTTGGCCGAGCCGATTCGCCGAGTTCGATTCCGCGCGGCCACTGGATTGAAGAAAACGCGCGCGGCCCGATCCCGATCCTGACACTCATCGGCGGCAAGCTGACGACTTGCCGAGCGCTCGGCGAAGAGGTCGCTGATCGAGTGCTTTCGCGTCTGCGAGTGCCGCGCATCGCAAGTTCTCGCGCCCGGCCGATCGCCGAACGCCGATCGCTGAAAGCCGCTATCTCACCCCTCCTCGTTCAAGACGTCATCAAGCACGAGTGGGTCCGCACGCTGAGCGACCTCGTCGAACGCCGCTTGCTGCTGCTCTTCGACTCACGTCTTGACCAACCGCGCTTGCGAGAATTGGCCACGCTCTTGGCCGACGAAGGAATGATCCACCACGACCAGATCAACTCGGAAGTCGCTGCCACTGCCACCCGTCTTCTCCAAGTCTACCGTATCGACATTGACGGTACTTGACGGCCAATTGCATTCTGCGTCATTGCGTTGAGACGAAAGGTGCCACGGTGCTTTCAAGCGAGGC
This sequence comes from Planctomyces sp. SH-PL62, assembly GCA_945905295.1. Lineage (GTDB taxonomy): Bacteria > Planctomycetota > Planctomycetia > Planctomycetales > Planctomycetaceae > SXKJ01. The sequence continues at coordinate 12,319 of CAMDPX010000072.1, read as the reverse complement.
CGCTCTCGTGTTCTGAACCGCGCTGCTCAAAGCGAAAAGTCACGCACCGATGATCCAAATCTTGGTCATGTTGTCGCCGATGTTATGGGGAGCCCGATTGCCTCAAGCTGCTGAGGCGTTTGACACTCCCCCATTAACGCCGACCGCCCGGCGTTTTCGAGCGATCGCATTTTGCCTCTTCATGTTGGCTGCGGCTTTATTGCTCACTGCGGCCCTGGTTGACACTGTTGCGAACGCTCGCGGTTTGTCGGAGAAATTTGGTTGCGCGGGAATCGCGTGTCTCAATCTCTGCATCCATTGCAGTCTTCGTTACAAGGCCGCAAACGAACGTGCTGCCAAGCAGATTGCGGATAGCAACGAACCGATGCAGAACGAAACGCGACCCCACACCGACGAATAAGCGTAATTTTCAAGCTCTGGGCACCATCGCCGCGCTTCACGCGACATCGCACCCGTACGTGACGGAAGTCGGACTGGCTCATGCCGATCGTTGAGTGTGATGGCCAGTCGGAATCGGCGCTACTCTCGGCGTGAAGCTTGCTCGGCGGATTACTTGAGAGTGTTCGTATCGAGTAATCGGCCGGCGTGATGAATGCGAACGACATACACGACGTTGTTTTCGGATCGAAAGATGATGCGGTAGTTGCCTTGAAAGATTTCACGATAGGTTTGGCTGTCGTCTTCGGGAACGAGACTACCCGATTCGGGAAACTCGGCCAGTGATTCCACTCGCAAGAGGAGTTTGTCACCGAATCGAGCTGCCGCCGCCGGCGCATCTTTGGCGATGTAATCCAGCAAAGCTTCGAGATCGGCCAACGCTTTCGGTGCCCAGATTACGTGAGCCATTTCGCCAGTCTCCGCCGAACCTCTTCGTGGGGAATTCCGTTTCCAGCCGCGATTTCTTTTTCGGCGTCGTCAATCTTTTGCAAGAGATAAAGCTTTTCCGAGAGAGCATCGACATCGACCTCGTCCGTGTACTCATCCAAGACAGCGAGAACCTTTTCTTTTTGCATGACACACCTCCGCATTAGGTTGCAGTCGCGTTTCGCCAGAACGCGGGCGAATGGCTGGCATCCCGCGTTCTGGCGAACGGCGGCTACCCAATCCATCCTATCACGTTGAGTTAGGGCGTGAAGTCGCAGCTTGGCGTCAGCGACAGACAGAAGTGAGCAATCAGCTTCGCGGCGTTGTCGAGGTCGTCGAGCGAGATCATTTCGACCGGGCTGTGCATGTAACGGTTGGGGATCGTGACGAGTCCCGTGGCGATGCCGCCTCGGCTGATTTGCATGACGTTGGAGTCGTTGCCAGCGGCTTTTGCGAGGCCAGCAACTTGGAACGGGATGTCGTGCTCTTTGGCGAGAGACGTCAGGCGATCGAAGACGACGGGGTTGGCGTTCGGGCCGCGATACAAGACCGGGCCGCCGCCGAGCTTGATCTTGCCGTGCTGGTTCTCGTCGATCGTCGGGCAGTCGGTCGCGTGAGTCACATCGACCGCAATTCCCAACTGTGGGTCGACCGAGTACGCGCTGGTCTGAGCGCCTCGCAAGCCAATCTCTTCTTGGACCGTCGAGACTGAGACAACCGCCGCTTGCGGCTTGCTCTCTGCGACGATCTGCAAGGCTCGCATGACGACCCACACGCCGACTTTGTTGTCCATGCCGGGTGCCGCCGCGAGGTTGTTTCGCAGCGTTCTCATGCCCAGTTCAAACGTGACCGGATCGCCGACTGCGACGAGTTCTTTGGCCTCATCCGCGCTCTTCACGCCGATGTCGATCCACAGGTCTTTGATCTCCGGCACCTGCTTGCGATCTTCGGGCGTTTGCAGATGAATTGCCTTCCGAGCGATCACCCCTTTGACCGGTCCCGACTTCGTCCAGACGAGCATGTGCTGGCCGACCAACTGCTGCACGTCCCAGCCACCGATGGCGGCCGTCCGCAGGAAGCCGTCCTTGTCGATGTTCACGATCAGCAGGCCGATCTGGTCGCAGTGTCCGGCCAGCATGATCCTCGGCGAGCCGCTCGGATTGACGGCTGCGATGACGTTGCCGTGCCAATCGGTCTGCACCTCGGTGGCGAATGGCTTCACAAAGCCGCGGACCACGTCTTGAATGGGCCGCTCGTAACCGGACGGGCTGGGGGTGGTCAGAAGCTGTTCGAGAAAGCCAAGCGCGGGAGCATCCATGCCAATGAGTCCTTAAGTGGAAGATCAGGTTTTTGCGTACTTTTCCGGAAAATAATTTGACGGTCGCGTCCGGACCTGTACACTTCCCGCCGCTTTGGTGCCTGCGTTGGAACCGGGCATCGAAACATCGGAGAGAACCGTTCGCAGAGACCGTCGCTGAAGCGGCGGCATCTTGGAAGTGGTGGGAAAGAGCGTCAAGCTCGTCTCGCCTGCGGCAGAGTGTTGTGCTTCGGCGCAGCTCAAGGAGGAAGAATGATGACGCCTCAAGCTTTGCTCGATCAACCTCGCGGAATTCTTGAAGTCTCGCCGCGCGAGATTGCGGACACGGTCGAACGCTATGTGCGACTCCGTACCGGCGGGACGATTCGCAGCCTGCACGTCGAAGTTCACGACGGCGAAGTGCTGCTCAGTGGCCGCACTGCGACCTACTACAACAAGCAGCTCGCCACGCACGCCGCGCTCGATGCCGCCAGCGAGATGTCGCTGACCAACGAGATCGAAGTCTGCTGAGTTTCGTAGGCTGGGATTCCATCCCGACCGTTCGGGGCGGGACAGAGTCCCAACCTACGACTGCGGCGGTTTGCGTCCAAACCGTGGTTCTTCACCGCGCCACAGGCGGACGATATTCGAGCGGTGCTTGACGATGATCAACGCCGGCACCGCGAGGCTGAATGCCGCGAGGCTCCAAGTTTTCTCGTGGAACGGCTGCGGCCAAAGTACGCACATCTGTGAGACCGCGAACGTGACCGCGGAGGCAATCGAACTGATCGAGACAATGCGCGTCGCGGCGAAGCAGGTGATGAACACGCCAAAAGTGATCGCCGTCGAGATCGGATTTGCCAGCATGACGACGACTCCCAAGGCTGTCGCGACTCCTTTGCCGCCGTGGAAGCCCAGCCAAATCGGAAACATGTGGCCGAGGATCGCCACGAGACCGGCGGCAACTTGCCAATGAGCTCGATCCGGATTGTTGGCTGCGAGCATCACGTTTGGCAGCAGGACCGGTAACGCTCCCTTGAGCACGTCGAGGACAAAGCACAGCACGCCCCATTTGGCTCCAAGGACGCGTGTGACATTCGTGGCTCCGATGTTCTTGCTGCCGTGTTCGCGAATGTCGATCCCTTTGGCGAGTCGCGCAACGATCAATCCGAACGGCACCGAGCCGGCGAGATACGCGCCAACAAGAATCAACAGAATCAACAACGGAGTCATCGCGACATTCTGACAAACGAACTGCGGTTCATTTTTCGCCCACCCTTTTCCGCCCCCCTCCTTTTTTTCGTAACGAACTGGCGAAAAAGGGAGGGCGGAAAATGAACGCGGCTACTCATCGTTCGGAGGTGATTTCTTAGCGGGCTTTTTCTTCGCGGCTTTCTTTTTGGCCGCTTTCTTTTTGGCGGGCTTGAGCGCGGCTGTTGTGACGTCCCCTTTTGGGGAGGCGGACTTCTTGCGGAAGCTGCCTCGGCCGCGTCCCTTCTTCTTCGACGGGCCGAGCGCGGCTCGTTCGGCGATCCAGATCAGGGCTTCGTCGAGTTGCACGGATTCAATTGCGCGGTCCTTCGGCAGCGAGGCGAAGACGTCGCCGTGTCGGACATACGGGCCGTAGCGGCCTTCAAAAATCTGGATCAGTGCGTCGTCATCCGGATGTTTGCCGAGATCGCGCAGAGCGGTCGGTGCAGCCTTCTTGCCGCGCGGTTGTTTGATCAGTTCGACGGCGGCGGCCAAGTCGATGTTCAATACATCGCCCGTCTTCGGGATGGAGCGGAACGATTTGTCGTGTTTCACATACGGGCCATACGGGCCGATGCTGGCATAGACCGGCTTGCCGTCGTCCGGATGCGGGCCGAGTTCGCGTGGCAGTGCCAGCAGCTTCAATGCGGTGTCGAACGGCAGTGTCGTGGGATCGATGTTTTTGGGAACGCTCTGCCGCTTGGGTTTCGGAGCGTCCGGGTCTTTCGACATCTCGCCGACTTGCAGATAGGGGCCGAATCGGCCGCTCAGCAAGTAGATTGGGAGTCCATGTTCGGGATGACTGCCGATCGACTGCGGGCCTTGTCGCTTGAGCTCCAGCCACTTCTCGGCGAGTTCGTTGGTGATGTCGGCCGGAGCGACGTCGTCGGGGATCGACGCGGTTTCTGGCTCAGGTCCAGTCCCCGTTTTTTGTAGGAACGGACCGTAGCGACCGACTCGGACTTTCGCTTCGACGCCGTCCAAGTCGATCGTGCAGGCGATGCGCGGGTCGATCAACTCTTCGTGGGACTTCACTTGTTCGTCGAGACCCTCGCTGCCGCAATAAAACTTTTGCAGGTACGGCAGCCGCTCGGCATGCCCGGTTGCGACTTCGTCGAGCTGCTCTTCCATCTGAGCGGTGAACTTCACATCGACCAAGTTTGGGAAGTTCTGTTCGAGCAACCGCGTCACCGCGATCGCGGTGAAGGTCGGGATCAGTTGGTTGCTGACTTTGCGGACGTAGCCACGATCCTGAATCGTGCTGATGATGCTGGCGTAGGTCGAAGGCCGGCCGATGCCGTCCGATTCGAGTTGGCGGACGAGCGTCGCTTCCGTGAACCGCGCGGGCGGCTTCGTCTCATGCTTGAGCGAATCGAGTTGTCCGAGCGACAGCGGTTGCGATTCGCGCAGCGGCGGCAGCGCGGCTTCTTGGTCGTCGAGCGCGGCTTCGGGGTCATCGACCCCTTCGACGTAGGCGCGGAAGAAACCGGGAAAGTCCACATGCCGGCCAGTCGCGCGAAACTCGGCATCGGCGGCAGCGATCGTGGCGGTGATGAACGTCAGCCGCGCGTCGGCCATCTGCGTGGCCATCGTCCGCATCCAGATCAGCGTGTAGAGCCGAGCCGATTGGCCGCCGAGACCGTGCTCCTCAGCGGTCTGCATCATCTTGCCGGCGGGACGGATCGCTTCGTGTGCTTCTTGGGCTCCCTTGGCTTTCGTGGTGAATTGTCGCGGCGTCGGGCTGAGATATTCCTGGCCGTATTTTTCTTCGATGCGTTGTCGCGCGGCTCCGATTGCTTCGCCCGACAGGTTCACGCTGTCGGTTCGCATGTAGGTGATGAGTCCGTCTTCGTACAACCGCTGAGCGATCTGCATCGTCTCTTTCGACGACAGGCCGAGCTTGCGGTTTGATTCTTGTTGCAACGTACTGGTTGTGAACGGCGGATACGGCCGGCGAACCTCACTGCGATCCTTCACATTGCTGACGATCCAACCCGCATTGCTGAGTCGTTCGCGCAACGCCTCGACGTTGGGCTGATCGAGCAGCAGCACATCGACGTTGGCCTTGAGTTTGCCGTTGGTCTCGTCGAAGTCTTTGCCGCTGGCGACTCGGCGTCCGCCGACTGTCACGAGTTCGGCGGTAAATTTGGCGGATGTCTCGGTTGTGAGTTCCGCTTTCAAGTCCCAGTACGTCGCGCTGCGGAACGCCATGCGTTCGATTTCTCGCGTCACGATCAGCCGCACGGCGACCGATTGTACTCGGCCAGCCGAGAGCTTCGGGGCGATCTTTTTCCACAGCAGCGGGCTGAGCCGATAGCCGTACAGCCGGTCGAGCACTCGTCGAGTTTCCTGCGCCGCGACCAGGTTGGTATCCAATTTCCGCGTGGCACCGATCGCCTCTTGAATCGCCTCTTTGGTGATTTCGGAGAAGACCATGCGTGTGACGGGGACTTTCGGTTTGAGCACCTCGGTGAGATGCCATCCGATGGATTCGCCCTCGCGGTCTTCGTCGGTCGCGAGGACGAGTTCGTCGGCGTTCTTGAGCGCGTCCTTCAATTCATTGACGAGCTTTCGCTTCTCCGGCGGAACCACGTAGAGCGGCTGAAAACCTTGCTCAACGTTGACGCCGATCTTCGCCCAAGCTTCCTTCTTGAGAGCCGCCGGCACCTGCGCCGCACCGGCCGGGAGATCGCGAATGTGGCCCATGCTGGCGATGACTTTGTAGTTCGGCCCCAGAAAGCCGCTGATCTTTTTGGCCTTCGCCGGCGACTCGACGATGACCAATGCTTTCAAACGCTTTCCAGCCACACTGAGTTCCTTGTCGTGCGGGGCAAGCCTTGTGGCTCGACCCTCTGGGACTACAATCCGCCGGTTTTCCGACCGGCCAAAGGCGGACATACCTACTCGGCCATTTCCGGGCCTGTCAAGGAATGACCCCCACTTCGGTTTTGTCTCAACTCCGTCTGACAGAGGTGTTGCTTCATGGATTCATTGAGTTTTTTCCGCCGTAATCTCAAGCCGATCATGGCGGCGCTGACCCTGATGTCGATGATCTCGTTCGTGTTTTTGGACGAGACGATGAAGGCGGGAACGACGTTCCTGGTGCCGCTGATTTTGGCCGCTCTGTTCGGCGGCGGAGCGTTTGTGTGGGGCACTCGCAGTTCGAAACAAAACGAATTCGGCACAATGGGAGCCGTCGTCGGCGCGGTGCTTGGACTGGTCATTACCCAGTTCAGCGAGCGTGACACCACCGAACAACCGCCGATCGCCGGACTCTCGCAGCGGGAGGTTGCCAACCTCAAAAGCCGCCGCGAATCGGCCAATCGGATCCTCGGCGAAATCTATCGCAAGTCGCACCCCATCCCCGAACAGTTCCTGAAGGCCGGCCCGTTCGGCCAGCAGTTCTACGATATGCAGTTGGCCCGCGCCCTCGAGCAAATCCAATTCAAGTTCGGTAACGACGACCTTGAGAAGGACGTGATCTTCGGTGACTTGCTGAGACGCGAAGCGATCCGGCTGGGGATCAACGTCAACGACGACGCAGTCACCGACTTCATCAAGATGGTCAGCGACCAGAATCTCACGAAGGACATGCTTCGCGAGATCAAGCAGCAACTGCATGTCGGCGACCACTACATCTACGACTTGTTTCGGGACGAACTCGCCGCCCGCATGGCCGCCGAAATGACTTACCCGCGAGCCGTTTCCACGCCGCAGCAGCGCTGGCAGGACTTCCGCAAGGTCAACGTGAAACATTCCATCGAGGCCACGACCATCCCGGTCGAAGCGTTCGTGAAGAGCATCCCCGATCCGTCCGACGACAAGCTGATCGAGTTCTTCAAGAAGCACGCCGAAAAAGTTCCCGGCCCGAAGGGAGAACCAGGTTTCTTTCAGCCGATGCGGACGCGCCTCGCGTACCTCGAAGCGGACTACGACGTCATCGAGAAAAAAGTCGATCAGCCAACCGACGAGGAGGTCGCGAAGTACTACGCCGACAACAAAGAGTTCTTCGTGGATCGCACGCCGCCAAAGACGGACGAGAAGAAAGAGGACGCGCCGGAAGGGGACGATGCCAAGAAGCCCGACGAGAAGAAGGACGGCGATAAGCCAGATGCCGACAAGTCCGGCGATTCGAAGAAGGAAGACGACAAACCCAAGGCGGAATCCAAAGAGGGAGACAAGCCAGAGAAGCCCAGCGATCCGAAATCGGACAAGCCGTCCGAAGAGAAGTCCGACAAGCCTAAGGACGAAAAGTCCACGACAGAGAAGCCCAAGCAGGACGATCCACAAGGCGCGGCGGGCGAGGACAAAGTGACTGCCGAGAAACCGGAAGAAGCCAAGCCAGCCGACAAGCCCAAGAAAGAAGAGCCGAAAGCCGAGGACGATCCGAAGGAGACTCCCAAGGCCGACGCTGCGAAAGCCGAAAAGAAAAAAGAAGACGCGAAGCCGGACGACAAACCGAAACCGGAGACGCCGGAATCGAAGGACAATCCGGCCGCCGACGCCGAGAAGCCGTTCAAGCCCGACGAGAAAGCGGAAGACAAGACCGAGAAGAAGCCTGAAACGAAATACAAACCGTTCGAGGAAGTGCAGGAAAAAATCTACGATGACCTGCTCAAAGAACGAACGCTCAAATTGATGAAGGAGCGGATTGAGTCGATCCTCACCAAGATGCGTCGACTGGGTTCGTACACGATCGCCGAGAAAGGCTCGAAGTCGTATCGCTCGCCGCAGGACGTCGCGTCTGAATTGAAAGAACTCGCCAAATCGCTCGACCTGAAGTACGTCGAGACAGCGATGCTTTCGGCGGAAGAACTCAGCAAATCGGAAGAGCACAAGCTCGGCGGAGCGACCGATCCGATGGACGAGAGCTTCAATCGCCAACAAGGAGCCGTGTCCGTCCTGCAGCGCGTCTTCGGACGGGGCAGCGACAACACGTTTACTCCCGAAGTCGCGGAAGATCCCGGCACGAAGAACCGTTTCGCGTACTGGGTCGTCGAGCGAAAAGAACCTCACGTACCGAAGTTTGAGGACGATGGCATCCGCATGCAGGTGATGAAAGCCTGGAAGCTGGCACAGGCCGCGCCGAAAGCCGAAGAGCGTGCGAATGCTCTGGCAAAGCTGGCCGCCGAAGGCCAGAAGCTGACCGAAGTCGTGGCCGGGCAGACAGTCACTGGTGACAAGGACGGCCTGCAACTGACGGTGATCGAACCGAAAGAAAAATTCTCGCACTTCTCCATGCAGGGGAAGTCGGCTCCCGGAGTCAATCCGTTCCAGCAGCAAGGTAACGAGCGAGTGGAGCTGTCGCAGATTCCTGGCCTCGACAAGTTGGGAGACGACTTCTTCACCGCCGTCGATCAACTGAAGCCGGGCGCGACGGCCGCGATTCCGAACTACGACCGTTCGGCCTTCATCGTCGTTCACATCACCGACCGCGAAGACATCGCCGCCGAGGAAGACGCACCGCAACGAACCGACTTCCTCAAGACTTGGCTGCACAGTCCGCCCGCGACGGAACTGGCCAACGCCAGCTTCTTCCCGCTTCGCCGCGAATGGATGGAATCCATCGAGCGCAAATACAACGTGAAGTGGCCGGTGAAGTAGAAGTCGCTCATGCCGGCATCGCCCATCATCGTCCTCGGCTCGATCAACACCGATTTGGTGATCCGTTCGCGCTCGTTGCCGCGGCCGGGTGAAACGATTCTTGGTGGCGAGTTTTATCGCGCGGCTGGTGGCAAAGGTGCGAATCAAGCCGTCGCGGCGGCGCGATCGGCGCGCGAGCCGGTGATCTTCCTTGCGGCCGTGGGCGACGACTCGTTTGGACAAGAATCGCTCGTTGGCTTGCGGTCGGAGAATCTCGACACGCGGTTTCTCAAAGTGGTCGCTGGCCAGACATCGGGAGTTGCGCTGATCCTCGTGGATGCCGGCGGACAGAACCTGATCAGCGTGGCCAGCGGCGCGAATCTGCATCTGCGGCCGGATGACATTCACGCGGTTCCGAAAGAGGTATGGCAGAACGCGCGTGTGTTCGTCGCGTGTTTGGAATCGCCGCTGGAAACCGTCATGGCCGGTCTGCGACACGCCAAGCAAGCCGGGCTGACGACGATCGTCAATCCGGCTCCCGCTGACCCAGAAATCATGTTCGCCGTCGGACTGCGGCTCATCGACGTCTTCACGCCGAACGACTCGGAAGCCGCTCTTCTGACCGGCCGCGAAGTCCGTTCCGCTGAAGACGCCGAGGCTGCCGGAAAGCAACTTCAAGCAGCGGGTTGCTCGCGAGTCATCATCACGCGCGGTGAGCACGGCTGCTGTGTGCTCGATGGAGACACCGTCACGCACCTCCCTGTGAAACGAGTCGCTGCCATCGACGCGGTTGCTGCGGGAGACGTCTTCAACGGTGCCTTGGCAACGGCACTCGCGGAAGGCCGAGCGTTGATCGACGCGGCTCGCTGGGCCAGTGTCGCTGCGGCGATCTCGGTGACTCGACGAGGAGCACAACCGTCGATTCCGACGCGCGCCGAGATCGATGCGTAATCCCAATGCGAGTCGCGGGAGCGACTCGCCTACGTAGCTCAGTTGCTCCCGCGACTGAGATTTCTTTTGTTCGACGGTTGAAATCAGAAATGCGACTTTGGTCACTGCATCCGAAGTATTTGGACTCACGCGGCTTGGTGGCGCTCTGGCGTGAAGGGCTCTTGGCTCAAGCGGTCGTGAATGGCGAAACGCGCGGCTATACGCGCCATCCGCAACTGAAACGTTTCCAAGAATCGGCCGCGCCTCGATCAGCGCTGGCAGCTTATCTGCGAGTTGTTCACGCGGAGTCTGTGCGGCGCGGCTATCACTTCGACGGCTCAAAAATCGGACCAGGCGAGAACACGGAATTGATCGCCGTGACGCGCGGCCAACTGAACTACGAATGGGAACACCTCAAAGCCAAATTGCAGCGGCGCGATCCCGCATGGTGGGAACAGATCCAGTCAGTGACTCGGCCGATCCCGCATCCGCTGCTTCGTATCAAGCCGGGACCGATCGAAGACTGGGAAGTCGTGTCATCCGTCTCAATGCAACGGCCAATGAATCCGCGACAGCGGAGCAAGTAGGTTGGGGCTCCGTCCCGACCGGGTCGGGACGGAGTCCCAACCTACGAACGCTGCGGGACGAGCGTTATCATCCGCGCCCTTCAACGCCCCTCAGCGAGATTTGACGATGACTGTGAGAACGCGATTTGCCCCCAGCCCGACGGGCTATATGCACATCGGCGGGATGCGAACCGCTCTGTTCAATTGGCTGTGGGCGCGGCATAACGGCGGCACATTCATTCTGCGGATCGACGACACCGATCAGCAGCGCAACATCGACGAGGCGCTCGGTCCGATCCTACGAGCGTTCAAGTGGCTCGGCCTGAATTGGGACGAAGGGCCGGAGATCGGCGGCCCGTACGCTCCGTACTTTCAATCTCAGCGCGGCGAGCTGTATCGAGCCGCCGCCGACCGATTGCTGCAAGAAGGCAAGGCGTATCGCTGCTTCGAGACGAAGGATCAGATCGACCAGGACCGCAAGCTCGCCGAAGCTGAGAAGCGGACCTATTTGAGTGCTCGGCGTTCTCTGCAACTCAGCGACGCCGAGATTCAGCAAGCTCTCGCCGAGGAGCAGCCGCACGTCATTCGATTCTTGGTGCCGCGAGATCAGAAGGTTGTCATCGACGACCACATTCGCGGCCGAGTCGAATGGGACGCCGGCTTGATGGCCGATCCGGTCATCATGCGCGGCGACGGCTCGCCACTCTACAACTTCGCGACGGTGATCGACGACGCGCAGATGCAGATCACGCACGTCGTTCGTGCTGAAGAGCATCTTTCCAACACGCCGACACAGGTGTTGCTGCATCAAGCGCTGGGCAACACGCTGCCGCAGTTCGCTCACATCCCGTATGTCGCCGCACCGGGTGGGAAAGAGAAGCTCAGTAAGCGCAAGCTGGCTCAATACCGCAACAATGCTTCGTTCAAAAAACTGTGCGACAAGGGGGACTCGGTCTTTTCGCAGATCGGTCTCGCGGGACAAGCGGGGCTCGATCCGGTGATGGTCGAGTTCTACGAACGAGTCGGTTTCCTGCCGGCGGGAATTCTGAACGGCTTGCTGCGACTCGGCTGGTCTCTGGACGACAAGACCGAACTCTTTTCGCTTGCGGATGCGGTGAAGCTCTTCACGCTCGACCGAGTCGTGAAAGCTCCGGCCGGTTTCGATCCCGACAAGATGGTCTCGTTCCAGCAGCACTGGATGTCCCAGTTATCGCTGGAGGAAAAGGTTGCTGGCTGCTTGCCATATCTTGTGAAGGCGGGCTTGATCGCGGGGCACGTTTCCAACGTGCCCGGATCGGACGGGCAGGTTGAAAACGTGCCCCACGCGACACTCGACTTCGTCTCGCGACTGATCTCCGCACTGGGGGATCGGATCCGACTCTTCAGCGACGTGCTCGACGTGGCTTATTTCTTCAAAGACGAGATCGTCTACGACGAGAAAGAATTCACGAAGCGAGTCGCCAAGGAAGGTGTTCCCGCGTTGCTCGCCGGCTATCGCGACCGAATTGCCACGCTGCCGGAATGGACGGTCGGAAACTTGGAAGCCGCGCTCAAAGCGTACTGCGAAGAACAGGGCCAACCGGCTGGGACGCTGATTCACGCCTTGCGAATCAGCACGACCGGTGTCCCCATCGGCCCGGGCGTCTACGAATGCGTGTTGCTTGTCGGCCGTGACCGAGTGTTGGCTCGGATCGATGCAGCGGTCCGACAAGCGACGATCTAACTTCAGGGGTCGGGTGTTCGGTTTTTCGGAATTGGCGGGCAGCAGTCGCATTTGCAATCCAAGCTTTCCTCCCGCCAATTCCGAAAAACCGAACACCCGACCCCG
>CAMDPX010000071.1 GCA_945905295.1 Planctomyces sp. SH-PL62 | reverse complement strand
GGCTAACGCCCGCCGGCTCGCCGAACGCATAATTTGATTCAGTATTGCGAGACTCATTCAACAAGGTTGAGCGTCATGTCCTACGGTTATCGTTCCGATCGAGGCGGATTTCGCATCCCTCCGCAGTGGATCATTGCGGGGGTGTTGGTGCTCTTCGGAGTGTTCAAGTTCCTGACGAGCACTCAGGTCAATCCCGTCACCGGCGAGAAGCAGCACGTCGCGATGTCGGTCCCGCAGGAGATCGCGCTGGGGGTGCAATCGGCTCCCGCGATGGCGGCGCAAATGGGAGGTGAAGTCGATCCTCACTCTCAATCCGCCACGCTGGTTCGCGAAGTCGGCGAGCGATTGGTTGCGGAAAGCATCGCCTCGCAGAGCCACTACCGATTTCAATTTCATCTGCTGCGCGATCCAGAGATGGTCAATGCCTTCGCGTTACCCGGCGGGCAGATCTTCATCACGAACGGCTTGCTCAGACGCTTGCAGAACGAAGCTCAGTTGGCGGGAGTACTCGGCCACGAGATCGGGCATGTCATTCATCGGCACGCCGCGCAGCACATGGCTCAAGGCCAGTTCGGACAAATCCTGGTGACGGCAGTCGGCGTGGCCAGCAGCGATGACCGCCACTCCGGCCGCGGCAATCAGCAAGTGGCCGCGATGGTCAATTCGATGGTCAACCTGAGCTACAGCCGTGGGGACGAATCCCAGTCGGATCAATTCGGTTTGGAAGCGATGACCGCCGCCGGCTTCGATCCCTCACAGATGCTGGGTGTGATGAAGATCCTGTCCGAAGTCTCCAAGGGCAATCGCCAACCCGAATGGCTCGGATCGCACCCGCACCCAGAGCATCGCGCCGAGCAGATTGAAACGTGGCTGCACAAGCAATACCCGGACGGCATTCCCGACAGCTTGACCGTCGGCCGCAAGTTCAAATCGCGCTGAAGGTCACCAGCAACTCGATTCAAATCGTCAGCCAACGATCGCGCGACGCAACCTCCCACTGATCGACGAGCTCTCCTCCCGCGATGACGAAGATCGCGCGATGCAACGCACACGTCGGGCAGACGTGACGCGGGATCGCGAACAGCTCATCGCCCGGTTGGAACTCGTTGGCGCGAGACGTTTCCAAAACGAGATGCTCTTCGTTTTGCAGCACCTGTTTGGCATCCGGAAGATCGGGAAACATCACTCGCTGGCCAGCGGGCGGATCGGACGCGACCGCCTTATAGCCCAGGTCCAACGTAATGCGATTCGCGGCCGGTCGGCTGACGACTCGCGTCAACATCACGGCGGCCGGAGGGAACACCAGATCGGGGAAGTGCTCGGAGTACCCAACGTCGTTGAGCACGCAGGTGCCCGGACTGAGTTCAATCGTTGGATCGTCCATCTCGGCATAGATCGGGAACGACGCGGTCCCGCCGCAGACCATCCGCGGAACCGATTGCCCCGACGCAACCAAGTTGTCGCGAAACACTCGCACCTTGTCGAATTCCGCCAGCACGGCGACTCGGCGGTCGTCTCGCGAGAGTTGATGCTGATGTCCGTCGTAGACATGAAAGCCTCCCGGCTTCAGTCCGCGAGTCGCCGCGATCTGGCGATACAACTCGGCCGCGTGCGAGCCGACCGGCACACCTGTGCGATGCTGGCCGACGTCGATGTCGAGCAGCACGTCGATGCGTCGTCCGACCGCATCCATCGCCTCCCCCAGCGAGGCGATGCCGCGCGGATGATCGGCCGTGACCGATAACGTCACATCGGGAAACTGCTTCACGAATTCGACCGCGCGTCGCAGATTCGGGCCGACGAGGTTGTACGCCAGGAAGATATCTTTGATGCCGACGCTCGCCAGCATCTCGGCTTCGGCGAACGTCGCGCACTTGTGCTTGACGATGCCGAGCTCCAACTCCATCCGAGCAATCTCGCGCGTCTTGTGCGTCTTGCAGTGCGGTCGCAGCCGCTCCGGTCGTTTGGCGATCTCAACCATCCGCCGCAAGTTGTCGTCGAGCAATTCGCGAAACACGACCAGCGCGGGGGTGATGATCTGGCTGGTGTCGGCGATGCGGTAGCGCTGGTCCATGAGGATCCTCCAAGATCTGAGGTGCGGCACGAGACGCGGTTGTAATTCGATCGGTGGCTGAGAGACAGCGTTCGTCACCTCGTTGTTTCTTTTCGCAGAGCTGCCCGAATCCGTACGCAATGGCAGTGACCACCGAGTGCGGATTAGGATGATGGCCACTGCCGCGCCCCACCGATTCCAACGACACTGAGGTCGACCTTGTCTCAGGAAACCAACTTTTTTGCTGGCCACTTGATTTCACGAGTCCGTGCTGGAGACGAAGCGGCAGCCGATGCCGTCTTTGCAAAGTACGCGGAGCAGCTTGCTCGGTTGGCCGAACAGAACTTGAGTCAGCGGGTCGCTCGGCGAGTGGACGGAGCAGACGTCGTGCAGTCGGTCTTTCGGACGTTCTTCGTCCGCGCCGAACGAGGCGAGTTCCAAATCAGCAGCTCTGCCGAATTGTGGAAACTGCTGGTGCAGATCACGCTCAACAAGGCACGGCAGCAAGGACGCCGTCATTCGGCCGGGCTGCGAGACGTCCGACGTGAAGCGGATCAGTCGGGCCTGCTGCCAGCCCTTGTTGACGATCAGCCGGGACCGGAGGACGCGGCCATCCTCAACGACGTGATCGAGCAGGCTCTGCGAAAGCTGCCGGCCACTCAGCAACCGCATTATCGGAAGCTGATCGAGCTCAAGCTCGCCGACTACTCCAACGACGAAATCGCCGAGCAACTCGGCATCGTCCGCCGCACCGTCGAACGGATGCTGAAACGGCTGGAAGGCAGCTTCGATTCCAGCGCTGTCGAACCAGGCAGTTAGCCTTTGGAGTGCGGTGTGTCAGCACCGCTTTGGATCAAAAAACTTTGGAAAACCTCGAAACTGGCTGTCGCAGTTTCCTCAGCGTTGGCAATTGAGCATCTGACTGAATAGGGATTGAGCCAGAAGGAACCATCCATGAACCACACGAAGAAATCGGTCGTTGTCGGACTCGCGGGCTTTCTGACTCTTCTTTTGGCGCAGATTGGACACGCTCAACCAGCGCGTGCTCCGGTTCCGTCGGATCAGCAGCAAAAGGCGACCGCGACGGTGTTGGAAGAGGGTTATGGGGTCTCAAAGGCATCCAGCGCAGCCAAGAAACAACAGCTCGTGAAGACGCTGGTTGAGGCGGCCAACAATCCCGGCTTGCCAAAGGACGAGTTGTACGTCGTGCTGACGACGGTCATCTCACTGGCACAGGAACTGCGCGATCTGCGGGCGATGACCAGCGCGGTCGAGCAGCTCATCGACGCATTTGCGGTCGATCCGTTCGCCGAGCAGACAAAGCACTTGGTCCGTTATCTCGAAGGGGCGAGTCTCAAGACGGCGATGGCTTTGAAGCCGATCTACGATGAGATCACGACCTTGGCGAGATCGGTAGCGGCGGAGAATCGGTATCGCGAGGCCGAGTCATTGCTGGACCAAGTCGATGCCACGCTCACGAAGATGAAGGTTGCGGCATCAAGCCGGCAATCGTTGACCGACTTGCGGAAGGAGATCACCGTCATGAAGGAGAAGTTCACAGCGTTCGAGAAAGCTCGATCCGTGTTGGAGTCGAAGCCCGATGACCCGGATTCGAATTACATCGTGGGCCGTTGGTTCGTGACCGAAGAGCGAGCCTGGATGCTCGCTCTGCCGCATCTGGCGAAGTCCAGCAACGCCAAACCGTGGCAAGCCGCCGCTGCTTTGGAACTCATGCCCGATGCCGAGCCGGTGAAAGTCGGCGATGCGTGGTGGGAAATTGCTCAAGATGAAGCCGATCCAGAGAAACGCGAACTCCTGCTCCACGCTGGCAAGTGGTACGAACAAGCGTTGCCCAACCTCACAATGCTCTCCAAGAAGCTCATTCAGCAGCGGCTGGTTGTGATCGCCGCTCTACCCAAGCCGGAGGCCAAGGCTGCGTCATCAAGTAAGTCGCAATCCGGCACATCGAACGCTCCGCTGACGATCAATGACGAAGGGAAACTCCAGACCGGCCAATGGGTTGACCTGCTGGCGATGGTCAAGCTGCCGGATCATGTCTTGCGTGGGAAATGGAGAGAGGATTCCGGCACCATGATTTGCGAGCCGTCCGCCGATGCTCGATTTCAGGTTCCCGTGGCACTGCGCGGAAGCTACGAACTGACCTGCGAATTCACTCGGCGAGCGGGCGGAGAAAACGTTGCCGTCATCTTTCCGGTCGGACCTGTGGCGACTTCGATCATCCTCAGTGGCTGGAACGGAGCCGCTAGTGGACTGCACCTAATTGATGGCCGCGAGTCGAAGGATGTGCCGACGGCCACTCGCGCCGGAGTCCGTCCGAGCAAGCTACAAAACGGACACCGTTACCGTTTGGAGATCGAAGTGACCCAAAACAACGACGTCGCCGCCATCACCGCGACGCTCGACAGCAAGATGTTTGTGCAATGGAAGGGGCGCGTTTCACAACTCTCCTGTCCTTGGTTTAATCGCCTGATTGGCCAACATGTTGTCGGCATCAATGTCCATCAATCGCCGGCTGACATCCACAAACTCGAAGTGCGAATCAAGCAGGGGAGCAAAGGGTTTCGCCTGAGTGATGACTGGCAGAATCCCATTGCCCCCGTCGCATCCGGCCCCCCCAAGGCGATTGCCGACAAGTGCCTGACTTGGAAGGACCACAAATACTTCATCTCGGAAAAACCCATGAACCTGACAGAGGCTCAACGACTGGCCTCCTTGATGGAAGGCAGACTTCTGACGATCTCGTCCGCTGAAGAAGAAGCTTTCATTCTGAAAGAAGGCCGAGGTCTCGCGTTGTGGATGTCGGGTTGGCATCGCACGGACAGCAATGAATGGCGCGATGAACGAAACCGTCCGCTTCGCCACTTTGGCCGGTGGGGATTTCGCGAACCATCTGGTTTCGACGAATGCCAACTTGCAATTCTCACGGCAACAAACAACGTGCGCGGCTGGCACGACGGCCACCCATCGAGTGCCTTACATGCCATCGTCGAATGGGGCGAGGAGTATCCCAACGGAAAATGATGCGTTGGGAGCAAGTCGAACCGCAGCAGAAACGGTCCTGGCGAGCGGGGCGGCGTCAGCCCCCCGGTGGTCTTAGATCTGACGCTACATTCGGAGTAATGCGCCGCACCGTCAAACGGTTGATTTCGCAACTGCAAGCGAGCCTTGAGGCGGGCGAAAAATCGGCGATCGATTCCCCTCGGATCATCCGTGCCCCCGAGCGGTCCTGCTGAATCCGTTGATTTTTTGAATCGTTTCGGATTCGCCGTCGCACTTTCCAAGACGTTCGCAATGGGGACAGTGTCTGATTTTCAGGGGGGGGGAAGCGATGACGTATGTAAAAGACCGGCCTTTTCAAACACTCTTGGCTCTACTGGCCTTGGTTCTGCCCACTGCGTCTTACGCACAGACAACGGGGCGTGCTCCGGTTCCGACGAAGGAACAGCAACAAGCCAGTGCGAAGTTGTTAGACGAGGGTTATCAGGTCACTAAAGCGACGACTCCAACGAAGAAGCAACAGTTGGTGAAAGAATTGATGAAGGTCGCCCGTGACTCGAATTTGAAGAAAGAGGATTCGTACGTCGTCCTCACGACCGTCATCTCCTTGAGTCAGGAGCTTCGCGACCTGCCGACCATGACCGCCGCGGTCGAGCAACTCGTCAAGTCGTTTGAGGTGGCCCCGTTGACCGAGCGGACTCGGCATCTGGCTCGGTATCTCGAAACGCTCAACGGCAAGTCTGCGGTGACGCTCAAGCCGGTCTTTGACGAGGTGGCGTCTTTGGCGAGATCCGCAGCGGCGGACGATCGGTATCAAGACGCGGGGAAACTGCTCGACGAAATCGAGGCGGTGCTCACGAAGTCACAACTTCCCGCCAACTTGAAACAACCCATGACAGACTTACGGAAAGAGATCACCGCGAAGAAAGAGAAATTCGAAAAGTTCCAACGGTCTTTGACGGTGCTGGAATCGAAACCCGACGATCCGGACGCCAACTTCACCGTTGGCCAATGGTTCGTCGTGGAAGAGACCGACTGGACCGTCGCTCTGCCGCATCTGGCGAAGGCGAGCAAATCGAAATCGTGGCAAGCCGCCGCCAAATTGGAACTCACGCCCGATACCGAACCAGTCAAGATCGGCGATCAGTGGTGGGCACTCGCGTCCTCCGAATCAGACCCTGCCAAGCGCGAGCTTATGCGTCACGCCGGACAGTGGTATCAACAAGCCTTGCCCAAACTGTCGGTGTTGGAAAAGAAGTCGCGGGAGAAACGGCTGGCCCAGATCTCCGCTCTGCAGAAACCCAACGTCGCACAACATAGCCGGCCCCAAACTGAATCCCACAAGGCACGCGCGGCAATGCTGTCTCCAGCGACGTGGTTGGGAAAATTTCGGGTCGAAAATGGCGAACTGTTGGCTGCGGAAGATGGAGCACATCGTCTTATTTTTGGCGATCCGAAATGGGTCGAGTACGACTATTCGCTGGAATATCGCTTGGATCGGGTGGGGAAGGTCGCTCATGTTTTTTTCCAAGCCGATCGTGTGGGGTCTTCGTTCTGGAACTTGGATATTGGGGGCTGGGGAAGTCCAAAGAATCTCGATTTGCTTCCCTGCGCTTTCGGGGATGACCCGTGGCACAATCCAGGCCGGCGCTGGATGGGCGGCCGGCTGCATGGCGAGACCGGTCGCTGGTATCGCATCAAAGTGGAAGTCCGAGCGGCGAAATGTACGGTGTATATCGACGACGCAAAGATCATGAGCAGCGAACATGCGAAGCTGTCCCAAGGACGTGTCGGAATCGGATCACATTCCTCCGGTCAAGTTCGCTGGCGAAACTTCGAGGTTCGTGGGACCGACGGAAAGTTGCTGTGGAAGGGACTGCCGAATGTCGATTTCGCCAGTGTCTCACCCAACGGTCCGATCTATCGCTTCAGTTGCCAGGGAAATGAATACGCGGTGCTGAATGAATCCGCGAATTGGAACGATTCCCAAAAAAGGTGCGCCGAGTTGGGAGGCTCGCTGGCGATCATCGAGACCGAGATCGAAGCGGACGAATTGCTCCGCACCCTGAAGAAGTACGGGCGGAATCTCTGGATCGGCGGTCGATCGGACAATGCCACGAAACGCTGGGTTTGGCACGACGACCGCCCCATCAAACAATCCAGTACCCTCAGCGGTGCCGACGGCAATGGCGCTGAACCGTTTCTCGGCTACTGGTTGGAGCAACAACGGTGGAACGATTTTGATTTGAAAGGAAGTGGGAAATCGCTCTGCGCTCTCTGTAAATGGACAAGCAAATCCAGAGCCGACACCGCACTGAATGACAACCCGAATGTCATTCGAATGACTGACTGATTGGATTGAGAACCTGAGCACCAGCAATCAGCATCATTGATGCCGCTTTCAAGTGATTCTTGACATGACTTGTCGACACCACGTCAGTTGTCGTCTGCCATCCCAATTGCGGACAACTTTTCGATTCCCTGTCGCAATTGGTCGTTGGTTCGCAATTGGTGATGCAGCCGGACTTCTCATCATTCGACCTCTCTGCAAAGTTGTTTGCCATGTCCCACCCGACCACGACAGCGAGTTTGAGCCAGCTCAGCGGCGACGTTCGCGATGCCCTGACTGATTGGTTGGCCGAGTGCGATTTGCATTGGCAACTCGGCCAGATCGAGTCGCGGCTCAATGTATTGCCGACCGACTTGCAGCCGTTTCGGAGCGTCGCGTTGGCGGAGCTGGTGAAGATCGACATCGTGCAGATGTGGAAGCGGAAGCAGAAAACACTGCTCGAAACCTATCTCGAAGAGTTTCCGGAACTCGGAACGGTGGAGACGGCCGCTGCTGATTTGATCGTAGCGGAATTAGAGGCACGCAAGCTGGTTGGGCCGCGACTGACGGATGCGGAGCTTGAGGCGAGGTTTCCTCGGCAAGCCGATGCGGTTCGAAGTCTTGTTACCGGTCAATCGCTGCTTGCGGATGGCGGCTCGCTGCCGAGTGTCCGAAAACTGACTTTAGCCGACACGGAGCTGACTCAAGCCGAAGACACCAACACCTCTGGTCGTACGGCTCAGACGATTCCCGAGACGTTTCAGGCGGGAGATCGCATTGGTGAGAACGGACGGTTTCACATTCTCAAGGAACTGGGTCACGGCGGAATGGGAGCGGTGTTCCTGGCGACCGACAGCAAGTTGGGACGCGATGTCGCGATCAAGGTGCCGCAGCGTGCGGCGCTGGACAGCCCCGATTTGCTCGACCGCTTCCGCAGCGAAGCCGAGTGTCTGGCAATGGTCTCACACGCCAACCTGCCGGTC
Organism: Planctomyces sp. SH-PL62; assembly: GCA_945905295.1. Classification (GTDB taxonomy): domain Bacteria; phylum Planctomycetota; class Planctomycetia; order Planctomycetales; family Planctomycetaceae; genus SXKJ01. The sequence continues at coordinate 22,799 of CAMDPX010000071.1, read as the reverse complement.
GTGCATGACGTCAGTGAATTCGGTGGCGTGCCGTTCGTCGTGATGGATTACATCGATGGCATCTCGTTGGGCGACTTCCTCCAGACGAACACGCTGACTCCGCAACGAGCGGTCGAGATCGTGCGCGACGTCGCCGACGCTTTGAGTGCGGCTCATGCGAAGGGGATCGTGCATCGCGACATGAAGCCCGACAACATCATGCTCACTCAACAGCAGCAACCGAAGGTGATCGACTTCGGGCTGGCATTGAACGTCGCGCGAACCGGTCCGCGAAAGACGCAAGTCGGCACTCTTTTGGGAACGCCGCACTACATGCCGATGGAGCAAATGAAAGGGGACGTCGCGGCCATCGGGCCACGAAGCGATGTCTATAGCTTGGGTGTCGTGCTCTACAAACTGCTGACCGGCACGGTTCCCTTTCCAGGCCACCAGTTCCATGAAGTCCTGACTCGGATGACGACCGAGGAGACTCCGTCACCACTTCAATATCGCTTTGAACTCGACCTGCGATTGACGGCACTTGTCCTGAAGGCGATCGAGAAGAAACCGGAAGACCGCTATCAGTCGATGCCTGAGTTTGCTCAAGCGCTGCAAGATTACCTCACACCATCGACGGCGGTTCGCGCAACGCCACCACGCCGAACCGCGCGCGTTGCGATGGCCGCGATGTCGTTCCTCGTGCTGTTGGGAGTGATCCTCTATTTCCAGAACGGCAACGTGACCATAAAGGTCGAAGTGCTGGCCGATGATGTTGAGGTCACGTTCCAGAAGGACTCGCTGACGATTGCCGATGGCGAACACAAATACCAAGTCAAACCGGGAGAGCATCGCCTGCACATCAAAATCGGCAACGCCGAGTTCGACACGGACAACTTCAAGCTCACTCGTGGCGATGACGTGAAAGCGACCATCGAATTGGTGGACTCAAAGGTCATCACAAAGCTCGGCGATGCGACGATCGGGGCGTTTCCAGCCGCGACGAGCAAAAACTCCAACTTGATTGGCGAGCGGGGCGGCGTCAGCCCCCCGGTGTCTTTGACAAAGACAAGAGATGGCTCAACGAAGAACCGGGGGGCTGACACCGCCCCGCTCGCCAATCGTGCGAAAGGCAACTCCGATCACGACGCGAAGCTGGCCGTGCCGCCGCCAGTCGGTGAGCTTAAACCCGGGGAATGGCACGACCTCTTGGCGATGGTGAAGCTGCCGGATCACGTCGTGTTCGGTAGTTGGCAACGAAACGAGAATGGATCGATTGGTTGCGATCACTCAGACATTCCGGCGCTGATGGTGCCGGTCGTGATCGACGGCGGCTACGAGTTGAGTGGCGAGTTCGTCCGGCTTAACGGCCCCGATATGGCGAGCTGCGCGTTTCCGGTCGGGGCGGGTGATGTCTCGGTCCTCATGGGTGGCTGGCGCGGTGGCTATCACGGTCTGTCGGGCATCAATGGTCACGTCACCAACGAAGAGAAAGCGACCTGGGGAGCGGTCGTGCCTCCCGGTCGCATCGAGACCGGAAAGCTTAATCAATGGCATGTCGATGTGGCTCGCTCTGGCGACGACGCGCAGATCGTCGCGACGCTTAACGGCACCGAGATTGCCTCATGGAAAGGGGACACTCACGCGCTGACTCGGCATTCCGAGCAGCCGCTGGCTTACAGTCGCTTCGTGAGTCTGCATGCGTATCAATCAGCCGTTGAATTCCGTTCGTTGAAGTTGCGATTGAAGCCTCAAGCGCGTGCGATGCGAGTCGGTGATGATTGGGCTAATCCGCTCAATCCAGTCGCCGCCGAGCCGCCAGCAGACATCGCCGATCAATGCGTCCGCTGGAAAGATCGAGCGTACTACTTCAGTGACAAACCATTGACACTCGTTGCAGCACAATACTTGGCTCATCAATTAAAGGGCCGTTTGCTGACGGTCTCATCGCAGGCCGAAGAAAACTTTCTCGCGGCGAATGACGGTGGCCGTAGCGTGTGGATGTCAGGCTGGAAGCGACATGACCTCAATCAATGGCGCGACGAACGCAATCGGCCGCTCCGATTCATCGGTCGTTGGAGCAAGAACGAACCGCAGGATGACATCAATCAATCGCGCTTGTCCCTGTGGCCAACGGGACTCGGCTGGAGCAATCAACGTCGCCAAGAATCGTTTCACGCCTGCATTGAGTGGGGTGAGGAATATGCGCCGGGATCAACGGATGCGCTCGTGATCGTGCCGCCAAAGGTCGCCAAAGCCGAATCGCCTCGTCCGAAGGACGAGCCGTGGGTCGATCCGAATTTGTCGAGGAAGCCAAACGTCATTCATGGTAAGTGGTGGTTTGAAGGCGATGAGTTGGTGACAGAGTCCGTTGCGCCGCGCAACCTCATCACTTTTGGAGACGTCGATTGGACGGACTATGACCTCAAGGTCGAGGCAAGCTGTGACGCGATCGGCGTCAGTTACAACCTGTTCCTGCGATGGTTCAAAGACGATTACTTCTGGCTGCTGCAATTTGGAAACTATGGCGCGAAGAACATGGACCTCGTCGCTTATGTGCCGGGCGAATTTGGTTGGCGGATGCCGACCCGTCGGTACATGCCCAATTCGTTGCACGGAGAAGCGAAAGTCTGGCACAACATCGAAGTCAAAGTGCGAGGTGACAACATCATCGTCATCGTTGATGGCATCGTCATGACAACCAGCAGCCATCCGAAACTCTCGCACGGCTGTGTCGGCATGCACACGTTCTCGCCCGGCAACGCACGCTGGCGCAACCTCGAAGTCCGTACGCCCGACGGCAAGTTAATGTGGAAAGGCTTTCCAGATCTGAGCGATAACGCCGCGAAGTGATGGACACAGGTTTGAAAATGTCTGATGCTCAATCTTGGTACGTTCAAACGACGTTCGGGTTGATACTCGGTCCGATGCCTGAAGATTGCTTGAGGCAAATGGCTCTTTCAGGCGAGTTGAGTCGTGATGACTTGATTCGCCGTGACGCGGCGTCAGAGTGGGTTCCGGCATCAGAGCTCCCAAGCCTGTTTGACGCCAATCGAGTTGGAGCCAACGCTGTTGTCGCTGCCTTGAGCAGCCAGACTCGTGAGAGCACGCCCCGAAGTCTTGCGATGTCGGCTGCTCCAGAGATTGCTACGCCGCTCCCCGCTTCGTCGAACCCAATCGAAATCGTCACACAAGAAGCGGCCGAGTTTCAAACAAGACCCAACGATGTGTCCGTCGCCGAGACCAGATCGGAACTTCCAACGATCCCCGAATCGGCAATTCCATTGCCGTCAACGACAGACTTCGGCAATGGACCTGCCGTATCATCGTGGAACGGAACACGTCCTCTGAGCCGTCGGCCATCGCTCGCAACAGGGACTAGACCAAAGGTTGATGCCCGTGCCGCGAAACCGCTCGCCTTCAGAAACTGGGCGATCGCCATGCTGCTCGTATTCGTGGCCGCATGGTGGTTCTGGCCAAGAGCGGATCGCCGTTTCTGTGACCGATTGCAGGCCCTTCGATCCGAATTGACCGAACGCAAACGCAAGAACTCAACCGCTGACATCCACGACTTGAAGAAGTTCACCACCCAGGCGATTGCCGAGTTGGATGCACGAATGCCGGCATTGGAAACGAAAGCGAAAACAGGCCATCAAGAGTCGCTTTACCTCTTACTGGCGAGCCGCGATTGCCTCAAACCCATGCTTGCCAACGCGACTGAAACTCAGAAAGCACTCGAAGAGAATCTCGACTACTTCCTGTGGGCTTTGAAGAACTATTACGACGGCTACCAACCACTGGAAGTGCTTCCCGATCACGGATTCCGACCGGGCGGAAACAAGTGACCGAATTCGCGAAAGCTCTTCGAATTCTCTGTCGCAATCTGTCGTCGCATCGCAATGGAAGGGTGGGCGAGAGCGCCCCTGGCCTAAGTTGCCACTTTGAATCACATGACTGCTCGAAGGACGCGAACGATGAAACTGATTGTCACAGAGTCCAAGGCGTTGCCACTCCAACCTCGTCTCCGTGTTCATTACCGCTCAGGATTTACATTGATTGAACTGCTGGTGGTGATCGCGATCATCGGGCTCCTCGTGGCTTTAATACTTCCCGCAGTGCAAAACGCTCGTGAGGCCGCTCGCAGAGCCGAGTGCAAGAACAAATTGAAGCAGATCGGACTGGCGATGCACGCGTTTCATGACTCTTACGGGCGTCTCCCCAATGGAAAACTGCTGAATCGAACAACCAGTTCCTCCTGGGGGCAGTCCATTTGGACTTTAATTCTTCCCTACGTCGATCAGGCACCCCTCTACAAGAAGATTGACCTGAAGTTGCCGATGATTCCCAACAACCAAACGGCGCTCGCGACGGGGATCCCACTCTACATCTGCCCGTCGGACTCGACCCCGTTGGTCCGCAATGATCGCTATCTCGCCGGCGGCTATCCTTTCAATTATCCGGCCGGAGCCCTGAGTTACCGCGGTGCCTCCGGGAGTAATTACAACGCCACTCCCTTTGCTCGATTTGACACGACGGGGCGGTTCGCGGGAAACAGCGACGGCGGTTGTTGTGGAAATGGAATGTTTACCGGCGGCTACTTCGACCATCCCAATCCGAGCGAACGCAAAGAAGTCTTCACGAAATTCGCAGATGTACGCGACGGTCTCTCGGCCACGATCATGATTGGCGAGACGATTAACGAAGCTTCGGATTTTGGGTGGTGGTATTGGAACAATGTCACCGTCGGGGTGTCCGCATTTCCGCTCAATCTTTGCGCGAGGAATCCTTCGTCGTGCAAAGGGCAGCAAATCAACCACGGATTCAACAGCCTGCATGCTGGTGGTGCTCAGTTTTGCCGTGGAGATGGAAGTGTCATTTTTGTGAACGACAGAATTGACAAGAAGATCTACTACGCCATCGCCACGATTAGCTCCAGTGAGACTATCACCGGTGAGTGGTGAATACCGGCCCGTCGACTGAATGAAATCCGGTCAACCGAGCAGCTTCCGAAACTCCGCTAGCGTCCGCGTGTTGGCAACGTCTTTCGCTCCCAGTCCCGCGCGGCGAGCTTGAAAGATTCCGTACTGCATGACGTCGAAGCCGGCGGTGCTGTGAGCGTCGGTGTTGATGACGATGGGGATGCCTCGCTCCTTCGCGGCGGCGGCGCGGATGTCATCCAGATCGAGCCGGCTGGGGTGTGCGTTGATCTCTAACCAGGTGCCGTGATCGGCGGCGGCTTTGAGGACGTCTTCAAATGTCAGGTCGGCACCGGGTCGCTGATTGACCAAGCGGCCGGTCAGATGGCCGATCGCATCGACATGCGGATTGCGAATCGCGTTGAGCAGCCGCTTGTCGATTTGCTCGCGCGGCTGTTTCAAACCGTAGTGCAACACGGCGAGTACCCAATCGGCTTCGGCGAGCACGTCATCCGGCAGATCCATCGTCGCGTCTTCGAGGATGTCGCACTCGATCCCTTTCAGGATTTCGATGCCGCTGATTTCCGCGCGGACTTTGTCGATCGCTTTCCAGTGTGCTCGTAGGCGATCGGCGTCGAGGCCGTTGGCCATCGTGACGCGCTTCGAGTGATCGGTGATCGCGATGTATTGCAGTCCGCGAGCCTTCGCCGCTTCGGCCATCTCGCGGATCGAGTTCATGCCGTCGGTCGCCGTCGTGTGCATGTGCAGATCGCCGCGAATGTCGGTCAATTCAATCAGTTTTGGCAGCTCGCCCTGCTCGGCTAATTCGATCTCGCCACGATTCTCACGCAGTTCGGGCGGAATCCACGGCAGGTCGACAGCGGCGTAGACCTCTTCCTCGGTACGACTCGCGACCAATTCGTCGCCGCGAAACAGGCCGTACTCGTTGAGCTTCAAGCCCCGCTCCTGAGCGCGGCGGCGGATGACGATGTTGTGCTCTTTCGAGCCGGTGAAGTATTGCGACGCGGCACCGAACGATTCGTCGGGGACGACTCGCAGATCGAGCTCCAATCCCGATCGCAGCCGCACTCGCTGTTTCGTGTCGCCGCGAGCGAGCACTTTCACGACCAGCGGATTCGCCGCGAGCCGGTCCATCGCGGCGTTGTGATCGGATGACGTGACCAGCACGTCGAGATCACCAACGGTCTCCTTGCGACGCCGGCAACTTCCGGCGACGGTCGCTTGCGTGATGCTGCTGAGTTGCTGCAAGTCGGCGACGATCGCGTCGGCCTCGACCTTCGCATCGGCGAGGAAGACGCGCTGCCCCGCCTCGGCCACGATCGCGAGTCCTTCGAGAATCGACTGCTCAGTCTTCTTGCCGAAGCCTTTGAGTTCCGCGATGCGACCTTGCTCGGCCGCTTGCTTCAGAGCGTCGAGCGTTTCGAGGCCCAACTCTTTGAACAGCGCGGCGACCTTCTTGGGTCCGAGTCCCGGAATGCGCAGCATCTGCACGACTCCGGGCGGGATCTTCGCTTTCAACTCCTCCAACTGCGGCAACTGTCCGGTGCGAACGATGACAACGATCTTGTCGGCGAGGTCTTTGCCGATCCCTTCGAGTTGCAGCAGCTCAGCGGAGTCGCGCGCGACCATCGCCGCCACGTCGGCCGACAACGCTTCGACCGTGCGTGCGGCGTTGCGGTACGCTCGCACGCGGAACGGGTTCGCGCCGTCGAGTTCCAACAGGTCGGCGAGCTCTTCAAAGATTCGCCCGACTTCGGCGTTCTGCATGGCTTACTTGTCATCCGGATTGATGAGCTTGAACGCAGTGGCCGCGACTGCGGCTCCACCGAAGTTGCCGACCAGGAAAATCCAGATGTTCGCCGGAGCCGACAAGCCCATCATCGTCACGCCCACCGCGACCGCCGGATTGAACGCTCCGCCGGAGATCGGGCCGACAGCAAAGGCTCCCGCCAACACCGTGAAGCCAATTGCTAAACCGTAGTTGGAATTGCCGGCCGTCTTCTTCGACGTCGCGACGTTCAACACGACGTAACACAACGCGAACGTGAAGAGGAACTCTGCCAAAAGTGCGCGGGCCACATCCGGATTACCCGCTTCGACCGCGGGATTCTTCTTGAGGAACAGCACGATCGCCGCCGCTGCCACCGCACCCAGAACCTGCGCGATCATGTAACCTGGCACATCTTTGGCCGGACACTTTCCGCGCAGAAACACGGCGAGGGTCACTGCCGGGTTGTAGTGCGCTCCGGAAACATGCCCGCCCGCGTAGATCATGACCATCAGAACCGAGCCAATTGCCAGCGGAGGAATGACTCCTTCTCCTCCGCCAATCACGGTGCAGCCAATCGTGGTCACGAGAAAAAATGTGCCGATAAATTCAACGAGGTACTTCATGGTGGGCCTTTCTTTGCCTCAAGATTCTGCCAGCGTCCGGCGGTACGAGAACACCGCTCCCGCCAGACGATCTAAAGTTTCCAACAAATCAGCAACCAACTCAGGCTTCGTGATCCCCAACTCGACGGCGAATTCGATTCCCGAAGTGATCTCTTTCAAGCCTTGATACGCTCCGTCGAATTCATGGGCACAGCCAGCCGCGGATTCGATCGAGATTCCGGCGACGATTTTGGTGCGGACGCGCACCGCCACACGTTTGATGTCGGCCCCGAGCGCATATTGATCGTTCGTTGGCAACGACATTCCGAACCGATAGCTGCGGACCAGCGCCTTCACGAGGTCATCCCAGAACGTCAGGTTCTTGTAGCTTCGCATGTACGACTCCCGATTCGGAAAAACGGTATCACGGCTGACGGCCATCGGCGAACGGCTTCCGGCTGAAAGCCGTCCGCCGAAAGCCGATTGCCGTTATACCGTTTTTTTCAACTTCGAAATGCGCCCGGTGCCGACCCACTCGGCCACAAAGATGCTGCCATCCGCCGCGAAACAGGCGTCATGCGGATGCACGAACTTGCCGTCGATCCACTTCGACTTATCGCCTCGAATCTGTCCGCCGTCCTTGGCAGTGACGCGAGCCACATCCTCACCCAATCGAGCGACCACGTCATTCTTTTCGTTGAGCAACGTGACTCGCGCGTGCAGTTCTGGAATGCAGAGTAAGTTCTTCCAAGTCTCGGCATTGGCGGGCAAGCCGTAGCCTTTGAGCGTCTCGATGTATTTGCCATCCATCGTGAAGTATTGCAGCGTGTGATGAGCTCGGTCGCAGACGACGATCGAGGGGGTGCGGCCCTCGCGCTTGTCGACCCAGACACCGTGCGGCGTCGCGAACTTCCCTTCGCCGGCACCGACTCCGCCAAAGCAACTGACCCACTTGGCATCTTTGTTGTAGCGGTGGCAGTACGAGGCTCCGTAACCGTCGATCAGCAAGAACCCGCCGTCATCAAGGAACGCGAAGTTCGTGGGCAGGAACCGATTCGGTCCCCACACCTTGTCTCGTTCCGGACGATCTTCCGGCCGAGTGTTATCACCCGGCGCGTAAACCCCGGACTCCATCGGAGCGTATTGCTGCCAAACGATCCCGCCTTTCAGATCCATCTTGGCGAACGTCTTGAGGTGCTGGTACGCGCAGACGTAGAGGAACTCTTCGCTCCCTTCTTGGCGAATCTCGATTCCGTGGCCGCCACCCTGAAACTGAGCACCGAATGCGCGGATGAACTTTCCTTCGGAGTCGAACACGAAGATCGACGGGTGATCCTTCAGATCGGCGCGTCCCTCGTGGATGACGTAGAGGTTGCCCGACTTGTCGACGGCCACGTTGTGCGTCGTTTGCCAGGTATATTTTTCGGGAAGCTGCGGCCACTCGTGCTGCACCTCGAAGCGATGCTCCCCCTCTCCGACGATCAACGGCTTGTCCGTCTTGCTGGCGGTGGCGACGGCCGGAGCGGCAACGATCGCGGCGGCGGTGGTAGTCAGGAATTGGCGGCGTGACAACGGCATGATCGGTTCCTTGGTCATTGAAACTTGGTAGCCACGCTCGCCAAGAGCGTGGGGTTATCGCAACACGCGGTCGAACAGCTCGTAAGCCTGCTGCCGCATCTCGGTCGGGAAGTCGTGATCGCAGTCAGGATGCTCGACCCGCAAGCGGTCTTCGTGGCCGTGCAGTTTGAAAACCTCGCGAGCGGCCGTCGCGACACGGTCCACGCTGGCGGCTCGGAAGTTCGAGTCCTTCAGCGGCGCGATGATCAAGACGTGACGTGGAGCCAATGCTCCCACCAGTTCGTGGAAGTCGAACGGAATGTCCTGCAAGCGGCCGCGATACTCGGCCAGCTTGAGCATGTACCGCGTCTGACACCAACCCTTTTCGGGGAACCAGTTCTTCTCGTTGCCATCGTAATAGTCGAGGTAGGAGTCGAGCCCACAGCTCGACACGACGGCTTGAATGCGGTCGTCAAAGAACGCTGTGTAAACCGAATTGTGTCCGCCGAGCGAATGCCCGATCGTGCCGAACGCTCCCGCTTTCACGTAAGGCAGCGATTCGAGCAGATCGAGCCCGCGCATGTTGTCCCACACGGCCTTGAGCGTTCCGCTCTGCCAGCCAAGCGCATTCACATCCGGCTGATACTTCGCGAGCAGCGGGTAATTGGGCGCGAGCGTGACATAACCCCGCTCGGCAAGTTCGCTGGCGTATTGCCGATTCGGCCGGCCACCCAACCCAACGACGACTCCGTGACCGACGACGTTGTCCGTCCCGTGCAGACACAACACCGCGGGAGCTTTCTTGCCTGTGTCATCCAGCACACTTTTCGGAACGCAGAGATACGCCGGCACGCGCGACCCCGGCTCCGAGGAATACGTCACGAGCCGCCGGACGTAGCTTCCGCAATCGACGTCCTCTTCAACCTTCATGTCGAGCGGACAGCGCTTCTCTTTGCCGGGGAGCTTGCCCATCACGGCCTGCGCCCCTTGAAGAATCTCCGCGCGGCGTTTGAGCCAGTCGGCCGACGTCTTCACAGGCAGTTGGTCGTTGTTGGGGCCGCGATAGACCAGCAGCTTGTCTCGCGGCAGGCGCGGTGTTGGAAGCTCGTCGCTCCGGACTTCTGTCACCGAGAGGCAGAAGGCAATGGCAGAAAAATGGAGGGCAAACCAATAAGACAGTCCGTGTGTGACTCTCGGCATTTATCTGCCCTCCATTTTTCTGCCAGCGAACCCTTCCCGCGTCACGACCTCGTCTCGGTCTCGCCGACCGGCGGGATGTAGTGATTCACCAATTCGGCGTAGTCCTCGCGCACGGGACTGAAGACGTCCAGCACCAAGCAGGGACCGCCAACAGCAACCGCACGATGCTTGACGTTGGGCGGAATCAGGAACATCGAACCGGGTTGGCACAATCGAGTCTCATCACCGATCGTCAATTCGAGAGTACCGCGAATCAACATGCCTCCCTGCTCATGCGGGTGCGAATGCAGCGGCACCTCTGCCCCTTCGTCCATTTCGAGATGCGAGAGCATCAGGTTCTTGCCGAACGGAGTTCGCATCCGACAACCGGGAACCGGCTCGATCGGCTGATACTCGGAGATGTTGATGAAGCCCATGCTGCCCCCAAAGTAGACCGGTCACTCCGAGGCTGTGAACGTTTTGGTAGCTGAAGTCGCCAGACTTCAGAATTCGCCGAGAAAACTGAACTCTGGCGAGTTCAGCTACCAATTCTTTCACAGGCTCTCCGTGACCGGAAAATTCGAGTCACGGAGTGCCTCGTCTACTTTTTCTTACCGCTGAATCCGTGCCGAACCACCCTTCGCGAAGGCTTCGACTTGTTCGATCGTCGCCATCGTGGTGTCGCCGGGGAATGTTGTCAGCAGCGCGCCGTGAGCCCAGCCGAGCCGGATGGCATCTTCCGGCGGGCGGCCAGTCAGCAGCCCATAGATGAAGCCGGCCGCGTAACCGTCGCCGCCGCCGACTCGGTCATGCACACCGAGTTCGCACGTCGGAGCTTGATACGTCTTACCTTCGATCCAGCAGACCGCGCTCCAGTCGTGCTTGTTGGTCGTGTGAACTTCGCGAAGCGTTGTGGCAACGACCTTGACGTTGGGTAGTTGCTTGACGACGTCGTCCATCATGCCGAAGAACGCGGCGGGGTCGAGCTTTCCCTTGGACTCGACGTCCTGACCTTTCAGGCCGAGTCCCTTCTGCAAGTCCTCTTCGTTGCCGACGACCACATCGACGTTCTCGCAGATTCTTCGCAGCGTGGTCTGAGCAGTCGCCAAGCCACCGGAAATCTGCCAGAGCTTCGCGCGGAAGTTGAGATCGAACGAGACCACCGCTCCGGCCGCCTTCGCCGCTTGCATCCCTTCGATGATCAGATCGGGCGTCGCGGACGACAGCGCCGCGAAGATGCCGCCGCAATGGAACCAACGTACGCCGCCGGCCATGATCGACTTCCAATCGAAGTCCCCTTTCTTAAGCAATGAGGCCGCCTCGTTGCAGCGGTTGTAGAACACGACGGGAGCGCGCACACCCAAGCCTTGATCGCTGTAAACTGTCGCCATGTTCGGGCCCGTTACGCCGTCATGCTTGAAGTGCTTGTAGAACGGCTTCACGCCCATCGCGCGAACTCGTTCAGCGATCAGGTCGCCGACCGGGTAATCGACCATCGCACTCGCAATGCCGGTGTTCAGCTTGAAGCAGTCCGAAAGATTGGCCGCGACGTTGAACTCGCCACCGCTGACGTGGATGTCGCATTTCGTCGCTTTGCGGAACGGAATGATGCCGGTGTCGAGCCGATGCACGAGAGCACCCAGCGACAAGAAATCCAAAGCACCAGTTTTCGAGATGTTGAGCATGGTTCTGTCTTTCGTTGAAGTGAGAGAGGAGTCAGTTCGGGTTACTTACAGTCCAGCGACTTCGAAGCCTTTGCGATAATCCTTGGTCACGAACGCATCCGCCTTTGACGAGTTGCGAGCCTTCAGTACGGCGGAATCCCAATCGAGCTTTTCTCCAGCACGGAACGCGACGATGCCGAGCAGCACCGTTTCCGTCAATGCACCGGAGTAATCGAAGTTGCAAGTGGTCGGCGAGCCGGTCTTGCAGGCTTGGACCCACTCGCGCCAATGGCCGATCGACGCGGGGATCGACTTCTCCGGCGCTTTGAAGTCCACGAATTTGTCCTGGGGCAATAGCACGTACCGACCGTAATCCGCAACGAGCATCCCTTTGTCACCGACGAACAGCACGCCGAGTCCCCATTCGCTGAGTGACTTGCCGCTGGGGTCTTTCGTGTTCTTGACGAGATCGTGATGTGCGTTGCCATCGGACCAATGAAACTTCACGGACGGCAGGTCTCCACGAGCCGGGAAGTCGAAATCGCACTTCGTCCAGGCGGGTGCTCCATCGGGATGCAGTTCCGGTCCTTCGCACGCGGCCGAGGTTGGATATCGCAGGTTGAGCGCCCAGAACGGCAGGTCCATGACGTGACAGGCCATGTCGCCGAACGTGCCCGATCCATACTCCCAGAAGCGTCGCCAGTTGGCCGGATGAATGCCTTCGCAGAACTCACGCTGCTTGGCCGGGCCGAGCCACACGTCCCAATTCAGATGCGCCGGTGCCGGCTTCGGAGTGACAAAGCGGCCGTCGGACCAGCCTTTGTTGCACCAGTTGAAGACTTCGCGGACCGGACCGATCGCGCCGCTTTGAATGACCTCGACCACTCGGCGGTAGTTGTCGCCGGCGTGAACTTGAGTCCCCATCTGTGTCGCGACTTTGTGTTTCTTGGCCAGTCCCGCCAGCACGCGAGCTTCGCGCACCGTGTGGGCCAGCGGCTTCTCGCAATAGACGTGCTTGCCGAGTGTCATCGCCAGTGCGCTGGGCGGAGCGTGCGTGTGATCGGCGGTCGAGACCACAACCGCGTCGATCTTGCCGGACATCTTGTCGAACATCTCGCGATAGTCTTCGAACTTCGAGGCATCCGGGAATCGCTCGCCCGCTTTGCCGAGATTGTTTCGATCGACGTCGCACAGCGCGACCATGTTCTCGCTGACGAGATTGTTGACGTTGTCGCCTCCTTTGCCGGCGACTCCGACGATCGCGAGGTTCAGCTTCTCGTTGGGAGACTTCGATTGAGCGAAGCTGCGATCGGACATCCCCACCCACCACGCGGTCGCGGCGGCGGAGGTTCCGAGAAACTGACGTCGGCTGAGTCGGCGAGACATGGCGGGAGTTCCTTGAGCAAGCGGAGGAAGTTAGGCAATTTCAGATAAGGTGGCGGCAGTTTGCAGACTGGCTCGCGAGTTTTCAAACTCCGTGACCTCCGGGCCGGCAATGGAAAATGAGAAATGAGAAATGAATTGATGACCAACTTGCGACGGCTGTGTGTGTTCTGTGGATCGAAGGTCGGCACGGACGAGCGATATCGATCTGCGGCGGTCGATTTGGGACGACTGTTGGTCCGCAAGGGGATCGGCCTCGTTTACGGTGGCGGCAGCATCGGGTTGATGGGGGTGATCGCCGATGCGGTCCTGGCCGAAGGAGGCGAAGTGATCGGCGTCATTCCCGAATCGCTGGCGACCGAGGAGTTGCTGCACCCCGGCGTCGCCGACATGCGAGTGGTCAGTTCGATGCACGCTCGCAAGGCATTGATGGCGGAATTGTCGGATGCTTTCATCGCGATGCCGGGCGGGTTCGGGACGTTCGAGGAATTCTTCGAGGTCGTGACTTGGTCACAATTGAAGCTGCATCACAAGCTCACCGGGTTGCTGAATGTCGGCGGCTACTACGACCCGCTCGTGCGATTGGTCGATCACGCGGTGCAGGAAGGTTTCATCAAACCCAAGCATCGCAGCCTGCTGGTCATCGAGGAACGGCCGGATGTGCTGCTCAGCCGCCTCGCAGCCGAGACGGTCGTGGATGAGCCGAAGTGAGCGGCGCGACGGGGTCGGGAGTCTTTTTCGTGGCGGCGGGACGTCTTTCGATATCGACGTCGTCAGAACTTCCGCCACGAAAAAGACTCCCGACCCCTTCACTCGCGGCACGCTCGCTTTGGCAATTCTTGCCGCTCGCCGATGACGACCGGAGGAGTTGTAGCGGTCGGTGAAGGTGCGCCGACCTTTTCGGCTGCCATCCGCCAACAGCGATCGGCTTTGGGCACAGTCTTCAGCGGCCGAGTGCCGATGGACGATGACGACGGGTGAGATGGACTCCAGTGAGTCCACGGTGTGGGTATTGGCCCACGGACCGGACCACCATCACGATCGAGCAATAGACACGGTCAGAGGAGTGCGTGCGATGAAACGCCAGACGTACGTCATGGCGAGCGTGTTGTTCCTGCTGTTGGCGGGGACACAAGTCGCTCAAGCCGGATATTGTGGAGCGGCCAGTTACAATTGCTGTCCGACCTCAACCTGTGCTCCGTGTGGCGATCTTTGCCAAGCTCAGCAGCAATGCACGACTTGCTACAAGACGGTCCAGGAAGTCGTGTGGGACCGCTGCGAAAAAATCTGTTACCAAACGGTCTACGATCAGCAGTGCGAGCAAGTTCCCGTCTGCTGCACGCGGACCTGCTACGAAACCTGCTATCGCGACGAGTGCTACACCGTCTGCCGCCCAGTGACTCAAACCTGCTGGCGCGATGAGACCTGCTCGGTTCGCGTGCCGTGCTATCAAACCTGCTACCGCGACGAGTGCTACACCGTCTGTGTCCCCTGCGTGCAAACGTGCTGGCGCGACGAGTGCTACAACGTCTGCAAGCCGTGCTATCAAACGTGCTACCGCGACGTCTGCTACACCGTCTGCAAACCGGTCACGCAAACGTGCTGGCGCGACGAGTGCTACACGACCTGCGAAGTGGTTTCCGAGACCTGCTACAAAGACGTCTGCTACACCGTCTGCCGCCCCTGCACCGAGACGAAGTACGTCGATGTCTGCAGCGGCGAATGGAAGACTGTCAGCGAGTGCGTTCCTGGCCCGATCATCAACAAGTGCGTGCAAGACCCCGGAACGTGGAGCCAAGACTCCTGCACCGGTTGCTGCACCTACAAGCCCGGCTGCTGCCGCACAGTTCAAGTTCAGTGCCCACCGACCGTCTGTTGCCGCAAGGTGTGGTGCCCGAAAGTCGTGAAGCAAGCCGTCTGCTGCACACGCTGGATTCCAGAGACTCGGACTTGCCGAGTTCCTTACCAAGTCTGCCGCACGGTGCCGAAGACCTGCACTCGCAAAGTGCCGTACACAACCTGCTCGATGACTCAAGAGACCCGCACCTGCCGAGTGCCGTACACGACCTGCACTATGCAGACCGAGACGCGCACTCGCAAAGTGCCGTACACGACTTGTTCGACCCGGCAGGAATGCCGCACTCGCAAAGTACCGTATGTGACCTGCTCGTGGACGGAGAAGTGCTACACGAAGAAGGTGCCTTACACGACCTGCTCGACGGTCACTGAGACCCGCACTCGCAAAGTCCCCTACACCGTCTGCAAGCAAGTGCCCTACACCCGCATGGAGACTCGGACTCGCTGCGTGGCTCGCCAAGTGCCGGTCAAGCAAAGCTACTGCGTGCCGCGAGTCGTCTGCCGTCAGGTGCCGTATACCGTCTGCACTCCCGTCTGCCCGCAGCCGACGTGCCCGACCTGCACCGCCGGCCAACCCGGCCCGAACTGCGCGACGAAGTAACTCCGTGGCGGATGCTGCCAGCATCCGCGACCGACGCTGGCGGCGTCGGCTACGAAAACGCGAAGGCCGACGACCACATCGCCGGCCTTCTTTCGTTTTCGGCTCGCCCCTAACATCCCCCCGGCTGCTCGCAAACCGCTGAGCCGCCTTAGAAGGCTCCACGCATGGCTCGGCAGTTTTTGAAAGAGTTAAAGGACGGCGACACCGTCGAAGAGGTCTACTTACTCGCAGACAAGCAGCTTCGAGCCAACCGGCAAGCGAATCTCTTTCTGTTGGCCTCGCTACGAGACCGCACTGGCGCGATGTCCGGCCTGATGTGGAACGTCGTCGAGGATTCGCTCGCCAACGTCAACGCGGGGGACTTCGTCAAAGTCTGTGGCCGAGTACAGCTTCATCAGGGCAACCTGCAAATGATCCTGACTCAGATCAGGACCGTCCCCACCAGCATCCTCAACCCAGACGACTTCGAGCAGCGTCCCAACGCCGACGTCGAAGCGTTGCTCAAACGGCTGCGCGACTTGCTGATGTCGATCGAGCATCCGCAACTCCGCACGCTGATGGAATGCTTCCTCGTCGACGACGCTCTGATGGACGATCTCGCGAAAGCCGCCGCCGGCGTGAAGACGCATCACGCCTATCGCGGTGGATTGATCGAGCACATCGTCAACATGCTCGAAACCGCCAAGCGAATTCGCGACCTGTACCCGGCCGTCAATTTCGACGTGCTCCTGGCCGGCATCTTCCTGCACGATCTCGGCAAAGTCCGCGAGATGAGCCTCGACAACGCGTTCATCTACACCGACGAGGGCCAACTGCTCGGCCATCTCATCATCGGCATCGAGATGCTCAGCCAGAAGATCGCCGAATTCGAGAAGCTGACGAACGAGCCCTTCCCCACCGAAATAGCGCTGCGGCTCAAGCACATGATCGCCAGCCATCACGGCTCCTACGAACACGGCGCAGTCCGCCTGCCGATGACGCCAGAGGCGATCGCGCTACATCACCTCGACAACCTCGACGCCAAGGTCCACGAGTTCGCGCGCACGATCGCTGACGACCCCAACACCGGCGCAAGTTGGACTCCGTTTTTGGCGCGTATCGACCGCAAGCTGTTCAAAGGCCAGACGGCGAAGTAGCGCGAACTCGGCCGTCCTACCTCAGAAACCGCCCGCCGTTGATGTCCAGCACCGCGCCGTTGATGAACCGAGCCGCATCGCTCACCAAAAAGCGCACCGCCTCTGCAACCTCATCCGCCGTTCCGTTGCGCCCCAGCGGTGTCTCGCGGCGGTATTGCTCCATCCGCTCTGGCGACGAGAAGACTTCGTGATGCCGAGTCTCGATCACGCCCGGCATGATCGCGTTGACGCGCACGTCCGGAGCCAACTCGCGTGCCAACGTTCGAGTCAGCACTTGCAGCCCACCCTTCGCGACGGCGTAGGCCCCGGCTCCGTTGGCTCCGCCTGTCTGTACCGACAACGACAAGTTGTTGACGATCGCTCCGTGACCGCTCCGCTTCACATGCGGGATCGCTCGTTGAGTCACCACGAAAGCGCTCGTCAGGTTGGTGTCGAGGATTTGTCGCCACAGTTCGAGCGGACAATCCTCAATCTTCTGCCGCTCGATCGGACTGCCGGCGTTGTTGACCAAGATGTCGAGCCGACCTGCCGTTCCAACGAAGCGATCGACCATCCGCGTCGCTTGGTCGGCGTCGCAGAGGTCTGCCTGCAAGACGATTCCATTGCCACCGCGCTGCTGAATCACCGCCAACGCCTCGTTCGCGCCGTCCACGCTGCGATGACAGTGCAGTCCAACGAAAGCTCCCGCCTCTGCCAGCAACTCAGCGATCGCGCGGCCAATCCCCATGCCTGCTCCCGTGATGAGAGCCGCTCGTCCCTTCAATGAACTTGAATCGGTCATGCGTTGATCCTCTGGGAAATCTGGGGTCGGGTGTTCAAATTTCAAAATTGCCTCGGCAGTTTTGAAATTTGAACACCCGACCCCGCCGTCTGGAGCGCTCGCCCTCGCTGACGCTTCGGGTTACTTTTTGTGGATCTGCGTCACAAACTCAAGCACCTATGAGGCACAAAATGGCGGCGACTCGGAAAGTCATCATCACCTGCGCGGTTACCGGAGCGATTCACACGCCGACGATGTCGCCGCACTTGCCGATCACCCCCGATCAAATCGCCGCCAGCGCCGTCGGGGCTGCCGAGGCTGGCGCGGCGATTCTGCATCTGCATGCTCGCGATCCGCAGACCGGCTGCCCGACTCCGAAGGCGGAGGTCTTCCTGGATTTCCTGCCGCAGATCAAAGCGCAGACCGACGCGATCATCAACATCACCACTGGCGGCGGACACAACATGACTGTCGAGCAGCGGCTCGCCGCGCCGCTGCGACTGCAACCAGAGATGTGCTCGTGCAATATGGGCTCGATGAATTTTGGTTTGTTTCCGTTGCTCGACCGATTCCCGAACTGGCAACACGAGTGGGAGCCGCAGTACCTCGAACGGACACGCGACTTCATCTTCAAGAACACGTTTGCCGACATCGAAACGATTCTGAAAAAACTCGGCGATGGCTGCGGTACTCGGTTCGAGTTTGAATGCTATGACGTTGGCCATCTCTACAACCTGGCTCACTTCGTCGACCGAGGCTTGGCGAAACCGCCGTTCTTCGTGCAGACGATCTTCGGCATCCTGGGAGGCATCGGCTGCGACGCCGAGAACCTGCTGCACATGCGGCGCATCGCCGACAAGCTCTTCGGCAGCGATTACGTCTGGTCGATCCTGGCGGCGGGCAAGCATCAAACCAACTTCGTCACGACCGGCGCGATCATGGGGGGCAACGTTCGAGTCGGACTCGAAGACAACCTTTATCTCAACAAAGGGGAGCTGGCGAAATCGAACGCCGACCAAGTCCGCAAGATTCGACGCCTGCTCGAAGAGCTGTCGCTGGAGATTGCGACGCCGACCGATGTTCGGCGAATGCTGGCCTTGAAGGGTGCGGATCGAGTCGCGTTTTAGCGGGGCTTCGCACACGGATGCGAGAGGCGCACACGGATGAAAGAATCGTTCGCTTCGCCTCCATCCGTGTGTGCCTCTCGCATCCGTGTGCGAAGTGCTTTGATTTCGACTCTGCCAAAACGCACCACGACCACAACAACTTTCCAACCGCAGTAAATCCAGCGCGTCGGCAATGGCTCAACACACAAAATCTTTCTGAAATGCGCGCCCTGTTCCGGTTTCCGTGACGCCTGACTCGGTACGGGTCTTGAAGGCCACGCAATCCGAAACAAAGGGATGCCATGCGCGCGGAACGAGTGCTGAGTTTGTCGGGTCCGAATGTTTGGTCGAACTCGCCAGTGTTGGAAGTTTGGATCACCACCGACGACGAGTTAGAGATCGACGCTCGCCAACGGTCGGCGATCCACGAACGCTTGGCGTCGGAGAGATCGTTGCTCGATCAAACGTGTGATGGCTGGGCCGACACGGAACCTTGTCAGGTTCTGCAAGAGTTGTGGCTCGCGCTGCTGCGACAGGTCGGTGAGCCGGCCCAACGCGGCTGGGTTCGATCGGCGGAGCTGGAGGACGTCGCTCAGTGCGCGGTGGAGTGCGGCGACGAACTCACTGCGAGACGTTGCTTGGAGCTCGCACTCCGTTGGTATGCGGCGGCCGCGTGCAATGAAACGGTGCCGCTGGCGGAACTGCTGAGCGACGTGCGCGAGTTCGCCGACGATCGCCGGTTGGGGCGGACCACCGGACTGATCGTCGTCGCCGCGCAGGCGCGCGGGATTCCAGCGTATCGGCTGGATGCGGAGAGCTTGGTGCAATTCGGACAAGGCTCGCGGCAGCGGCGAGTGCGCACGGCCGTGACCGATCAAACCGGCTTCATTGCCGAGGCGATCGCGCGAGACAAACAGCTTACGAAGCATCTGCTGGCTCAACTGGGGCTGCCGGTGCCGATCGGTCGCACGGTGTCGAGCGAAGAGGATGCGTGGGCCGCGGCGTCGGAAGTCGGATGGCCGGTCGTCGTGAAGCCGCGAGACGCAGACTTCGGTAACGGCGTGTCGCTCCGCTTGCGAACGCGAGACGAAGTGACCGCCGCGTATCGCAAAGCCAAGCAATTCAGTGAAGCGGTCCTCGTCGAGCAACAACTGGAAGGCTTCCCGCATCGGGTACTCATCGTCGGCGAAAAGATCATCGGAGCCGTGCGACGCGAACCGGCGAGGATCATCGGTGACGGGCGACGAACCGTGCTCGAACTGATCGAGGAATTGAACAACGATCCGCGCCGCGGTCTCGCCGAGGATAAGACTCGGCCGTGGTTCTTCGTTCCGACGGACGACAGCGTGCGAACCGCATTGGCTCATCAAGACTGCGATTGGCAATCGGTCCCCGCGTCCGGCCAGGAGATCAACCTCCGTTGGCAAAGCTGCGAGTGGCAAGGGGACGGCATGTTCGATGTCACCGACGAGATTCATCCCGACGTCGCCGAGTCACTGATCGACGCGGTGCGACTGGTTGGGCTGGATGTGGCGGGCGTGGACTTGATCGCGACCGACTTGCTTCGTCCGCTGGACGAACAGCATGGGGGCATTTTGGAAATCAACGCCGAGCCGGCGATCCTGGTTCACATGCGACCGGTCTGCCAACCGTCGCGGCCGATTCCCGAAGCGATCGTCTCGCACTTATTCCCTCGGCCAGACGAGGCTCACATTCCGATGATCGCGATGCTCAGCGATTCAACAACGGATGAGGTCAGCCGCTGGTTGAGTCATTGGCTGCAATGCGGCAGCGTGCGTGTCGGTCGTGCGTCTCGCGACGGCACATGGCTTGGCCAGCGCCGCTTGTGTGCCGAGCCAAGGGACAATGCGTTTCGAGTTCGGTCGCTGTTGCTGCATCCGCGCGTGGACACCGTCGTCTGCCAGTTGTCGGCTGAAAGCATTTGTCGCGAGGGCTTGCCGTTTGATCGCTGTGCCGCGGTGGTGTTGCTCAGCAGCACATCGCACAAACCCCACCCTGCTTGTCAGGGTGGCTCGTTGGCTTCTGCACTACGCGACGTCGATGGCGAGTTGCGTAGTACAGACGCCCGCGAGCCACTGGGGCAAGCCCAGTGGGGTGTTTGCCTGGCGGAGCCACTCTCGGCCGAACGGTTGCTCGCGCGAGTCGGCGCGTCGCGCGGGTTTGTTGTCGTCAACGCGGACGATCCGCATTTGGCGAAGTTCGTTGAGGAGTTGGGCGATCGCGCGATTCCGATTTCAAACGATGCCGGCAACCCCCATGTCATCCATGCACGCGAACGTGGTTGGCGGGCCGCGTGCATTCGTGGCGAATTCATCGTGTTGTCGGAAGGTCGGCATGAGATGCTTGTCGTGCCGACAGAGATTCCTGATCTCGGTTTGCTTGCCGCATTGACCACGGCATGGGGATTGGGAATCGCTCCGGAATCTCTGCGACTGGATGGCGAAACGCCGAGCAGGATCGCGAATGAATTTGGCGAGCGGGGCGGCACCAGCCCCCCGGTTCCGCGGCGAAAACACCGGGGGGCTGACGCCGCCCCGCTCGCCAATACGATTTACTCTTAGACGAACCCTGGGCTTCGTTCCTTCGCGATCTTCGCGGCCTTCTGTTCGAGCGGATTCTTGCCTTCATTTTTCGCCCTTCGTTTTCCGCCGCCCTGCCCACCGCGCGGGAACGAGCTGGCGAAAAATGAAGGGCAGAGAATTAGGGCGACTGGGACGAGTCGTTTTGAGCCAATCGCTCTTCGCGCGTTTGGGGATCTGGGCTAGAAGCCCGCCCTTCTCATCCCCTTCCTGCGGGCTTTGCAGCGGCGGCGCGCGCCGCGGCACAGGTCGTAATTAATCACTCACTCTCATGCGTCTCGCGTTGTTTGAGGATCAGGCGGCGAGCGGATTCGCTCCGATCGCCTGGATGCGTCCGGTTTGCGAGCTGCTCTGCGGGCAGTCCTCGTTGCGAGAACGTTTGTTGAAATATCTCTCGGTCGCGGAATGGGGCGCGTTCGTGCGGCCGTTTCTGGCCGAGACCTATCGCGAAGCTCAGCCCCAAGCGGCGATCAACAATTTGGAGTGGCTCACGCACGAGCCGACGTTGCTGGTCAACGCACGCTGGCTGCCTGATGTCGCCGGGCTGCAACGGCTGGAACATGTCCGGCTCGAAGAGGCGGGGGTGATCGATCAATCGCTGGTCTGGATGCGATTGCATCCCGATGAGGTGCCGCTGCTCTCATTGGAGAATTGGGACGAGGCACTGCTGTCTCTGGCTCGCACTCGGGAACTCACCACGACGACGGGCCGGATGGCGACTCGTCCGTGGGACTTGGTGTTGCACAACGCCAACCAGTTACGAATCGACTTTCAATTGCGACGCAGCGGCACGTTGCGATCTTCTCGGCTGCGCGGAGCACACTCGCTCGGTGCGAACGTCGCCGTTGTCGGAGACGTGGCCGATCTCGAAGTCGATCCGACCGCTCGGCTTGATCCGTTCGTGGTGCTCGACACGCGGCATGGGCCGATCAGTATCGACGCCGGTGCGATGATCCAACCCTTCACGCGAATCGAAGGACCGTGTCATATCGGCGCTGGCGCGCAACTCTTCCGTGCCAACGTGCGCGAAGGGACCACCATCGGTCCCGATTGCCGTGTCGGTGGCGAAGTCGAAGAGTCGATCCTGCATGGCTTCGTCAACAAGTACCACGACGGGTTCCTCGGCCACAGCTACGTCTGCCCGTGGGTCAACCTCGGAGCACTGACGACCAACAGCGATCTGAAGAACGATTACTCGAACGTCAGCGTGCCGCTGGAAGGGTTCTCGATCAACACCGGCAGTACGAAAGTCGGCAGCTTCATCGGCGATCACACGAAAGCCGCGCTGGCGACGCTGTTCAACACGGGCAGTTCCATTGGTGTGATGTGTATGTTGCTCCCGGCCGGTGAGCTGTTGCCGAAACATGTTCCCTCGTTCTGCCGTATCTGGCACGGACAACTCGACGACCAGATCGACCTGGCCACCGGCATCGAAACCGCCCGCGCGGTCCTCGCACGCCGCAAGCAAGTCTTCACACCTGCTCAAGAGCGGCTGCTGCGTCACGTCTTCAAGCTCACGCAAGGCGAACGCGAGACCGCGCTGCACCGCAATCGCGAGAAGCGACGTGCGGTCCCGGCAACCTGAAACGCTCAGGCGAGCGGGGTGGCGTCAGCCCAATGGCACTTACTTTGTCGCATTGGGTTTGGTCTTTCGAGTTCCACTGGTGGCT
>CAMDPX010000070.1 GCA_945905295.1 Planctomyces sp. SH-PL62 | reverse complement strand
CCTGCGTGACGAAACCGCCGCCTGGTCAACCGACGTGAACTCGACCCAACGCGGCGTCGACTGGCAAATGAAAATCGACGACGCCCGCTGTAAGCTCACCTCCGTCTACCCGAAGATTAAGCTTTGACGCGGCACTAGTGCCACAAATCAGAATTAATCTTCCACCAGAACCATCGCTGGCTGCCTGCTGATCAAAGCGTGACTTTTCGACCGATGATCCCCACGGATGGCATGGCAATACCACGGATAAAACGATGCTTCTCGTTTTCCATCTTCCATCCGTGGTATTGCCATGCCTTCCGCGGGAATTTTAGAGCCCCAGGACAGTTCAATTGCGATCTGCAGCACTAGTCGTCTTAGACTCAAAAGAACGGAGACTTCATCCGCGGCCGTGACTCTTGGATTGAGCCTTCAGGAACTCAAGTCGCCTTGTCAGACTTTCTCGATGCTTGCCAACTCTCGGAAACTCTTGAACTCAGACGCTTCACGTCGCTCAAAGGTGACGCGGACACGCTTGGCTCAATGGGCGCTGTGCTGGGGGTTGCTCAACTCGCTGACATCCGTCGCTGCCGAACCGTTCTCCGGCAAGAAGTTCGACGACGCCCTGGAGCAAAAGATCGGACGAGCATGGGGCGGCGGTGATGGTGATTCGATTCGGCAAGCACTGCTGCAAATCACGGTGTCGAACCATGTCTCGATCGTTTTGGATCGGCGTGTCGATCCGACTCAGTCGGTCAGTTTGACGTTGCAAGCGACTCCGCTGCGTGACGTCATTTCGGCACTGGCCAAGACTGCGGACGCCGGCATCGTCGTGGTTGGCAACGTGGTCTATGTCGGCCCGATTGAGTCGTCCAAGAAACTGCGCACGCTCATCGAACTGCGCCACGAAGAGTTGTCGAAATTGGCCTCCAGCGCGGCCAAGAAAACAGAAAAGTCCCCTTGGAAAAATCCAGGAGCCTCGCTCTCGCAGCGACGGACGTTTGCTTGGCAAGATTTTGACCGGCCGCGAGACATCCTCAAACAAGTCGCCGAGAAGCTGAAGATCGAAATCGAGGGTCTCGACAAACTACCGCATGACTTGTGGGCCGGTTCATCGCTGACGCAGGTGACAGCGACCGAGGCGTTGTCGCTGTTGCTCGTTCAATTCGGTGCGACGTTCGAGTTCGTTCTCGACCGAGCGGCGATCCGGATCGTGCCGATCCCGCCGCGTGTGTTGATCGAACGCAGCTATCCGCTGCCGGCGAATGCTCAGGAGACCGCTGTTGCGGCCGGGAAGAAATTTCCGGATGCCGAATTCACCGTGGGCGGTACAAGACTCGTCGCGCAGGCCACGGTCGAGCAACAGGCCGAGATCGCCGCCTGGCTGAAACCCGGTGGCCAGAAGGCGGTCAAGCCCGCCGCGAATAAGCCAGACAAACTCCTCAGCGAGCGACGCTTCACGCTCAAGCTGGAAAACGCCGCGATCGGCGATGTGATCAAGACGTTCATCGCCAGCGGAGTGCAGATCAAATACGACCCGATGCAGTTTGCCGACGCGAATGTCTCTCTCGACAAGAAGATCAATTTCGAGGTCAAGAACGCTTCTGCCGAGAAGATCTTCCGTGATCATTTTGAACCGCACGGCATCGAGGTCACAATCAACGGCGAGGAAGTTCGTTTGCGGCCGAAATAGAAGTGGTCAGGTTGAAAACCTGCCCCACTAAACAGCGACAGCCCGGCGGCCAAGAGGCAGTCGGGCTGTGTTGGTTGTGGAATAGAGCCGGCGAAAACTACGGCGCGGCGGTTTCCAAGACGGCGAAGGGGCTGATGCGGAAGGCTTTCTCGACCAGTGCTTCCTTATCTCCCTGATTCTTGGCCTTGGCAAACTTCACGCGGAGCTTCTTCAATTGCTCACCACGCTTGCGTCGCCGAGCCAATTCACGCTGACGTTCACATCGTCCCATGATTCGTTGTGACCTCTTACCCTAAAAATCGTTGACGAAATCGTTTCTGCTCCAATGCAGGGCGAGACTTGTAGCGGCCCCGCCAAACAGGGTCAACCAGCCTCAGCCAAAACCCTTTCCGCCAAGCCGAGCTTCGGTCATGCTGGCCGTCCCATGCGAGCCGAACCGTTTTTTGCCGAATTGATTGTCGAGTCGTTCCTCAGCGGCAAGCGGATCGACACATTCTTAACCAAGCACTTCCGCAATTACTCCCCCTACCGGATCCAACGGATTGTGCGAGCGGGCGAGGCTCGCATCAACGACGTCGTGGCCAACAACGATTCGCGCGTGTATCGCGACCAGCGAGTCACCGTCCGCCTGATTGAGCCTCCCGACCGGCTTCTGCCGCCGACTCCCGGCCCGTTGCACGTTCTCTACGAAGACCCGTGGTTGATGGTCGTCGTCAAGCCGGCCGGACAGATCGCCCATCCGGCCGGAGATTTCGGGACAAACACTCTGGCAAACGTCGTGCAGCATCACCTCGATCAACAGACCTGTTGGAAAGGATTGCTGCGTCCCGGCATCGTGCATCGCCTCGACCGGTTGACCAGCGGGGCAATGGTCATCGCCAAAGAGCACCTCTCACACGCTCTGCTGACCGAAGCATTCATGAATCGCAAAGTTCAAAAGACATACGTCGCGCTGGTCATCGGGGTCATCGAAGCGGACTCGGGCACGCTCGACAAACCGATCGGCGAATCCCTCGATCCTGAAAGCTGCTTAGTGACGACGCACGCCAATGCCGTGAACCCTCGATCGGCGATCACGCACTTCAAAGTCCTCGAACGCTTCGCGAAACACACACTTGTCGAAGCGAAGCCAGTCACCGGCCGACATCATCAAATCCGAGTCCACTTCGCCGACATCGGGCATCCCGTCGTCGATGACGAGTTCTACGGCCCCTACGGCTGGATCAAGAAAGGCCCCGACGGCCAACCGATCTCACTGCCGACCGAAAGCCGAAAGCCGAAAGCCGATCACCGTGATCCCGTTTTTAGCGGCGATGAAGACGAGATCGCTCCCGAGATCCCACCAGAATTGTTGTTGGTCGGCCGTCACGCGCTGCATGCGCATCGGCTCGAATTCCGCCACCCCATCACTTGGGAACCGCTTGCCTTCGAGGCCCCGCTGACGGAGGACATCGCCGGCGTCATCGAAAAACTGCGAAAGCAATAACCAACCGCCCTCATGATTTTGTGAACCATGATTTTGCCAGTCATGTCTTGGCAAACTCATGGTTCACAAAATCATGAAGCGGGAAACAACTCGCGCACTGGCTCGCCGTCATCGGTGATCGGGACCGGTCGGTTGCCGGCGAAGATCTCTTCGCGAGGATTGATGCCAAGAGCGCAATGAATCGTCGCGTGCAGATCGGGCACCGAGACCGGCCGTGAGACGATCTTCATGCCAAGCTCATCGGTCTCGCCAATCGTAATGCCGTTCTTCAACCCGCCTCCCGCCAGCACAACGCTGAAACACTTGCCGTGATGGCCACGTCCGCCGCCGCCATCGAATTGCGCGGGGCGGCCGAACTCGGTCGCGACCACAATCAACGTCTTGTCGAGCAGCTTTTTGTTTTCGAGATCGAGCACCAGCGCCGCCAACGCTTGATCGAGTTCGGTGATCAGCTTGTGCTGATTCAAGATCCCGTCGTTGTGAACGTCCCAGCCGGTGCCGTTCAGGAAATTCAAATTGTGCGAGACCTCGATGAAACGCACGCCTCCTTCGATCAACCGCCGAGCCAGCAAACAGCGCTGTCCGAACTCGCCTCCGAACCCATTCCGCAGATCAGCCGGTTCGCGATCGAGATCGAACAACCGCATGAACTCCGGCCCCGCCAATTTCTGAGCGGCCGCGATCGCCGCGTCATACTCCGCCGCGAAGCCTTCCCGAACCCCGCGTTCCCGCAGATCGTCGCGAACAGCGTTGAGCAACTTGTCTCGCCGAGCCTGTCGTTCATCCGTAATCCCGACCGATCGCTTGAGCGCCGGCGGTCCGGACTTCGTGTCCGTCAAATGCACGTAGCCATACTTCGGACCGAGGAATCCCGGCCCGCGTGTCACGTTCGGATATCCCATCAGCACATAGGCCGGCACTCCCTCGGTCATCGTTCCCCGTTGATGAGCGACGATCGACCCGATCGACGGATACTGTTCCGTGCCGCTGGTCGGCCGCCCGGTGTGCATCCGATTGGTCGCCGCCGCATGTTCGTCGATCACGTCGTGATTAACCGTCCGCAGAATGTTGAACCGATTCAAGATCTTCGCGCACCGCGGCAAGTGCTCGCACACGCGAGTCCCCGCGATCGCTGTCTCGATCGAGTCGTAATACGACCCCGGCTTCTTGTCCTTCGGATCGCCTTTCGTTTTTACGTCCCACGTGTCGATGTGACCCTGACCTCCGCCAAGCCACACGAACACGCAGTGCTCGGCCTTGCCGCGCGGGAGTACCGCTCGCTTCTCGTCGCTGAAAACAGACTTGAAGGAAGAACCGGCGGTCACCGCCAGCGCCGTCGAACCAGCCAGGAAATCACGTCGAGATGGCATCTGCAATTCTCCGTCAGGTTCAATGAATTGGTCGTGCGGTTGAGGATTCCGCCTTGAGGACATCACGATGCGGTGGAATACTGCTTTCGCCATCGGTCGAGTCATTCCGCAATAGGTGAACCATGTCTCAAATCGTACTCAAAGACGAACTCAGTGACACGCTCTCAGCCGTGACTGATCGGTCAGAGTTGTTTAACGAACGCGGCGAACTGATCGGAATTTTCATGCCTGCCAAGGGCAGGTCATTACCGCTATTTGGTAATTTGACCGAAGAGGAAATCGAACGACGCCGCCAGCAACCAGGAAAGTACACGCTGGCGGAGATTTGGAAGTCGTTGGGAGTGACCCCATGAAGTTCACGGTCACATGGACGGAAGAGGCTCGCGACGAGCTTTGCGAATTGTTTCTCGCCGTCGCTGACCGAATCGAGTTGTCGCGCTTCGTGAATGCCCTCGAAATGGAATTGGTTCGACATCCCGAATCACTGGGTGAATCTCGTGGAGGTCACAGCCGCGTCATCATGGAATCGCATTTCGGAGTGCTGTTTGAGGTCCACCCAGAGGATTGCCTCGTCAAAGTGTTTCACATCGGCTGGCTCTGGTAGCCTCATGGCACAATCAAAAACTCCGGGCTATTGATCAATGACCAGATCATGTCTTCGGCCCGTTCGCGCCAGTCGGCGTTGAGTCGCGAGGTGGTCGGGTCTCCGAAGGCGAGTTCTTCGGCGAGGCGTTGCTTGCGGAGGTTGGCTTCCCCTTTGAGATGGTTGGACCAGGAGACACCGGTTTGTCTGGGCGACTGTGAGCGGCGAATCGGTTGATCGCCTGGGACGATGCGGGACTCGAAGCCATCGCTCAGCAGTTCGCCGAAGAGTTTGCGTTCGGCAGCGGTCGCGGGGCGAGTGAGGATGCGCTGCGTCACGGTGTCGATGAACTCATTGGGTGACTTCGCGGTCAGAGCAAGTTGTGTGAACGCGCTGTCGTCCGAGAGTTGCGAGATGCGTTTGGCGACGACGCCGTTGGAGAGGGTTGCCGGTTGCAGGACGGTCGTCTCGTTCGAGCGGACAGTGACCGGGTCGGGACGTGAGGCTCGCCAGCCGAATGATTCGAGCACATCGACGATGGTCTGTGCGGCGGGCAATGTGAGGCTCGGTCGGTCCCGTTCGTTGGACATCGACGTGAACTGCCACGCTCGACGCGCGTGGCCGAGGCTGATCGAGACGTCTTGTCGGCGAGCTCCGTCAACGTCGATGTTGATCTCCTCGACGTTGAATGGCTTGCCGGCCGCGACGAAGAGCGAATCAATGAGCTGCTCGGCGGACAGGCGACGCTGAGTAGGTTGGGACTCCGTCCCGACCGGATTCGTTGTCGGTGAGGATTTGGTCGGGACAGAGTCCCAACCTACGGCCTGATACGCCCGCGAGTTCAGGATCAACCGCGTGAGGTGCTTCGCGTCGTAGTCGTGCGTCACGAACTCATGTTCGAGCCATTCCAGCAATTCGGGGTGCGACGGCTTTGCCTTCTCCCAATCATCAACCGGCTCGACCAGCCCTTTGCCGAGCAGTCGTGCCCAAACACGATTGACGATGACTTGCGCGAAGCGATTGTTCGACGGCGAGGTGATGAACGCCGCCAGCCGCTCGCGCGAGTCTTTTGGATTGCGGAGTAACTCATCGGGCACAGTGGCAACGAGTTTTTCAAACGGCCACGTCGGCTCGACCGACTCGCCCGGTTTCAGCGTGACTTTCACGAGCGGTTCGCGGCCGCGCACCGCGAAGGCTTCCAGATTCAGGCTGCTCGTCTTCGGCACCTTCTCCGGTTCGCGTTTCAACAGTGCGGCGAGCGAGAACAAATCGCGTTGCAGGAATTCGTGATACGGCGCGTCATGGCAGCGGGCACACTTCATCTCCAATCCCAGAAACGCTTGACCGATCACATGCGCCTTCGCAGCCATCGGGACATCGTTCTGACTGGCAACCGAGAACCCGCCGGGACCGCCATAGCGCACGCTCCCTTCCATCAGGATCAGTTCGGTGACAAATCGATCGAACGGCTTGTTGTCGAGAAAGCTCTCGTGAATCCACCAGCGGAACGGGCCGGTGTTGTTGAGCGTTGGATTCAGGATGTTCGGGTTCTCGGCCAGTACGTCCTGCCAATAGGCGACCCAGTGATCGGCGTAGTCCGGCTCGGCCAGCAGTTTGTCGATGATCGCCGAGCGTCGTTTCGCTTCAGGCTGACCAAAGAAGAATTTGATGTGCTCGGCATTCGGAATCGTGCCGATCGTGTCGAGGGAGACGCGGCGGAGGAACGACCAGTCGTCTGCCATGTTCGATTCAGGCGAGCGGGGCGGCGTCAGCCCCCCGGTCTTCGATGCGGAGCCGAGTTCCACCGGGGGGCTGACGCCGCCCCGCTCGCCTGGACCGATTGTTTTTCGCGCGTACTCGTGCCGCCGATTCCAGAACGTGGTCCAATCGCGGCTGGCTTCACGGCGGCGATTTTGATTGAGCGTGACCAGCTCATCGCGCCGGCGGGCGGCAAAATCCATCCACGCTTCGTCGGTCAACACGAACGGTTTCGTTTGATGCAGCACGGCGAACGAATCGCGATCGGGGCCGGCCAGCGCGACGAAGGTTTCGCCCAACTCTGGTCGCACGCTTTTGCCGCCCAGAAAAACTTCCCAAGTCAGCCGATGCCGTTCGCCGTCGGATTTGAACGAGGCGATCGTGTCTTGATCTCCGGGCCGCAACGCTCGATGTCCGGGAGCGGGCACACGGTCGATGCCCCACACCTCTTCGTGTCCGTCGCCGCGAAACTTCGGGAATGGGTTCTCGACGACCACTTTGCCGTCGATGAACAATCGCGACGCGCTGCGGCTGCGGATTAGGAACCGGCTCTCTCCCTTCGGCAATTCCACGTCGCCGGTCACGCGCACGACGAATGGGTTCGAGCGATCGGCACGCACGCCCATCGACGAATACTTGTGAGCAATCTCAGCCAGCGCGAAGGCCGGTTCGGTGTAACGCTCGGTCGGTTCCGGAGCGATGAAGTCCCAACTCAGTTTGTCGGGAATGCCCTCGAAGACTTCGACGAGCACACCGTCTTTCGGCGGATCGAGCGTGGTGATGTACGGCTTCGGTTGCAGCACTTGATACCGCGCCGCGATCCGCTCGGCCGGCAGAGCCGTGCGGTAGAGCGCCAGTTCGTCGATCGAGCCATGAAAGCTGTTGCCGGAATTCAAGCCGAGCGCCGAGCCGATCCAGAGTTCGTCATCATCGACGACCGGAGCCTCGGTGGTCGCACCGCCGAAATCCCATTCGCCTTCGAGCGACTTGCCGTCGATGTATCCGCGAATCGACTCCGGCTTGCCAAACGTGTAGCTGGTGGCGATGTGATGCCAACCGGTGTCGATGTCGAAGCCGGCCTTCGAGGTCCAGCGGTGATAGTCCTCGGATTTCCCTTTGCGGTTGTCCTCGCTGCGGAAGAGGAATGTGACGCAGGCGTCTCCTTTCTTCCCTGCCAGACGCAGCGCATAGTTCTGATTGTCCTCGGCAACGCCAGAGTTCTTCGTGCGCCCCTTCCCGGCGACGTACATCTGCTGGCCATCGCCGAGCTTTTTCACCAGCACCCAGGCTTCGAGTGTGATCGAATCCCCCAGCCCAAAGTCGAGCAGACTCTTCTCGCCCGGATCAGCGATCTTGATAACGGCCGGCGACTCGAACACCGCCGCTTGGTTGTCGGCCTCGAAGTTCAAGAACTTCGGCAGTCTCGGCCCGACTTGATCCGCTCGGACGTAGCCTTTCGAGGCCGCACTCGCGTCATTCAAGTTGTCCTCATCGAACAACCGCGACGGAACGCCACGACCGATGACACCGTGACCCAGCGATTTCGGATGCACCTCAAAGCGGTTGTCGTCGAGCCGCCAGTAGGCAATCGGACGATCCTGCAAGACAGACTCGGCATACGGCGGAGGATTGGGGGACTCGGCGGAACAAAGCCCCGGCCAGACGAGTGAAATCAGAGACATGCTCAACCAACAACTTGTTCGCATCGGTCAACAACTTTCCGTGATCAACGACGGGATCGAGAGAAGTCTATCGCGCTGCGAATGCCACTCGACGGCTGAGCTCGCTTTCGATGGCTTGGCTTAAAGCGTGAGGCAGGATGTGCTCGCCGCATTGGTGGCATTCGAACCATTCGGCGTCACCGATCACGACATCTTCGCCAACAAACTCAGTAGGCGGTTCGAAGCGATAATCGCCGCTGCGACTTTTCAGCGTTTCGTGGCCGCAAAGAGGGCAATGAGTAATAGTCATCAACGACTCCTCGGCAGATTGCGTGTAAGCGATCGGGATGCGCGGAGATCAACAACAGATATTCTCCAGGCTGCTGCCATTCGACCAGAGCGACTTTGATGTAAAAGACGATTCCCTGAATTCGAGGCTTCAGTTCAAACGCCTGTTGTCCTTGAAGGCCGGAAAAACTGTGAATCGTTGTCGGCTTGATCCGCTCGCCACTGTCAATCCATTCGATGATGACCTGGCAGATCTCGTCCTTCGTGAGGTGACGGGCCACGAGATCGAACTGGGCCGTTCGAGTAATCATCACTCGCTGAGGGTCCGAGGCCAGTCGTCGAATTTCCGCCACAACTCCGGGATCTGCCGACTTGGCCATTTCTGCGTCCCTCAACCGCAATTCTCATCACGCCGAACATGCTACGGTTCGTAGGCAATGAAAACCAAGCGAGCCGCCGCCCGCATCCCGTCAATCCGCCGAGACGCAGCGGTCGCGAGCCCACTCGCGGAGTTCCGTAACGCGTTCGGACATCAGCACCGAGAGCGGGCGGGTTCGCGACATCTCTTCGATGATGTGGCGGTCCTCCAGTTGGCACCCTTCCTGATAGGCACCGTACATCGCTCCCAGAATGGCTTGCTCCAACTCGGCTCCGTTGAAGCCTTCGGACGCTTCGGCGAGTTGTACCAAATCGAAATTCGCGGGATCGCGTTCGCGGCGAACCAAGTGAATCGAGAGGATATTCATGCGAGCTTCGGAAGTCGGCAGATCGATGAAGAAGACTTCGTCGAAGCGGCCCTTGCGCATCAATTCCGGCGGTAGAGCCGAGATATCGTTGGCCGTCGCGACCAGGAAAATCGGATGCCGATGGTCCTGCATCCAAGAGAGCAGCGAACCGAACATTCGCTTCGAGAGGCCACCATCCGCTGAGCCTCCCGATGCCGACGCGAACGCTTTTTCGATCTCATCAATCCACAGAATCACCGGAGCCATCGCTTCCGCCTGCGCGAGTGCGTCGCGAAGTTGCCGCTCGGATTCGCCGATGAACTTGTTGTAGAGCACCCCCGGATCGAGCCGCAACAACGGCATCTCCCAATCGGCCGCGACCGCTTTCGCGCAGAGACTCTTGCCGCAGCCAGGAACACCCAGCATCAAGATGCCGCGCGGCGGAACGAGACCAAACTCGCGAGCTTTCTTGCTAAAACCACCGCGCCGCTGCCGCAGCCACGCCTTGAGATTCTCAAAGCCACCGACATCCTCAATCGTGAAGTCCACCGCAATGGACTCCAAGCTGCCCGCCGAACCGAGCAGCGACCGCTTCGCGTCCAACACCGCCGGAAGATCATCGCCCGAAAGCGAGAAATCCTGATAGATGACCGACGCCACGACGCGCTCGGCCTCGGTCCGAGTCAGGCCGCGCAGTGTCTGCACCAGATGGTCCATCTCTCGGCGAGTCAGTGTCGCGGTGATCTCTTGCAGACTCTCTTTGCGAATCCGCGAGAACGTCTGCTTGACGACCTGCTCCAGTTCTTCGAGGCTCGGCCAGCCGATGTCATACGGGACCGCTAACTGTCGCACGTCGTCGGGCAACGATCCCGAATCCACCAGGATGACCGTGCTTCGGCGAGTCTCCGGCAGACTCGCGGCATCGCGTAGCAAACGCTGCACATGAGCATCTTTGGCGTGCGGCCCCAAATCCTTGAAGACGTACATCGCACTGTTCGACACCTCGACCACCACGGTCAGCGCATCGACCGCCTTCTTGATGAGCTTCGTCTTCGAGCCCTCTGGCTCATCGTCGCTGCCGGCGATCGGAGTGAAGACCTTCAATGTCTTTCCAGTCTGCATCGCCACCGGTTGCCACGTTCCCTTCTTATCAAGTTGCCGCATTCCGGCCGTCATCGACCATTCGTAGAGCGGTCGCGAAAGCTCCTTGGCAATCTCGCGAACCAATTCGATGGCATGTTCCTCATCTCGCGTCTCAATCGAGATCAGCGGATGCCGGGACTGCACGAGCGATTTGAGCGTAGATGGCATCGCGACTCCGATTACCGAAGAGAGAGACAAACGGACGAAGCACATCCAAGGAAGGTGTTGCTCAATAGTCTTCGACAACCAAGCCTGGGATTCGAGCAAAGTGTTTGACGTTATGGCTGACGACAAAATCACGGTATTCGAGTGCAACGCTGCCGATCAGGCCGTCCATCGCGTCAATGACGAGACCAGCCTGCTCAAGTCCACCGACAACCGCGCCATAGATTTCGGCCGTGGTTTTCAAGATGTTAAGAATCGCGAATTGTTCGATCGCTTCGCCAACTCGTTGTTTTTCGCGCTCGGGCCGCACACTTTTGGCGACACCGACCTGCAACTCCGCCAACGTCACGATGGCGATCCGCAAACGCTCGCCCCGTTCGTGCAGTTCTTCCAGCTTGAGTCTGGCCGGACCAACCACGCCGCGTTTGGTTTCACGCATCAGGTCAATCACGAAGCAAGAGCCCAAGACCGCCACAATCAGGCCTTTCGGCGGCTCGCTCGTTTACGGCGTTGCGTGATACTTTTCTCCGCCTCGTCCAACACTTCGTGTGACGGAGCCGACCGCTTCAACGCTCGAATGATCTCAGAAACCGACGGCTTTGGTTCGACACATCGTTCGATGACATCGGACCACGACTCTTCCTCCTGGCGAGCTGCTTTGATCCTCGCGAAGGCGTGGTCAGTCAGTTCAATCGTCTTGGGCATGTCTGATTTCCTCCAGAATCGAATGATTCGGCGAGGGCCAATCTACAGCTTCGCGTCGATGTTGACCCAGGTCTTTTTCTCGAACGATTCCAGCGTCGCGTCGGCGACCGCTTGAGCGAGTGCTCCGTGGTCGAAGCCGGGGACGCAGTCGCGGCCTTCGGTGATCGCGCTGACAAATTCCCAGACGAGGTCATACCGGAAGACCGTGCTCGGAACTCCGTCGTTCGGATTGCGCGGGCTACCCGGGATGACCAGGAACTCGCGAGGGACCGCTTGCTTCTGCATCGTGCCGCCGTGTCTGCCGATGACGATGTTGTTCGGATCGGTGAGCTGATACGCGGCCGAACCTTCGCTGCCGTTGACCTCGGCCCATTCGTAGCCGAAGCCGTTGTTGTGATGCCCCTTCATCAGTGTGCTCCCTTCCCACACGCCGGTCGCTCCGTTGGCGAACAGGCCGATCAGCGAAGACCAGTCATCAACCTCTGACGGAGCACACGCCTGGCCGTCGTTCGTCTTCTCGCGCTTGGCGAATTGAGCCACCGCACCGCAGATCGTTTTGATCGGCCCCATCAGGTCCATCGAGAAGTCGATGCGGTGAATCGTCATGTCAAAGAGATCGCCAGCTCCGGCCAACTTCTTGTATTGCCGCCAACCCCAACTCGTCTCCGGCCAGTCGAGGAACCGCTGACTCCGAAAGTGCCGCGGCTGGCCGAGCGCACCGCTCTTCACCAGATGTCGCACATACCGCATCGACGGAGCGAACCGGTAAGTAAACGCCGTCATGTGCCGCAGGTTCTTGTCGCGAGCCGCTCGAAACATCTCGGCCGACTCTGAGAAATTCAGCCCCAGCGGCTTCTCACACATGACATGCTTCCCGCCGGCGATGCAGGCCAACGCAATCGGTTTATGCGTGAAGTTCGGCGTCGCGATGATCACCGCGTCGATGTCCGGATCGGCGGCGATCTCCTCGAACTGCGTCGTCTTCTTGGTCGGTCCCCAATCCTTCTGCCGCTGGTTAAGCAGTTGCTCGTTCGGATCGCAGACAGCGACCAGCTCGCAGCGCGAGTCGATCCGAATTCCGGGGACGTGGTGATAATCGGAAACCGCGCCGGCTCCGATGATGGCGATACGAACTTTGTTGGGCATGATGCTCTGTGATTTGAGATTTGAAATTTAAAATCAGGGTGAAAACGGAGACTTCTCGCTGAAGCCAACTTCGACGATTCATTGAATGCCGGGCGCTGACAGAAAAATGGGGACAGAAAAAAAGAAAAACAGTCGCGACATACCACCTCGCAGCCTTACTTGCCGGGCCGACTTCTAAAAACCTCGGATTCCAATTCTTTCTGTCCCCATTTTTCTGTCAGCACACTCTTTCAACGAAACATCGCTGTCGGGGTCAGCGAGAAACCTCTGAAACGGCCAATGAAACGGGCGGAAGAATGAACGAAAGCCCGTCGATTGGGAAGCATCAATCCGCTTGGCGATTCGCTTGACGTTTGCTTGCCATCGGGCTTCGATGACGCCCCGTTTGAAACTCGCACGCCTTGGCACAACAACCTCAGGAGACGGAATTCATGCAGTATCGCAATCTCGGTTCGAGCGGCCTGCTCGTGTCGCCAATTTGTTTGGGGACGATGACCTTCGGCGCACCGGTCGGCGAGGCCGATTCGATCAAGCTGATTCACGCCGCGATGGATCTTGGGATCAACTTCATCGACACCGCAAACGTCTATGAAGGCTACAAACGATTCCTCGGCAGCCCCGGTGGAGTCGCGGAAGAGATCGTTGGCAAGGCGCTCGTCGGTCGCCGCGACAAAGCGATCCTCGCGACGAAGGTCGCCGCACCCGTCGGTCCAGGGCCGCAGGATCGAGGACTGTCCGCGACGCACATCCTGCGAGAAGTCGATCGCAGCTTGCAGCGTCTCAAGACCGATTACATCGACCTCTACATTCTGCATTGGCCCGACAAAGAGGTGCCGCTGGAAACCTCACTGGCCGCGGTCGATCAAGCGGTGAAGGCAGGTAAGGTGCGATATCTCGGCCTGTCGAATCACTATGGCTGGCAGATTTGCGAAAGCCTCTGGCTGGCCGAACGACACGGCTGGCCGCGAGTCGTCTCGTCACAGATTCCGCTCAGCCTGCTGCGTCGCGAGTTCCATCACGACCTCCCCTTCTGCCGCAAGCACAACATCGGAGTGACTCCGTATCAGGCGTTGCAAAGCGGCTTGCTGACCGGGAAGTACCGACGCGGCCAGCCACCACCGAACGACTCACGAGCCGCCGAGAAACCCGATTGGATCTGGAAGCTCGAAGACCCGGTGTTCGATCGGCTCGAACGAGCGGAAGCAGTCGCGCAAGAACTCGGCGTCCCGATGTCGCAGCTCGCACTCGCCTGGACGCTGACTCAACCTTCGGTCACGTCGCCAATCGTCGGAGTCAAACGGCTCGACCAAATCGAAGACGCCATCGCCGCGGCCAGCGTGAAACTTTCGGCCGATCACCTCAAACAACTCGACGCGGCGTGCCCGCCTCCGTGGACGCAGAACGATCCGGTTCGAGGATGAATCCAACGTCCGTGAGCAGATGATGCGAAAAACAGCAACTGACTCGCGGCGAACTCCTGGCCGCGTAAGACAAAACTGTCCCGGACGTAATCGGTAGCAACTTGAGCTTCCTCCTTTGCGGCTTGAATCCGGGTTTGAATTCGGCGGCGGTTGGACACCATTTTGTTCGATCGGGAAATCGCTTGCGGCCCGCTTTGTTCGCCGTTCTTTTGCCAAAAGATGAAAACACTTCGCCACATAAATGACAACGTGTCGTTTAGGAGCCTCCGCTCCGCATTAGTTATCTAGGGCATGTTTCGCACAGCACCGATCCGTTTGAAGTCGAGCGTCAACGGCGACACGGATTGTTTGCAACTCAAAGAGGATCGCTTTTCCCACGAGCGAACAACTCGCACGGGAGCGACGCCCAACAGTCAAGAAACGGAGACTCTCAAATGTCAAAACGAAAGGTTCGGTCAACAAGAGGCGCATCTCAGTTGTTACAGCGTGTCACATGCAAAGAGAGGCAGTTACGAGATAACTATGTCCCGACACCATCGCGATCGGGGACGTCACTTGAAGAAAGATTGGCAATGAGTAGTAACCAGTTCGAATCTAATGAGCGACTTTCTCTCGTCGACAGCGATCGTAAACGGCTGGTCGCAGAGGAGATTTTTCGGACGGAAGTCCGACAGTCGCTGCAGCCGTCAATGACTCGATCGCAGCGGGTTCTGTCGTTTCTGAACTCTAACCTGGGCCTCTGGCTTCTATCGGCGCTGTTCGTCACTGGGCTTTCGACCGCTTATTCCGCTTGGTCAACTCGAGCGACCGCGAAACGAGTCGCGGAAGAAAGTCTGCGTCGCCTCGACTTCGAAATCGAACATCGCATGGAATGCCTCTCAGTGCTTGATGACGGCATTATCACGTTCACACAGTTGGAAACGGCGAAGGGTGCCTTGAGTGGCACCAATGCAGCGCGTGCCGACGTAGGCGATCTCGGCGAGTTCATGCCGATCTTCATTGAATTCAAAGGCAGGTCTTTGTTTTCGCTGATTTGGGAACAGCAAAAGCTCGTTCCGGTCTCTGAGCAGGCTGCTTTAGAGATTCCGCTAGAGCAAGTGAGAAATCTTGCCTCTGCTTTTGATTGGATGGTTATGCATGCACCGGTGGGTGACGAGGATTCGAAGTGGAGGGTCCAACCCGAAAAGGAATCCGAACTGAAGAATATGCTTTCGCGAATACTAGCCAAACGTTGGGTTCGGAAGGCCCAGCTTCTGGATTTCGCACAGACGCCGGCTACCTCAAGCACGTCGATATCTACAGCGACGCGCTGACCGTCACTCTGGAATCGGCTCGTCGAGCAACAGCGCCTTTACGAATCGCACGGGCGGCGAACCGAACGAGAGCGTGCCGTCGTGGTAGCGTTTCAACGAAAACTTGTCGGCCCAGGCTTTTTCGGCGGCGGTGCGGAGGTCGCGGTGTTCTTGGTAGCCGACGAAGTACGTTGAGAGCTGCGTTGAAGTCAGTTGTGCTCGGACCCATTTGAGGGCGGCTTCGCGTTCTTCTTGGAATGTGTCGTGGACCATCAGCTTCATCGCGTCCTCGCGGTTCATGCCATCGACGTGGATGGCTTGGTCGAGGATCGAGTTGGCGACGCCGCGCAAGTACCACTTGAGCGCGATCAGCCGCATCAGCGGGTCGCGGTCGAGGAAGCCTTCCTCGGACATGAGTTGTTCGGCGTAGACTCCCCAGCCTTCGACGAAGGTGCCGGATGACAGGAGAGCTCGCAGACGGCGCGGGCTGCGGTTCGAGTGCGCGATTTGCAGGAAGTGGCCGGGCATCGCTTCGTGGATTGTCAGGTCGTGAATCGAGCGGAAGTTGTACTCGCGCAGGAACGAGCCGACCTGCTTGTCGGTCCAATCGGCTGGGATCGGCGAGACGGCGTAATACGTCTTCTGTCCGACATCGAGCGGCCCCGGTGAATCGCAATACGCGATCGACACGCCGCGTTGAAACTCCGGCATCAGGATGATGTCGAGCGGGTCGTTCGGGATCGTCACGAGGTCGCGTTTCCGCACGAAATCGGTAGTCATCTCCAACGACTTCTTGGCGAAGTCCACGATGCCATCGCGATCGGGGATTTCGGCATACGCCTTTTCGAGCGCGGCGGTGATGACTTTCTGCTGTTGTTCGGAAGACGGCTCGGCGGGAGCCTCGCCCTCCCGTTTGGGATCGGCCTTGAGCATCACGTCGCGGGCGATCGAGTACATCTCGGCTCGCACACGACGCAGTTCAAACTCGGCGCGGTCCCGGACATCTGCCCGACTCAGTCCTCTGCCGAGTGAGTACGCCAGCTTCGCGTCGAACAGCTTCGGGCCAATTCGAAAATTGCCCTTCGCGTTCGGCAGCAGTTCTTTTTCGAGCCACTGCTGATGTTCTTCGATGGCTTCCTTGACCAGCGGCATCACTTGCTGAAACGACTTCTGATTTCCCTCTGACAACTTCCCAATCTGTGGCCGAACCATGTTGTCGATGATGCTCAGCACTCCGCGATTCTGTTTGATGGCGGTCTCGGCGTGGATCGGCGGGACACGCTTGGGATCGAGTGCTGCGCGAACTTCTTTCAAGAACTCGGGCAGCTTATCGAGCCGCTCGATGGCGTTCCTCAACCGCGCCTCGACCGGAGCGAAGTCGCGAGCCATCAAGCCGTAAATCGCGTTGCCGGTCAACTGCGTGTAGAGAACTGGGTTCCACGCCCATTCCTGCAATTCATCGAGCCGCCACAAGTCCCCCTTCAATTGCTGAGTCAGCAATCGGTAATCGACTTGGTTGTCGCGGGAGAGATGCCGTGGGTCGATCGCGGCCAACTTGGCGAGGTAACGCTGATAAAATTCTCGTTCCTGCCGGCGCATGTCGTTGTTGGGGGAATCCAAATCGTGATCGTAGTGATGATCGCCGAGCAACGTGGCTCCGATCGGCGACCATTGCGCCATGTTGCGAATGTATTCACGAGAGACCTCGTCGAACTCCATGTTGGCTCGATCGCCAACGGTCAGAATGGACTTCTCGCTGGAGCGGACCTCTTGAGCCAGTTCGAGCGGATAGTCGGTGAGAATCGCATCGACGCCGGCGCGGATCGCAGCGATCCAGTTGGCTCGCTCCAACCCCGCGACCGTTGGACCGGCGATGAAGACTCGCTTGCCGGCTTTGTGGATCTGAGCCACCTCATCGCGTGTCGGCACGAACCGCAGATAGGCCCAATCCAATTCGCTGTCCCCCACGGCCGGAGGCAATTTCACAGCAAGCCTTGCGACCTGCGCGGCAAGATCCGTCCCCTTCAGCTTCCTCTGCACTTGCGGCGATTCGATCGTCGTCCCAATGAACAAGAGCTTGCCGAGCACTCCCTTGGCCTTCGCCGCCTTCACGCAATCCGCTTCGATGTCCTGAGCCTTGAGGTCAATCGCGATCAGCACCGGATCGCGCGCGTGTTTCTCGATCACGGTCAGGACTTCGTCGAAAGTCGGGATTCGCTCCCCCTGAAACTTCGGATCAAACCGAGCACTGGCATCGAGCCGTTGGGTCTGTTCCAGCGTCATGTCGCTGACCGCACCGTACCCCTTGGTCGTGCGATCCACCGTGTCGTCATGTACGCAGACGAGATGCCCGTCTTTGGTGCGCCGCACATCGACCTCAAAGCCAAACCGCAGCTCCAAGCAGGCCCGGAAGTTCGACAGCGTGTTCTCCGGCGAATGCTTGAGCAGTCCCCGATGCGCCACGACCAACGTCTGCGCAGTCGCTGGCGGATCATCGGCCGCGAGGCTCAGCGGAAGAGAACAACACAGACAAGCGAGTACGAGCAGCAATTTGTAAGGCATGATGATCCTCAGTTGAGCCGTCAGGAGTGGGACAGGTTTTCAATCTGCCCGGTCATGGTTGGTTTGGTTTTTGATGAAACACCAAATCGTGGCATTCTGAGGGATTCACGGGCAGGTTGAAAACCTGCCCCACGAACTCGCTGGGCCTTGTCATGGAGAGACTGTGAAGTTTTCGTGGAGCACGTTTTCAACGTGCTCGAAAATAGGCCGAATTGGCACGTTGAAAACGTGCCACACGTCATTTATTCACAGCCTCGGAGTGTCGGTGATTTTCGTAGCGTGAACGCCGATGATCGCCGTTGGCGGTCACGTCACGTTCCGAAAGGAAAACTCTGCCCACACGCTGGCGGTTCTGTGTGAATTGTCTGGCCGCCTGGGCCACGCCGGTCGCCGTGGCGCGTAAGACGCTCGATGGAAACGTGCCTGGACCGCGGCAAGTGCTATCGCGAGTCGATGCGCTAAGTGCCGTGACGCAACGGCCGGCTTGGCTGAGCTTCGACGAAGGGAAACTCGGAACGCTCGATGTCGGCAAGTTGGCAGATGTGGTGGCGGACCGCGATTAACTGACGTGCCCGCCGAGCGACATTCCAAAGCTCAGCGTGGAGCGAACGATCGTCGGTGGGCGGACGGTGTCTCGGAGACAGGTCGAGTTAACTTGTCAAATCGCGGCGACGTCGCGCGGCCACAATCGAGTATTCACGCAAGGGATGGATTTCGACGTCCGACAAGACAAATGGCAGATTATTGCGATACCAGTTGGCGTTCTTCGTGACGAGGAATAATCGGCCGCCCGGCTTCAGCGCGCGAGCCGCAGCCTCCACGAAGATCGCGGTGATCGCCCAGTCCGAGTAGTACGGCGGATTGGCAACAACCAGATCAAAGCTTCCCGGCTCGCACACATGCCCAGTTGCGTCGAGCTGAATCGACAGCGATGAGGGTTCATTCTCGGGAACCGAGTCCCCTTGAACGACGGACTTGG
Source organism: Planctomyces sp. SH-PL62 (assembly GCA_945905295.1). GTDB lineage: Bacteria > Planctomycetota > Planctomycetia > Planctomycetales > Planctomycetaceae > SXKJ01. The sequence goes on along the minus strand of CAMDPX010000070.1, from coordinate 12,531 downwards.
CCGGCTGATTGACGACCGTGAGACCATTCAATTCCGCGCCATGCAGAGCACATTGCAGGGCGCGGGGATTTGAGTCCACCGCGTGGACGTGAACTCCGGGCTTGCGCATCGCCAGTGCGATGCCGACGACACCTGATCCGCATCCCAGGTCGAGAATGTGGCTGCCCGGCTGAACTGCTCGAGTGGACGCGACAGCTTCGATCAACGCCCGCGCGCCGATGTCGAGTTTGCGGTGGCTAAAGACGCTGGGGCGGCTGACGATATGGACCAGGCGTTTGCCGTCGCGAAAGGCGAAATTGGCGGTGAAGTTCCGCACGCGCCGCAACGGGTGAGTTTTCAGCGCGAGGTACAACACACCGCGCGGCTGCGGTCGCTTGGTGACTTTCTCAAAAATCAATTGCAGTTGCTCGTGCAGCCAAGTGTCGTTTGGGTTGTCGGTGCTGACCATCAACCGGCCGCCGATGTCCAATCTCTCGTGGGCTTGCTGCAACAATTCGCGAGTCAGTTCGGCCTCGCCATTTTTCAGAAATGGCATCGCGACCGTATCGAACGGTCCTTCCGGGAAATCGCTCTCGCAGACGACGGAAACGTTGGGACGCTTTCGCCCGATCTCGTCCAGCGTTTCTTTTGCCAGGAAAACGTCCAGACAGAAGCAGGTCACTTTGTTGTCTGGCGAGCGGTCGGCGACGGCGGCCGCGAATTGGCCGCGACGCAACGAGGTGCAGAGCACGCGATGGCCCAGGACGTCGTCCAGTGCGTCGAGTAACAACGACTCCTTGGACGATCCGAGCCCTCTGGGCGAAGAACGGCGAGGCGCCTTCGCGATAATGTCATTCAGTAAAGAAGTGTCACGCGGCATCGTCGGTCAACCGTCAAACGTCCTGAGCCTCGTTCGAAAGCGATCAGCAGTCACGACGCACACCAAAACTACTTTTGTGCTGCCTGAGGATTTTTCAACAGCGTGGCGTAGTCCAGCGAGATTTGCAGAACTTCGTTGTTGTATGTCTCATCCGGAAAAATGGGGGCGTCGTTACCGCGCGCCGAGGGGTCATCCTTGTCGGTTTCGGCCTGCTCCTTCTTGTCCTGATGGCGTTCGGATCTCAAGACCGACTCGTTGAGCGAGATGGACTTGCGATTCTTGCGATCCACGTAGCGAGCGATGTCCTTTTTGATCTCTGTAAATTTCTCGTCAACGGAGACACGCTTGTCCGATCGGTCGCGGAGGTGCGAGATCAGCTTTTCGCTGGCCATATCAGCCGAGGCGTGTGAGGCCGGCGGAATCCGGTCGAATTCCAGAGCGTTGTCCAGCGACGTTTCGCCGAGATCCATCTTGTCGATCAAAGAGGGGAGCACGATGTCCGACTTGACGCCATCCCGCTGCGTGCTGTCGCCATTGACGCGATAGAACTGTTGGATGGTCAGCTTGAGCGCTCCACGATCTTGGCGATTCAAAAACGCCATTCCCGACGAGACGGGCATCACGTTTTGAACCGTCCCTTTGCCGTGCGTGGTCGAGTCGCCGACGATGATGCCGCGCTGATAGTCCTTGATGACGGCCGCGAAAATCTCCGAAGCGGAAGCGGACAGTCGGTTGCAAATCACCACCAGCGGCCCGTTGTACGCGACGCCGTCGATGTCATCATCGTGCGACTTGATCCGGCCACGCTCGTCTTTGACCTGCACGATCGGACCTTTATCGACGAACAAACCGGAGACGTCGATCGCCTCACTGAGCGCACCGCCGCCGTTGGTCCGCAGGTCAATGACCAGCACATCGATGCCCCCTTGCTTCTGAAACGTCTGCAACACGGTCTGCACGTCGCGAGCAGTGCTCTTGGCATTTTCGGCACCATCCTGGAATGCTTGAAAATCGCGGTAGAACGACGGGATATTGATGACGCCGATCTTCCCTGTACGGTCACCGAACCGCTTGTTGGCCTGAATGATTTCGCCTTTGACTTCCTGATTGGTCAACTCGATTTTCTTGCGAGTTAACTCGTAGAGCACGACTTCACTGGTATCACCCTTTTTGACTTGCAGGCGGACTTTGGTGCCGCGCTTGCCGCGAATCAGGCGAACGACCTTGCTGAGCTTCATCTCCATGATGTCGATCATCTCGCCGGTCTCTTGGCCGACCGCCAGGATTTTGTCGCCGGCTTTGAGTCGGCCGTCTTCGGAGGCGGCTCCTGGTTTGACGATTTCGTTGATAATCGTGAAGCCATCCTCAGAGCGGAGTTGTGCTCCGATGCCATCAAGATTGAGCGCGATGGCGATCTTGAACTCTTCCTCCGACTGGGGCGACATGTAGCTGGAATGCGGATCGAAGCAGTGCGTCAACGAGGAAAGGTACATCTCCAGCTTCTCAGCATCTTCAGTTTCCTTCGCGGCCTTTTGGAACACCTTATACCGCTTGTGCAGCCGCTCCTGCGGATCGACCGGTGCGGTGCTGGCCGGCTCTCGGCCAGGGAGGGCGGCTTTGGGTTTCGTTTTGCCAGAGGCGAGATCCTCGTTGTCGAGCTTCGCGTTGAGCAGTTCAAACTTGATGCGTCGCCGCCAGCGGTCGTTTAATTCGTCCTGGTTCGCGGCCCACGCGATTTTGTCAGGGTCAACTTCGATAGACTCGTCGACCGTGTAGTCGTGCGGCGTGTCGATCAGCTTGTGAGCGATCTCCAACTGCCGCTCGAGGCGTTGCGAGTACATGTCCCACACGTCGTAGGCGAACTGAGTGTTTCCCGCCTTCACCAGATCATCGAGTGTGGTCTTGTACTTCAACAACTCGGTGATGTCCGGCTGCGTGAAGTAGAGCTTCTGCGGATCGAGTGTCTTCACAAATCGATCCAGCAGTTTCCCCGAAATCTGATCGCCGATCGGCTGCTGACTGATGTGAAACTTCTGGATCATGCTGCAGACGAGCTTCGTCGTGGTCTCGTCATTCGGGTGATTCGCCGCCAGGCGATCAGCGAAACCGGTCACTCCGGCCAAAAGGAGCAATCCCGCACACAAAGTCCACGCGGTTCGAGACGGGTTCGTCAGCTTCATGAGGTGCTTCCGGTGAACAGGAGCGACGGAAATGTTGAGCGAATAAGCTCATTCTGAAACGCCAAAGCGATGGTAGTTCAACCCCTGAAACGGGACAAGAGGTTGTCTGCCGCAAGCCAACGCGAGTGCGGCCAGTCTCGGATAAGTCAGAAGATCCGCAGATTTCATTTGGCTTCCACTCGTCGTGGAGCCACCAGAGCGTGCAATTGCGGCACGTCGAAGTGTTCCAGTAGACCGAAGCAAAACAGCTCGGCAGCTTCGTTGACTCCGCGATTCTGTTCGATGACGTGCTGCTTGAGGCTGGCCATCGCGTCACGCTGAGAGACTTCTCCGACCGCTTGCGGTTCCAGCGCGGCGGCAACGAGCGTGATGAGACTCGCACGCGGCCCGACCGAGTACAGCGTCACCGTGCGTCCGGCGCGATCGGTGTCGTGGGCATGTCGCGCGATCGCCACCAATTGACTCGCCTGCACGCCGAGCGGCCGGTCCCCCACCGTGTCGAGCATCAGTCCCCATAGCCAGTCGCGCGACGCATACTTGGATTCGCCGAAGAACAGCAGATCGACCGCGAGCACTCGTTGCCCTTCTGTCAGAAGTCTTTCGATGTCGTCCGCAACTGCCGCGCGGCCGGCATCGGCAACGACGACCGTCGTGCCTTTCGATTCGCCGCGAGTTAGCTCAACAACCGGGACCGTCCAGGTGTTGCTCAGTCGCAAGCGAAATCGCTGAATCTGAGTCGTCGCGCCTGCCGCTGGCGGGTCAGCCTTGACGATTGATTCGGCATCCACGTCGTAATCCTTGGCAGCCACGATTTGGGCAAGCAGCTTACGTCGCTGAGCTTGCCACTCCTGTTTCGCCGATTTGTCGGCAGGGGCATCGTCCGCGCGCGGCAATGTCGCGGCGAGCGATTTCGCCAGCGAGGTAAACGTCGCGTTGTTCTCCGGAACGGTGACGAGTAACTCGTCGAGTGTTTTGATCTCTTTTTTCTCGCAGACGATTTCTTGGGCATCGAAGTCCTTCGCACCGTTGTAGAAGAACGCTCCAACCGCGCGGTAAAAGGCTTCGCGATTGTCTTGGCCGAAGTTGTGATCGCCGGGGACGTGATTGACGTGCGAGACCAGTCGATCCGTCTCACCGAAGAGGGCATAGACAGGGCGGCAACCCGCCAAGAGCGGCGGCAATGCGTGACCGGCGGCGAAACAGCAGTTGTCGTGCGCGTTGAACGTCAGCAAGGTCGCTCGCGGAGCACGCATCGCCGTCAGGTGGATGTAATCGACGTACTTGCCGAGATCGCACGGCGTCTGCTCCGAATCGCCGAGATCGCTGCCGTAGCGGGCACGCGTGAGATAGCTCGAATAGCCGGCCACCGGATTGGCCAACGTCACGCGCGGATCGAGGCCGCTGATGAAAATGGTCTGCCAACCGCCGCCCGACAGGCCGGAGACGGCGACTCGATACGAGTCGGCGTTCGGATGTTTCAGCAGCAGGTCGATCCCTTTCGACATCGCCAGATAAAACGGAGCGATCCCGCTGCTGCCACACAGATCGAGCTGATTCATCTTCACATGGCTGAAGCCGTCTTGTTTCAGTTGTCCCATGCCGAACCATTCCGTGTTGAGCACGATCATGCCGCGCTTCACGAGATTGATGCAGCGGATCTGCTTGTAGTCGGCCGCCTTCCCCTTGCCGTCATGCCCATTGACGTTGAGCACGACCGGTACCTTCGCGGCTTTGTCGTCCGCGAGCTTGTCCGGAACGTACAGCAACGCCGGAATCCACATTCCTGGCAGACACTCGTAGCGGAGTTTCTTTACGACGTAGCCCGGCCCGCGCATCGGCTCGCCGACGTATTCGACGGTCAGCGGATGATCTCGCCACTTCGCGGCCTCGCCACGGAAGACAACTTTGTCGAGTACGTCTTGTCGCCACTTCGCCGCCAACGCATCCCAGTCCTTCGTGGTCTTCACCTCCGGAAGCTTCGGGATGCGGCGTTCGAGGTAGACCTGCGTTTCTTCCAGCGACGTTTGCGGAGTGATGATCGGTCGCGTCAACTCCGCCTTGAGGTCCAACGGTTCGGCCGCGAACAACGCGTGACTCGTCATGAGGGTTAAGCAGCAACTCACGATCAAACAAAGACGCATGATGGTTGTCATCCTTTCGGGCAAGCGACCGTAGCCTGACTCTCCGAGTCGGGACGGTTTCTTTCCGCTCCCGACTCGGAGAGTCAGGCTACGTCGAGGCTGCGTTCGCCGCCAGCATCACGACGGGAGCGCCGCCTGTCGGCGTTCGGCTTCTTCACGGACGAACGCTGCGAAATCGGGGAAGTACGCCAGGACACGCTCGAACGATTCTTTGTCGAACGAATACATGTCGCAGAAATCGACGGCTCGGATGCTGGCCGTGCGCGGACGCTGAAACAGCAAAGCGATCTCGCCAAAAAAATCCCCATCGGACAGCGTGCTGATGATCGTTTGGCCGTCCTCGCCGATGACTTCGACGGTTCCACGACTGATGAAATACATGTGCCGGCCGATTTCGCCCGCTCGAAAGATGTAGTCTCCGGGCGTAAACAGCGCGGCGCGCAACTCGACGGCGATCTCGCGGAGAAGCATGGGACTGGCTCCGCGAAACAGCGGCACCTTCTCAATGAACTCGCGCTTCATCGCCACCGCGATTTCAATGCGCAGCGGTTCCGGCAGCTCGCTGAGAATGATCGCCTCGTCGTAGCCCAGATGCCGTTCCCACAAGAAGGCGTAGTAGTCGTAGATGCGTCGTTGCAGACCGGCCGGAATTTTGCGGTAGCGCAGAAAGTTCGCCAGCCGATCGAGGCTGGAGTGGTAATGCGCCTGCACCTGATCGATGTTCGCCAGCATGTGTGCCACGTTGCCGATGCCGTACCCGAATAACCCGACGCCGAAGAGCATCGTCATGATGGCATACATCATCTGCGGCGCGGTGTCGGGCGTGATGTCGCCGTAGCCGACGGTCGCCAAGGTGGTGATGGTCCAATACAGCGCCCGCAGATAGTGCATCGGGGCGTCATCGTCTGGCACCCGAACTCGCAGGCTCGCCCAGCCACAAGCGATCCAGTGTGCGATTAGCAGCATCCAAAACACGAAGAACACCAGCCGGAGCAGGCTGGCATTGTGAATGTCTCGCCGCCGCCATTGTCGCATCATCTGATTCAGTCGAGGAAGTTTCATCAGACGCAGCGCCAACCATCCGACCGGTCCACCGAACAATGCGAGCGGAATCACCCCTGGCAAATCCACTAGCAGCCACCAGCGCGACTCTCGGGGCACAGCGGTCGTCACTGATCCGCCGCGTCGCGAGAACAGATGCCGCCAACGAATCCAGAAGTCCGCCGCAAACAGCAGCGTCACGAGGCCGGAGACAACTTTCCCGACGGCTCGCTGATGAGCGCCGAACTCCAATTGCCAAGGGACGTCGATCGCCACCCAAATGATTCCAGCAGCGAGCAGCACGTCCCAGCCGTGGTCTTGTCTTCGTCGATCGTGGTCGTTGGACATGGCATCCTTCCATGTTGAAGTTCGTAGTTCCGTCTTCAGGCGGTTGTCGGTGACCACCTGAAGGCGAAGCGACGAACGTCACGGCTTGCTGAGTTCGTCGATCAACATTTGTCGCACGACCTTCGCGTCGGCTCCTTTGAGTTCCTTCATAATCTGCCCGATCAACGAGCCAACAGCGGCCTGCTTGCCCGATTTGAAATCGGCGACTGGCTTCGGATTGCGAGCGATCACTCCAGCGATGATGGCCGTGATTGCGCCTGTGTCGCTGACGATCGCCAACCCCCGATCGGCGATGATCTTTTCGGCCAGAGCGGTACTCAGTTCGACCACCTCGTGACGTTCGGTCGCGGCCTCGTGTTCGGCCAGCAACGCATCGAAGACCTCACGAGCGCTCTTCACGGTGATCTGGCTGGCGGTGACACGTTTCAACAGATCGCCCAGCACGGCAGGCGAGATCGGAAAGGCGTCGATGCTCAGCGAGCGGCTGTTGAGTTCGCGTTGCACATCCTGCGTGAGCCAGTTGGCCGCTTGCTTGCCGTCGCCGCAGAGCTTCGCCACTTGCTCAAAGTAAGCGGTGAAGTGATCCCCTTGCGAGACGATGACGTCCGCGTCGTAATGCGAGAGGCCGAGGTCCGCGCGATAGCGGCGACGGCGCGACGCCGGGAGTTCGCACAGTTCGGATTTCACCTCGGCAAAGAATTCGTCGCTGACCGTGACCGGAGTCAGATCGGGATCGGGGAAGTAACGGTAGTCACTCGCCTCTTCCTTGCCGCGCTGCGCGAACGTCGCGCCCCGATTCGCGTCCCAGCCGCGCGTCTGCTTGGCGACGTCGCCAAGCTTCGCGTGAGTCCGCTCCCAATCTTCAATTTGCCGAGCGACTTCAAAATCAATCGCCTGCTCGACGCCGCGAAAGCTGTTGAGGTTTTTGACTTCGACGATCGGCGTCGCGATCTTCTGGCCGTCATCGGTGTGGACCCACAAGTTGACGTTCGCGTCGCATCTCAGTGACCCCTCCTGCATGTTGCAGTCGGAGACGCCGATGTAGGTCAGCAAGAGTTTCAGCTCTTCCAGATACGTCTTGGCTTCGGCTGCCGACCGCAGGTCGGGCTGGCTGACGATCTCCAAGAGCGGCGTTCCCGCCCGGTTCAAATCGACGTGACTGTCGTGGCCTCGGCCCGATTCGTCGTGGAGGTTTTTTCCAGCGTCCTCTTCCAGATGAGCGCGAATCAGCCGGATCTTTTTCGTCTCGCCCCTCTCAAGATCCGTGTCGATCTCGACAAAGCCGTTGCTGCTGAACGGCAAATCGTACTGGCTGATCTGATAGCCCTTCGGCAGATCCGGGTAGTAGTACTGCTTGCGGTCCCACTTCGTGAACCGAGCGATGTCGCAGCCCAAAGCCAGTGCCGTTTTCAACGACAGTCGAAACGCCGTCCGGTTCATCACCGGCAGCGAACCCGGCAGGCCCAGACACACCGGGCACGTTTGCACGTTGGGATTGTCCGGGTTGAACGCCGACGAGCATCCGCAAAAGATCTTCGTCTTCGTCTGCAATTGGACGTGAACTTCCAGGCCAATGATGGTTTCGTAGTGCATAAGCTCTTTGGTCTGCCTGTCAAAAATGGAGCCGCCCCCGTCCCAAAACGGTTGCTGTCCTTGGAAAACTCGCTGAATGTCTCGCTGAGTGCGATTTAGAAAACCCCGTCCTCCGTGCGGCGAGCAAGATACTGGTTGCGTGAATGCCAACCAAGACCCCGTTCGCTCTCGACAGAACTGGCAAAAAATGAAGGGCGAAAAAAGAGGACCGTTGACCGGCAGATCTGGTGCGTTTCGATATCATCTCGCGACCACGGAGTTCCCCTTGGAAAGAGCCACGATGCGACACCTGTTGTTAGCGATTTTCTGCCTGACCACCGCCATCGAAGTTTCGATCGGCCGAGCCGCCGACATCGACTTTGCTCACGACGTGCAGCCGATCCTGAGCAAGCGTTGCGCGAAATGTCATTCGGGAACACAACGCAAAGGGGGGCTGTCGATCAACTCGCGGCAGTCGTTGCTCGCCGGCGGTGAAAGCGGCCGAGTCGTCCATCCCGGCAAGAGTGGCGACAGCCCGCTGATTGCTCGCATCACCGCAACCGACAACTCCGAGCGAATGCCCCCCGAAGGCGAACCGCTGACGAAACCACAAATCGAAACGCTCAGCCGCTGGATCGACACTGGCCTCATATGGGAAGACGGCTTCTCGTTTGGCAAGACATTCACGCGAGCACCACTCGCCCCGCGCCGTCCCACGGTTCCCGTCGGCGAAGGGAATCCAATTGATCGGTTCCTCGTTGATCGGATTTCAAATTTCAATTCTCAGATTTCAAATCCTAGAACACTGACAACCGATCGCATCTTTGCTCGCCGCGCATTCCTCGACCTCATCGGCCTGCTGCCGACGCCAGCCGAACTCGATGAGTTCGTCAACGACACCACTCCCAACAAACGTGACAAGCTGATCGGCCGCTTGCTCGCTGACCGACGCAACTACGCCGACCACTGGCTCACGTTTTGGAATGACCTGCTTCGCAACGCCTACCAAGGGACGGGCTTCATCGACGGCGGACGCAAACAAATCACCGGCTGGTTGTACGAGTCGCTGCTGACCAACAAGCCGTATGACCAATTCGTCCGCGAGTTGATCGAAGCTGCTCCGGGCGCGGAGGGCTTTACGTTCGGCATCAAATGGCGCGGCACCGTCAATGAAAGCCAGCGTCGAGAGATCCAAGCCGCCCAGTCGATCAGCCAAGTTCTGCTCGGTACGAACCTGAAATGCGCGAGCTGTCACGACAGCTTCGTCAATGACTGGAAACTGACCGATGCGTATGCCTTGGCCTCCGTGTTTGCGGATTCGCCACTCGAACTGCATCGCTGCGACAAACCGACCGGCAAGCCGGCGGCCGTTGGATTCTTATACCCCGAACTTGGCCAGATCGAAGCCACCGCTCGGCCCGAACGCCAAAAGCAACTCGCGACCCTGCTGACCAAGCCGGAGAACGGCCGGTTCGCTCGCGTGATCGTCAATCGCTTGTGGGCGAAGCTGATGGGACGCGGTTTGATCGAACCGCTCGACAACCTTGATGCGGAATCCTGGCATCGCGACTTGCTGGATTGGCTGGCCAGCGATTTCGTTGAGCACGGCCACGATCTGAAACACACGCTGCGGATGATCGCCACTTCGCGAGCGTACCAACTTCCCTCCGTTGGACTCGCTGACGATGCGTTGTCCGACGATCCGTTTGAGTTTCGTGGCCCGCTCGTCAAACGATTGTCGGCCGAGCAATTCGTCGATGCCGTCACTTCGCTGACGAAGACCTGGCGTCCAGTCTCGCTGCCGCTGCTCCGCGTGGACGGACGCGGTCAAGGCGGACAACTCGGAGCGATTGCGCGAGCGATTCACAACGTGGGGCACGTCTCCAACGTGCCCGGCCCAAATGCCAAGAAGCACGAGCGTGTTGGAAACGTGCTCCACGAAGCCAAATGGCTCTGGTCAAACGCTGGCGCCCAGCAAGCTCCGGCAGACAAAGCCGTCTACTTCCGCAAGACGCTGAAGCTCGATCGCGACATGCCGTTCGTCGTCCTGACCATCGCCGCCGACAACGAGTGCGACTTCTTCATCAACGGCCAAAAGGTCGCGGACGCGAACAACTGGCAACAGCCAACACAAACGCTGGTCGGCGGGCCGCTGAAAGTCGGCGACAACGTGCTGGCGGCAAGAGTCGTCAACAAAGGCAACAGCCCCAACCCCGCCGGCTTCATCGCCGAACTGTTCGCCTTCGATGCTCGAATGCACCCGCAATGGACACTGACCACCGACGACTCATGGCTCGCCACCGAGTCGTCGGAAAAAGACTGGGAGAAGCCGACGTTTGACGCCTCCCAATGGACAGCCGCAGTGGTCATTGGCGATTCTCAATTGCTGCCTTGGAACATCGCCGACGTTGTCGCGAAGAGTTCGACACTGTTGAATCCAGCGATGCTGGCGGCATTGCAAGACGTCCGCTTGCGAGCGTCGCTGCTCCCGCAAGACCAACTGCAATCCGCACTCGGCCGCCCGCACCGCGAGCAAGTCGTCTCCCACCGCGAGTCGCTCGCAACGATGCTGCAAGCTCTGGAACTCACCAACGGCTCCGCCCTCGATGAGCAACTTCAACAAGGAGCCGATCATTGGCTGCGCGAAGCCGGCTCCGATCCAAACCGCCGCGTTTCGTCGATCCATCTCGCCGCTCTCGGCCGAGAGCCCACTTCCCGCGAACAAGCTCTCGCGGCAGAATTGCTCGGCAATCCACCGACGAAAAACGGCGTCGCCGACTTGCTCTGGACGATCATCTTGCTCCCGGAATTTCAATTGGTGCCATGATGGAACAAACACGATCTGCTTCTGATCGCTCTTCCCGCCGCGAGTTTCTCACACGCATGGCCGGTGGCACGTTGGTCGCCGGAACTGCGTTCAACGCGCGTGCGGAGTCAGCCGGTTTATCCAACCAGCAATCCAAGCGGCCCGCGTTTCCCGCGACGGCCGACACGCTGATTGTGCTCTGGATGGCCGGAGGCATGGCTCACACGGAGACGTTCGATCCAAAAAAATATGTGCCTTTCGAGCCAGGCATGAAGGCGGATGATGTGCTTTGCACCTTCCCTTCGATCAAGACGGCGGTGGATGGGATCGAAATCACGGAGGGCTTTGAGAAGGTCGCCAGCGTGCTCGACCGCGGAACGTTGATCCGGTCGCATGTGCTCGGCGACCTCGGCACGATTCTGCACTCGAGGCATCAGTATCATTGGCACACCGGTTACGAACCGCCGCAGAATGTTGCGGCTCCGCATCTGGGGGCGTGGATCGCTCACGCGCTGGGGCCAAAGAATCCGGCGATCCCGGCATTCATCGACATCGGCCAAGGCTACGAAGGGAATGGCGAGTCCGAGGAACTCAAGGCCTTTCAAACCGGGGGCTGTCTCGGTGCGGAATTCAATCCGTTCCGAGTTCCTGACCCTCGGCAAGCGGTCAACATCGTGAAGCCACCGGCGGGAATGAGTCTCGAACGGTTCCGCCGGCGTTACGACACGTTTCGCAAAATGGTGTCCGATGGAGTCGGCTCTGACGGCAAGGTGCTGAGCGACGCGCAGCGTAACGCAATACTTCGCTCAGTTGAGCAAGCCCATCGCCTGATGGACTCGTCTGCGGCGAAAGCATTCGATCTTTCGCTCGAACCGAAAGAGTCATTCGACACGTACAACACTTGCAAGTTCGGCCTCGGCTGCTTGCTGGCGAGACGATTGGTTGAAGAGGGTGCCCGATTCATCGAGGTCACCACCGAATACGGCCCGTTCCTCCAATGGGACACACACGACAATGGGCACACACGCCTCGCGAAACTGAAATCGGAGATCGACGCGCCGATCGCCCAACTGGTGCTCGACCTTGAGCGGCGCGGGTTGCTCGACCGCACGCTGATCGTGCTGGCCAGCGAATTCAGTCGTGACTGTTTGCTCGAAGGCAAACCCGAAAAACCAGTCGGCAATCAAGTCGACCAACCGGCAGTGCTCAAAGAACTCAAGCACTACGGCATGCACCGTCACTTTACCGGCGCGTCGAGCGTGTTGATGTTCGGCGGAGGCGCGAAAAGCGGCTTCCTTTATGGCAAAACGGCCGACGAACGCCCCTGCACAACCATTGAGAATCCCATCAATGTGATGGATCTCCACGCCACAATGTTTCACGCTCTCGGAATCGCTCCAGACTACCAAGTCACAGTCGAACAACGTCCGTTCTATGCCACACAAGACGGCCGCGGCCAGGTTCACGCAAACCTGCTCCGGTAATTCAGCGGGCTGCGAAGCCGCAAAGTCGCCTAGTCATACGCGTCCCGACAATTAGCCGCGCGGCGCTAGCCCCGGTTACACCGCATGAACCGGGGCTAGC
>CAMDPX010000069.1 GCA_945905295.1 Planctomyces sp. SH-PL62 | reverse complement strand
AACACCAAGACGTATCCCCTCCATGTCAAAGTCTCAAACGCCGAATTCAACTCGCTCAATCTGCACCGCCACGAGGTCTGCCCACGATGGAACTACACCATCAAACCTCGCTCCGCTAAAAACACGGAGTAATTCTTCCTCGCCCCCTTATTACGTGATTACAGACCTGCGGAGTAGAGACCGAATCGAATTGACCGACAAAATCGTAACCGACAGTCGTCAACAATTTGATTCATTGAAAGTGAAAACGAATGACGACGCTGTCGGGTCTCCGCGTAGGTTTTGCCCGCGCCTTCGCAGTTTTTGGAGTCACCAAAGAGACGCGCTACGTCTAATCGTGCGCCATCCTTGGTCTATGATTTGCCTTCCGCTCGCAGCGCATCCACTCCTTGGATGGATTGATCAGCAGGTCTTCCAAACCGGAGACGTCCTTGACGTGTTGGACCGCTTCGGCAGCACATATTTCGATGTATTTTTGGCGGACTTCAGTTCGAAACTCGCAATTATCCTCATCGCGCCGGTATTGGTTGCGTTTCAGATTAGCATCGTTGTTCCGAGATGTGCTGACGGTTGGCGGACCAATGTTTTTCGATATATGGGACGATTTGCCGGAATTGTCGTTTGGAACTTTGGTCTCACGATCGCACGTCCAATAACCGGCGTGCTGGCAATGATAACGACACCGATTTCCTGTGCTGCGGTTTTCACTCGTGCGATGTCTCGCAAATCAGCGATCGAGTGGACTGAAGACCGATCCCACGGATTGGAGACGGCGCTCGTTTTCCGACTCGTCACAATGGCCACGATGTCGCTTGGCGTCAGCCTGATGATTGTTTCCTTTTTTGAAATGGATGATCGAGTTATTGAAGCCGTGGCTTTTGGCACAATGCTCAGCACTTGGACTGCATCAGGAGTCATCGCATTCGAAGACATGGTTGATTCGGCAACATCTTCAACTTCGGAAATTGGTGAACGGTCGATAAAACGGTAAATGACGTGAGCGAGACCGATCGACATCAGGCGGAAACGAAGTATGAACCGCACACTGAACGTACTTTTGAGGCAAACATTTCGTGCGCTCTTGGTTGCCGACCTTGCATTGAGAAAGAACCGATCTTGGTGGATATGGTTCGCCCTTGGGTTCCTCTTTGGTTACGGTCCGTTGATCCCACTTGCTTTTCTTGCGTTTGTCTGTGGAAGCTGCGTTTCGCCAATGCCGGTAAAGGACTGGAAACGCAAGGAATGTCCAAAGTGCCACCGCGATCCACGACGCCCTAAACAAACCCCGCGAATCTTGCGATTCCTTTCTGATCTCTTCTATCGCGTCGAGATCAAAAAAGTGGTTTCCAGTGAATGGCGGCCTACCGTCACGCAACCGGGTTTGCTTGCACGCTGCCCCAATCCCTATTGCGGAGCCGATGTCGTACCGATGGCAGAAGGAGTCTGTCCTGCATGTCGAAAGCAATCCTTTGCATTTGAAAAAGATGCAGTGGGTAGTTGAAGCGAAACCGAACGAGAGAATGGGACGGGATGCCGTGAATGCCTGAGTTTGCGAGCGGAGCGTGAGGCGCTGAGTCTGATTCACTTCCTGCTTGACCAGGGCCAACCGCAGTCCGAATGGCTCAACGCCCTCTCCTCCGACCAAACCCTCAGCGACCCCGTCCGCCAACGCGCCCTGCAATTCGCCCGCGATTGGAAATGAATGCGTTGTGGCCGGTCTCCTGACCGAGCCACCTCGCCCGACCGTTAGGTCTCCCCGAACGGTCAAGTCGCGTTGCAGTCGAGACATTTTTGTCACTCGAACAAGGAGACCTCCGGTCAACGAACCGTGGCTCGGTCAGGAGACCGGCCACAACCGCGTGAGGCCCTGAGTTTGCTTCTCTTCCTGCGCGACCAGAGCCAACCGCAGTCCGAATGGCTCAACGCCCTCTCCTCCGACCAGACGATCAGCGAGGCAGTTCGGCAACGGGCGCTACAGTTCACTCGCGAGTGGAAGCCGTAGCGTAGGTTGGGACTCCGCCCCGACCGTTTGGCGTGAACCGCCCAAACGCGCGACGCCGCCGCAGGTCGTCGGTGCGAAAGTCATTGGCAAAGTTTTGAAACACGGGTCGGGACGGAGTCCCAACCTACGTTGCGAGCGGAGCGTGAGGCCCTGAGTCTGATTCACTTCCTGCGAGCCCACGACCAACCGCAGTCCGAATGGCTCAAAGCCATCTCCTCCGACCAGACGATCAGCGAGTCGGTTCGGCAACGGGCGTTACAGTTCGCTCGCGAGTGGAAGCCGTAGGTTGTCGCCCGGGGTCTGGCAATTCAGAGGAGTGATTGGTCGGTGGGCAGGTCTGTCTGAATCGCCTCCGACATTTGGGCCTTGGTCAACAAGCGGCGCTGAGCACGAACAATCCGAGCGATGCGAACCAAATCACCATCGACGAAGAACAACACGCGAAACACATAAGGCAATTTGCCGAAGTGAAATTCACGCAACTCACGCGTGACGAATTTGTTTTCTTCCGCCAAGGGCATCCGCTCCGGATCGGACTCCAGCGACTTCAACGCGAGGTAAAATCGCTCACGCCAACGCTCCGCCGCCAGAGGCTCGTGAGCGGCGATCCAGCGATACGCTTCGTCCAAATCGCGTTCGCCGGGAGTTTGGAAAACGACGCGAAAGTTCATGTGGCGGTCGTTACTTCGTATTTTCGTTTGAGTCGCTCGAACACGACCTCCAATGGCGTTCCTGGATTTCCGGAATCGGCTTCGGCGATCGCTTCCTGAAGCGCGGCAACGTGCTGGTCCTCATCGGCCAGAATCAGCAACGCCTCGTGCAGCAATTCATCGTGTGAGGCGTAGCGCCCTGACGCCATGCGGGCCACAATCATTTGTTCAACACCGGTCGAAATCGAAACACTGGGCATGACGGCTACTCCCAGAAACCAATGAACTGCGAAATTCTGTCGGCATGGTAGCGTCGTCATCAGCGACGTTGAAAGCGTACACGCCGGGCGAAGGGAATTGCTCACCGAGGGACGAATGAAAAAACAAAAAGGAGCGGCGGGGTCAGGAGATCCGCGCCGAGCGCGGAGCGTGAGGCGCTGAGTCTGATTCACTTCCTGCGAGACCACGACAAACCGCAGTCCGAATGGCTCAACGCCATCTCCTCCGACCAAACCCTCAGCGCCCCCGTCCGCCAACGCGCCCTGCAGTTCGCCCGCGATTGGAAGCCGTAGGCTGGATGTCACATCGTTCGTCCGCATCTTGACGGGGCAACGAGCGTTGATATCGTGCGACTTCGTGATTCGGTTCCGGCAGGTCTTCAGAGGTGCGACGATGATTGCGAAGTTGTCCAGTGATTTGCTGCTGGAACTTGATCGCCTGGGCAACCGGCCGCTTGCCGTCGAAGATACGCGAACGCATCGACGGTATTGGCTGGTCCCGGACGAACCAAACACTCGACGGAAATCCGCCGGCAACGACGATTGGTCCGATGCAAAGAATGCTCGCCGTTTTGAATTGATCGACAAAGAGATTGCCGGAACGCTCACAGCGGCTGAGTCCTCGGAATTGACCAGCCTGCAAGCTCAAATGGACGACTACCTGCGCCGCGTCGCTCCGTTGCCCATCGCCCAGACGCGGCAACTCCATGCTCGGTTGGTCAAACTGACTCGAAACAAGCGGTCGTGACGAATGATCCCGTTCGAGTACCCGGAGCATCCGCTCGTTCGCAGGCCTGGACCCCAAGGCTACCGGCAGCCTGCGAGTTTTCGGCCTTGGTTGCGCGATGAGTTCTCGTTTCGTTGCGTCTACTGCCTTCGCCGAGAACAGTGGGACCGAGCTACGTCGCTGGACGTCGAACACTTTCTCCCCAGCCGGCGTTTTCCCAACCAACGGCTGGCGTATGAGAATCTTTGGTTCGCCTGCTCGCGATGTAATTCCGCCAAAGGGGATCGACTGATTGACGATCCGTCGCAGGCGTTGCTCAGTCATGAAGTGATCGTCGAAAACGATGGCCAAATCGTCGGGCGATCCGCCGAAGCTCGCCGCATCATTCAAGCTCTCAGGCTGAACTCGGCGGAAGCGATTCATTATCGCCGACTGTGGATCGAAATCATCGCGATGGCCAAACAGTTTGCACCCGATCTACTGCTGGAGTTGATGGGATTTCCTGAAGACCTGCCGGACCTGTCTCAGTTACGGCCGCCAGGTGGCAACACACGCCCTGAAGGTGTCGCCGCGTCGCATCACGCGCGAAGACGTCGTGGTGAATTGCCAGCAACATACTGAGAACCGTGCGCAGGTGCGGACGATCGAGCATGGGATTGTTTGCGGCTGTGGCGTGTACTCGGCTGCGGAACGGGGACGCGACTCTTTGAAATATATTTGCGTGTTGCGAGCTGCGTGTGAGCCCTGAGTCTGCTTCACTTCCTGCGAGCCCACGACAAACCGCAGTCCGAATGGCTCAACGCCATCTCCTCCGACCAGACGATCAGCGAGGCGGTTCGGCAACGAGCGCTGCAGTTTGCTCGCGAATGGAAGCCGGAACCGCCATCGAAGGAGCCACCGAAATGATTCCACCGTTCGCTGCGAATGGCGATTTGCCACCGGGAATTCACCCGACCACTCTGGACGAAATCGCGGCTCGTTTCGGCCACGAACCGGAGTTGCGGCGAGTCTCCATGGAATCGTGACGGTGGTTGGTTGAAATCGCTCAGCGTGTGGGAGTGCAGCTTTGTTGTGGCCGGTCTCTTGTTGTGCTTGTTGTGGCCGGTCTCCTGACCGAGCCACCCGGTCCGACCGAAGGTCTCCACGAACGGCCAAGAAGCGTTGAAGTCGAAATCATTCTGCCGTTCGCATGAGGAGACCTTCGGTCAACGCACAGTGGCGCGGTCGGGAGACCGGCCACAACAGCGACCGGCCACAACAGCGATTCGCATCCTGCGACCCCAGGTCCACCCGCAGTCCGAATGTCTCGCCGCCCTCTCGGCGGACCAGACCCTCAGCGGACCAGTCCGCCAACGCGCCCTCCAATTCGCCCGCGATTGGAAATAGTCCGGGGTCTGGCATTTCAGAATTCAGAATTGGCCGAGCGCGACGTGGAACTCGGAGAAGACTTCATTTCGGCCAATTGTGAATTGTGAAGTGCCTGCCCCCCGTCGGGAGCACGACACCTCAATCTCGCCGCCAGCTTCGTCCGAGTCGATTGAATGTCTTTCAAGTCAATCGTTGTGGGTCACTGCGGCACACCGGGGTCAGGCACTTCACAATTCACAATTGGCCAACTGAATCGCTACGACCACCGATGCCGCGCGTCGGCCAATTCTGAATTCAGAATTGACAGAACCCTGCGAGTTGCGCACGGAGCGCGAGGCACTGAGTCTGCTTCCATTCTACGAGCTCTGACTGCAGAGTAATCCAAAAGTCGGTTTGAGCCGACCGCGCCGGCGGATTGTCATGTGCCGATCAGGCAAACTCCGCGGACGCGGCTCAGCGTTCTTCGTGACTCTGTCGCACGCAAACAAACTTCTCGCCGTCACAGTCCGGCGCACGGGATAAGGTGTTGAGCCATTCGCTCGGCCGGGCCGATGGAGCGGGTAGCCGCGCTTCGCCAGAACGCGGGCGACTGGCGGAAGACCCGCGTTCTGGCGAAACGCGGTGACGACAAACTCGTGCTGAGGCTGTTGTGAACTCGGATCGCAATCTGTTTCTGACGCTGGTGTGCGTGCTGCTGGGCTTCGGCGTGCTGATGGTCCATAGCGCCAGCGTGACGTCGCGACCGACAGAATTTGAGCAGATCTATCTGTCTCGCCACGTCATGCATCTCGTGGTGGGAGTGATCGTGGCGAGCATGTGTTCGCTGCTGCCGTCGCGGTTCTGGAAAGAGTCCGCACCGTGGCTGTTTGCCGGGACCGTGGTGCTGCTGGCTGCCGTGTTGATTCCAGGGATCGGAACCCGAGTGAACGACTCGCAGCGGTGGATTCGGCTCGGTCCGTTTCAGATGCAGCCGTCGGAGTTGGCGAAGATCACGCTGCCGCTGCTGCTGGGAGCGATGCTCGTCAAGCGACAAGACAACCTGCGGCGCTGGTTTGCCGGCACGATTCCGTTTGTCCTGCCGATCGCGATCGCGTTGCCGCTGGTGTTGAAGGAACCCGACCTCGGCACCGCCGCCTTCCTCGCGGTGTCGAGCGGCCTGCTGCTGTTCCTCGGCGGATGGCCGATCCGCAACTTCGCGCTGGGACTGATCCCGGCGGCGGCGGTCGCGATGACGCTCAAGCCGTATCAATGGAAGCGGATCACCGACTTCGCGGCCGCGTGGTCCGATGTCGATCAGGCGTCGTACCAAGTCAAGCAGTCGCTGTTGTCATTCGGCTCCGGAGGGCTAATGGGAGTCGGCATCGGCAAGGGCTGGCAAAAGCTGAGCTATCTGCCGGAAGCGAACACCGACTTCGTGTTCGCAGTGGTCGGCGAAGAGTTGGGCCTCGTCGGTTCGCTGGGCCTCGTGCTGCTGTGGGCCGGATTCTTCGTCACCGGACTGAGCCTCTTCCGGCATCATGACCGGCGCGGCTTCGAGTCTCTCGTCGGAGTGACGCTGCTGAGCCAAATGGTTCTGCAAGCGGTGATGAACGTTGCTGTCGTGACCTCAATGATGCCGACCAAAGGGATCTCGCATCCGCTGCTCAGCTATGGCGGCAGCAACTTGGTCATCAGCCTCGTGTCGATCGGCATTGTCGTGAGTCTGTCGAAGGATGCCGTGGGGCACGTTTCCAACGTGCCAGAATCGAGCGGGCACGTTGACAACGTGCCCCACGTCACGCAGGCTCCGTCGCCGGCGGCGCTTCAAACGTGATCCGATCGTAAATCTCACGCATCGGCAGGCTGACAGAAACTGACGGCAGCGTCACGACTTGATCGAGTTCGCTGGACTCTCGCAACAACCAGTTGCCGTCCGCTTGCCGGCTCAACACCTCGACGTGGGGACGCTCTTGAGAGATTAGGACATGCTCGCGTAGTGACGGAATGCGCCGGTATTGAGTGGCCTTGGTCCCGCGATCGTAGGACTCGGTCGAGGGCGAAAGGACTTCGATCAGCACGGTTGGATTGAGCAACGTATCGACTTCCGCGTCGATGAATTCCGGCTCGCCGCAGACGATCACGACATCAGGATAGGTGTAAAGCCCCGTGGCCGAGACTTTGACTCGCATGTCGTTGGAATAGACCTCACAGCAGCGGCCTTTGAATTGTGTGTGCAACGCGGCGACGAGGTTGCTGGTGATTAGAATGTGTTCGCGACTGGCACCGGACATCGCGAACATTTCGCCTTTGTAGAACTCGCTTTTGAACTCGGCTTTCCGCTCTTTGACGAGATACTCTGCTTCGGTGAGTTTGGTTTTCGGAACGGCAGACATCAATCGGCTCCTCGTGGTTGGTGGCGACCATTCTGGCTCGACTTCAACGGCCCTTCAATACTCGCTCGACCTGCTCGAAGGCCAACGACGCTTCATTGACGGAGCACTCTCATGCCTCCGGGTTCCCTTTCGGCGGCGCGAATTTGATTTTCTCGACGTAGCGGATGATCGTCTTGCCGTCGGGACTCATTCGGCCGGTGCAGGCCCCGATTGCTTTGACGACGAAGTCGAAGTGCAATTGATAATCGGCGTCGATCTCGACCTCGATCTCTTTGCTGCGCGCCGAGTTCTCGCGGCCGATCAGCTTCAGGATTTCGTTGTTGAGCGTTTGAAAGGCTCCCGGCCCATTGCCGAGTTGGCGTTCGCCGAGCCTCAAGCTGGCGAGGCCACCGTCCGCCGCCGCGACCAGGCGGACTTTGATGTCTGGCAGCACTTCGGACTTCGCCGCACCGGCTCCAGGCGGCGGCATGTTGATGTTGAAGTCACCCTCCGGGCCGACGATCTTCAATGTGAACATGAAGAATGTCAGCAGTTGAAACGTGACGTCGATCATCGGCGTCGTTTGCTGCTGCAAGCTCGCGGGTTCTTGCTGCTTGATCTTCATGATGGGTCTCACGGAGTCACGGGGTCGGGAGTCTTTTTCTCGTGCCCCGTCAATCAATGCAGGATTCTGATTCAACTTGCGGGGCACGAGAAAAAGACTCCCGACCCCTTCCCATCAATCGGTCGGTTGTTGTGCTCGCAGAGCGAACTTCTCGAACTTGGCGTCCTGTGACAGCTTGATGAATTCTTGGACTTGGCCTGTCGGCACGTCCGCGTCGGCACGCACGACGATTGTCACGTCGGCAAGTTTGACGGACTTGGCCTGATAGATGCGAGCTTCCTGCATCAGACGCTGTTTGTATTCGGGGACGCGCAATTCCTCACCGGGTAAGAACACGAACGGCAGCGGATCGAGCCGACTTCCATCCTTGGCACGCTTGTAGCCGATGTTGACGACCAATTCGTGTTCGACCTTCATTTCGGGTGGCTTCGCCAGTGCGTCGGTCGGCAGGCGGACTCGCTCGTCAACCTGCGTCTGGTCGAAGTTCGTGACCATCATGAAGAAGCTGATGAGCTGAAACGTCAGATCCATCATCGGCGTCATGTCCATTTCCGCCGACGGCATGGGAGGCGACTTGAACTTCATGAGAGGCTTCCGAGGAGTCGCGTTCACTACGAGTGACAAATCAGGTGAGCCGGCGGGCGTTAGCCCCCGGACAATGGCGTCATCGTCCGGGGGCTAACGCCCGCCGGCTCGCCAGTTCAGATGATCAAGCCGGCGCGGTCGTCGCGGTTGCTGCCGGCCGAGCCTGCATTCGTTTCAGCAAGTCTTCACCGGAGCGGCCGACATCGAACATCAGCCGAATCAAGTGATTCCTTAGCAGGCTGTAGGCGATCATCGCCGGGATCGCGACGATCAAACCTTCCAGCGTCGTGACCAGCGCGAGCTGAATGCCTTCGGCCAGTTCGGAAGGTTTGGGAGTCGTGCTGGAATTTGCGATCTCATCGAACGCCTGCACCATCCCCTGCACGGTGCCCAGCAATCCGAACATCGGCGCGGTGGTCGCGATCAAAGCTAACCAACTCAGACGATGTTCGAGGGCCATGTTCTCGTCTTCCCCGGATTCCCCCATCGCCGCGAGTGCCTCGTCCGGACCTTTCTGCAACTTGGCCATGCCGACGACCAACAACCGCGCCAGCATTGACTCGTCTTCCTTGGCGGTATTGAACGCACCTTGGTAGTCGCGAGCGGTCAGCTTGCCTTCAAACTCAGACAGAAAATCCGGCGGCATGAACACCGTCCGGCGAATCTGCATGATGCTCATGATGATGAGCGCCACCATGATGAACGACTCGATGAAGACGCACGCGCCGAACGGACCTGAGGCGTCGATCAGCCATTTCAAGAACGTCTTTTGCTGCGGCACGTCGGCCGCAGGTTCAGCGGCGGGCGCGGCGTTCGCGGGCTTCGCGGCTGGTTCGGCAGCGTCCGGCATGGCTTCGTTTTGAAAAGCATTCGCCGGGGCCGCGAATGGCAGGATGCTCATCAGTGCGGTCAAAAACACAGCAACGAGAACGAATCGCCCGCGGCGATGCAGTTCAGACGATGGTCGATCCAACGACATTGTGGTCTCCGAGTGGGGCAGGTTTTCAATCTGCCCGAACAAGAACTTTTCACAACACTCAACGAGCAGACGAATCGGAACTTCGTTGTAACGAGGGCGGGCAGGTTGAAAACCTGCCCCACGATTTCACTTGGCCGCGTCGCCGGTTGCGGCCGCGCCGTCGGCTTGCAGCTTCTTGGCCCATTCGCTGTTCGGGTATTCTTCCAGCAACTCATCACGAGCCTCGGCGGCACGATCGGGTTGGCCAATGGCCCCCGAAATCTTCGCGAGGTGATACAGCGCTTCCGCTTTCGCAGCCTTCTGTTTGGGGAACAGCACGGGGACGTGCAGGTAGGCCAGCACCGCGTCCTTCATCTGCTTCTGAGCTTGATAGCAGTCTCCTTGCAACACGTAAGCGACGGACATTGTTCCCGCTTCTTCCGTCGAGGTGGCTTTGATGATTTCGTCGATCAGCTTCAAGGCCTCTTCGTGCTTGGCTTGCTTGACGAGACAGGCCGCTTTGCCGACTTGAGCTTCGGCACGGCGAGCCTTCTCGGCGTCGGTCTCCGCGCTGCCGGAAGCGGCTTCCTCGAAAGTCTTGTTGGCTCCGTCGATGTTGTTCTGCTTGAGCTGCATCCGGCCGACAGCGACCTTGGCGGCGATTTGGAAATCTTTCCAAGGAGCTTTGCCCAAGCCTTCAAACGCGGCCTGAGCTTTCGCGTAGTCCCCCTTCGAGGAGTAAAGCAGTCCGAGATAGCTTTGCGACTCATAGAAGCCAACGTGCTCGGGGTTCGCTTTCAAAAACGCTTCCATCTTTTTCACCGCGTCGTCGAGCTTGGAGTCCTCTTCGAGCGCCTGCTTGGCCATCGTCCGGGCGATCAAGAAATCAAGATACGTCTTGAGCTTGCCGCTGGCGTCCTTGTGGACTTCGCCGTAGGTATCGAGAGCCTTCTCGAAATTGCCGCGCTCCTCATCCCCTTTGGCGATGTTGAGCTTGGCGGGTTCCCCTTCCCACTTGATAGCAGCGATGTCGTTGGCGGGAATCTTCACCGCGTCGCCCGTCTTCGGCTTGATGGTCACCTCGGTCTTATTCGCCGTGCTGATCTCGCCCAGAATCTGTTTGTTGGTGCTTTTGACCGTGACAGTGTCAATGGCCCAAAGCGGCGAAGCAGTCAGTGCGAGGGTGGCGATGGCGAGGTTGCGGAATTTAGTCATGGTGTGAGTTCCGAGAAAAAGTAGCCGCGTTCGCCAGAACGCGGGGTGAGGCGTAGGTGGCCCGCACTCTGGCGAGTGCGGCTACGTTTGAATTCATGCGTCTTTCGGCCTAGTCGGTTTCTTAACAGCTTTCTTGGTGACGGTCGGTTTGCGCCGCGTGGCGACTTCTTGCATTTCAAAAACTGGTCCCGCCGCTGGTTCGTCCGCCGCCGCCGAGAACGTGACGTCGCTGGTATCGCGCGACGTTCGATCCGCGCGTTTGTGATTCTTCTTCTTGAGCACCATCCAGATCGACGTACCGCCCCCTCCCACCAGGATCAGAACGAAGACGACCACCGCCATCGCACCTCCGCCAGATGGCTTTGGTGCCTCCCCCGCTTCGGCTTTGGCTTTCTTCTTCGGAGCAGAGGTGGCTGTTTCCGTTTTCTCCGTTTTCGGTTTGGCCGGTGCGGCGGCGATCACCAAGGTCGTCGGGCGTTCAAGCGGACTCGGTGATTGGCCCAAGTCCGATTGAATCTGCCGATAGAGCCGATCGAACTTCTTCCACCAGTCGTCCGGGATATCAACCGTAATCCGGACGAAGGTCTCGATGACGCTCTTGGCCGTTTCCAGTTCCGCCTGTTTCTTCGCCGTCGTCGACTGAGCTTGTCCCAGCTTCTGCCGGCAGAGGGAAACGTTGTACCAAGCCTCATACAGCTTGTCGCCGTAGCGATCGCGCGTCTCCGTCCGGCCATCGGCGATCAGCCGTTGCAGGCGTGTGCTGAGTTCCGTCCAGCCCCAGACTTCCCCTTTCTGCCCACGATTCACGCCGTCCACCGCCTTCTTGAGGAAGTCGGTTTTGCCAACGAGTCCTTGATCGAAGTAAACGTAAGCGGCCTCGAACTGGACGTCGGCCGCTCGCGGGCGTTCGACGATCAAGGCCTTGAGCAATTTTTCCGCTTCGTCGAAGTCTCCTTGCCGTCGTTTGCAATTGGCCAGTCGCAAGCGAACTCCGGCCAGCCGGTCCTTGTCGCTGAACGCCTTCTCCTTCTTCGCGCGGTCGAGGATGGACACAAAGGTCGCAGCCGCTCGCTCAAAGTAAGTCTTCGATTCCGCAGCATTGTCGAGCGACGACTGCGCGAGTCCGTAATACGTCTCGGCGATCCAGGTCAGCGACGAAAGGTTTTGATCGCTGCGCTGATACATGCTGTCGAGGAATTGCTCGAACGATTTGCGGACCTCGCCGAATCGCTGCTTGTCGCCTGCTCCCTTCAGCCGAGTGAGTTCCTTTTCGAGTTCCTTACCAAGCTGCACATAAACCGCCGTGACCGCGTCCGCCCCGCCGCTGTGCTCGGCCAGTTGTTCCAACCGCGCCATGACTTCACGAGCGTCGTCCAACTGCTGCAAGCCGACGCGGCCACGCAGCAGCAGTTGATAGATGTGCGACGCGAACCGCGCACTGTGAATGCTGGGATGCGCCGGCCGTCGCGTTTCGTCGTCCACATGAATCGCAACCAACACGCTGTGCGGTTGCTTGCTGAGCAGATCAATTGCCGGCTGATACCGACCGGCCGAGAGCAGGATTTCCGCCAGCGCCGACTTCGACGCGACGAGATCGTCCGGTGTCTTGCTTTGTTCGGGGATCTTCTTCTGCAAGCGATCGATGCCAGTTTGCAGGAAGCGTTCCGCATCGCCGCGCCATTTCGACAACTCTTCGGGAGTCGGCCGCAGCGCGACGTCTTCGTCAATCGAACCCATCAAGTATTGCTGCCACAACGCTTGCCCCGCGGAGCATTGAGCCTCCGGAAAGTTCTCGGCGGTTTCTGGAACGCGCAGGAACCATTGGGCGGCGATCTTGGGCTGATCGGTCTGAGCGAACGTGCGGCCGACGAGCATGCGTGTTTCATTGGCCTTCGAGTGTGACGGCCATTTCGCGGTGATGTATTCCGCCAGCCGAACCATCAGCCGCGTGTCCACATCGCGTAAGGGTTTCAATTCACCCGGCGTCTGATTGAAGCCTTTGATGTAACTGGCCACCGCGAGGTACGCCGCATCGAGAGCCGTCTGCTCGTCCTGCTTGTCTTTCGTCGGATTGAACGCGACCGCCTCTGCACAGATCGCCGCCTCATACGGCTTGTCGGCGAGGTAGTAACCGTAGGCCAAAAGATAGCGGCACTGATTCAAGTCAGCGCGTGTTGCCGACTTATCCGCCAACTCCAGCGCCAGCCGCAGCACGCGGATTTGTTCTTTGACGAGTCCGCGGTGATCGGCTCGAAGCTTTTCAATGTCGTCGCGTGCCTGCTTATTCTGGATCGACGCATCGAGCGTGGTCTTCTTCTCCCCCGCGCGTTTCACCAAGTCTTGGCCGAGCGTGAACGCCGAGTAGAAATCTTTCGGATCACCCGCGCCATCGTTGCCTTTCAATCGCAGGTTGAGATCACGAACTCGCTGCGTCGCGAGATCACGATACGCCCCCGGCCATTTCGAGAGCGTTGTCAGATGCGTGATCGCCTGCCGCAGCAGCTTGTCCTTTTCGGTTTGTGAAATCCCGCTGCTGTCCGCCTGCTTTTCGAGAGCCGTGACCAATTCCCAACGCACCCCTTGCCCGGCCGCGCTCCGCTGCTCGATTTGTTTGGCAGCTTTGATCCAATCCTCGGCTTCGACGATCGCCATCGAATACTCGCGCCGCTGATCGTGGTTGAGGCAGATCAATCGGAAGTGCCGCACTTGATCCTGCAACGCCTTCAAGCCCTCCGGCGGATGCGTCAGCAACTCGGCATAGATACCGAGTGCTCGCTGCGGGTCGTTCATCTCTTCGTAGCACTTAGCTTCCCACATCTGCGCGTGCAGGCCGCCGACCGTCGAGCGGTATTTCGTGAAGATGCCATGAAACAGCTCGACCGATTTCTTCAGATGGAAGTTGCGGTTCGTCGTGTTGGGATCGTAGGTCTGAGCCTCCTCGAACTCGCACAGCGCGACATCCAACTGCGCCCGCATGTAATTGACCTCTGCCCGATGCCGAGCCTCGAACTTCACCGGCTCGGCCGTCTTTTCGATGAACTTGGGGAACGCATCCCACGCCGCCTTGTACTGATCGTGAGCCTTCTCGAAGACCGCACGGGCGAGCGTGATTTGTTCGCGAGCCTTGTCCTGAAACTCGGCATGATTGTCTTTGTTGGCCGGCAGCTTGGCCTGCAAGATGTCCACGCGAGCCTTGCTCAGCAGCAACCCGGCCCGCGTGCTGTTCGCCGTCGCGGCCAGCGGATGCTTCGGGCTGTCCTTCGTGAACTGTTCGAGGAACCCCAACGCCTGATCGAGCTGCCGCTGCTGCGTCTCCGGGCTGACCGAATGCTTGGCCGACTCGCTGAGCGTCACCGCTCGTTCATAAGGAATGAGCACCCGCAGCTCGGCCGGCAAATCGGGCCTGTCCTGAAGCTGCTCCAAATACAGCATCGCCCAATCGTAATACTGCCGCGCCCGCAGCCCGTCGAGAAACTCGCGCATCGGTTCGGCGGCATGACCGCGCCCGCCGAGACTCAGCACGAGTCCGACTCCCACGATCAACATCCCTAGCCCGCGAAATCTCATTGCGACCTCAACCTCGATCCTTCTTGCGACATCGTTGGCAAGCCAGACGAAGGTTACGTCGCTCAAGATGCATTCGCAACAATTGCCCGCCTCGACGGTATGGCGGGTCCACGATCCCACCTACATTGGTCCGGGGCCAAGCACCGCAGGTCTCCAACAATTCGGGGAGACCTGCGGTCCGGTGAAGCGGCGGGGTCGGGAGCCCCGCGCCGAGCGCGCGGTTTCATGTTCCACCTCAACCTCGATAAACGTCGCGACGATGACCGACTCGCAACACCATCACGACCAACAGGTCATCGTGGATTTCGTACACAACCCGAAACGATCCGACGCGGACTCTCCAAAGGTTGTCATCTCCGGCCATCTTCACGACACCGGGCGGACGCGGATCGTCGGCCAGCAGTTCGATGGCTCGGACAACCCGCTTTTGAAGATCAGCCGACAGCTTGTCGAGAGCCTTTTCGGCAGACGGCTTGAACTCGATTCGGTAGCGTCGAGCAGCCATCTCACTTCATCCCCAGCCGAGCTTTGATTTTTTCCAGCGAGACCGAACCCTTTTCTTTGCGAGCCTTCTTAGCCGCCTTGAGGTCCGCTTCGTCTTCCATCTTCTCGAGCAAATCCAAGTCTTCCATCGACACCAAGGCGGCGATTCCCTTGCCGCGCCGCGCCAAGACAACTCGCTCACCCGAAGAGGCCACCTTGTTGAGCGCGTCCGCCAAGTTGTCTCGAATCTCGGCAATGCCGACTTGAACCATGATCTCCCTTTCCGACGAACGAAATTGTTGCTCGCACTGTTCATGTCCATCATCGGCGCGATGCAGTTTTCGAGCAAGTCGCTTCCGATGATCCTCACGCCAGGTCGAACCCAAGGAGGAATTCGTGCTGGTCGACACTCCCGACTCTGCGCCGCGACAACTCTCCGACGACGACCTCCTCAAACTGCCGGACGTGCTGCCCGGATTCTCGGTTCGAGTGCGCGAGTTTTTTGAATAGCGCGGCGGACGGCATCACTCGACCCCGGACGCATTGGCCACGCACGGGATTCAGGACACGACCTCGGCCAACTGAGCGCTGAGTTTGGCGACGCACAACTGGTTGAGTGACGTTCCCTCGTGTTCCGCTTCGCGGATCAAAGCCGAGTGAACGGATTTGGGAAGTCGCAGAATCACGGTCCCATTCGCGCTGGCCGTGGAGGCGGCGAAGGTGCGATTCGATCGCTTGTCTTGTTCTTGCAGCTCCTGCCAAAGCTCGTGGAACTTTTTCCATTCGGTGGTCTTGGAAAATGCGACTCGCTCGGTTTGAGTCGGGAACAGACGGCTCAATTGGCCGTCGATTCCGCAGAGCGAGTTCCAGAATTCGGTGGAGCTGACTTTACGGCGGTGCAGTTTGCGGGCTTCGTCGAGGAACTGCTTCGGTTTGTTGACTTTGGCTGCGGCCATGATCGGTCTCCTTCATGATTCGCAGTCGATGACCTGCGCGTTGTCGCTGAAGTCGAATTCAATCCACATCGCTTTTTGGCCGAGCATCCGGCCGATGGATTTGACAGTCTCTTGAACTTCTTTCACACGGTTGTTGTCACACTTCACGAACAATTTGCGGCAGGTGTCTCGATACAACGTGCCACTTTCGTCGAACCACATTCCCTTGACGATCCCCTCGTCGGTCGCCCCGCCACTTGCCCATCTCTTTTGAGCGATCGAAGGACGGGAGAGAGTGCTCACCCTCCAATCTTAAATGCGGCCGGCAACTATCGGACAATGCCGCGAAGACTTTCGGGAATCGTCAGCCTCTCGTGGTCGGACACCCAGACGTGCGAGAGTTTCGTCAGCCCGACCAAGGGCGACAGGTCGCTCACTTGTGTGGCACGAAGGTAGAGCGATGTCAGCCCGCTAAGCCCGGCCAGCGGCGACAGGTCGCTCACGTTAGTGTCACCGAGGGTGAGCGATGTCAGCCCACTCAGCCCGGCCAGCGGCGACAGGTCGCTCACCTGCGTGTAGGAGAGAAGAAGAAATGTCAGCCCGCTCAGCCCGGCCACCGGCGACAGGTCGCTCACTTGCGTGCCGGTGAGGTCGAGCAATCTCAGACTGCTCAGCCCGGCCAGCGGCGACAGGTCGGTCACTTGAGTGTTAATGAGGTTGAGTGATGTCACTCCGCTTAGTCCAGCCAGGGGCGACAGGTCCACAATCTGCCGTCGGATGCTCGCCTGCTTGGTATAAACCTGACCGCTGACTGATTCTTGCACCATGCGTTGGACGGCGGGGATCTCCAGTGGGTTGATGGATTGGCAGAGCTCGGCCAGCACCGCGTCGCGTTCGTCATGAATGTAGCCTTTCAAGAGGGGGCGGGTCGCCTCAGCACCGATCAGGCGCAAAACTCGGATGCACGCAGCGGATAGGTCAGCATTCCGCTTGCCGTCGTAGTCGGCGGCCAATCGGTTCAGGAACGGCAACACCGCGTCGCCCGCCTCGCCTAGCGCATCCGCCTCAGCCATCGAGCGCGGTGGAAAGAGGTATTCCTCCGCCGGCTGCAACTGCTTCGCCAACTCCGGGTCCACTTCCCACGCGACCGCCCGGCAACGCAACGCGAGCAAGAGCTGCCGCCGCGTCTGTACATCCGCCTTAGTCAGATTGCGTTTGTATTCCCCCCGCTTGACCATCAGCCGCACCAGCTCGACATCCTTGTCGGGCAGCAGCTTCTGGATCAACTGGCTGGCGAAGCCCGAGCGTTCAACCGTCGCGGCAAACAATATTGCCGGTACCCAATCCGACTTGTCCCAATGCTCGGCCAGCAAACCGTCCGATCCTTCCTGCCCCAGCCGCGTCCCGGCCAGATACTCCTTAAACGTGTTGTGCAGGAAATCGATCGTCGCCGGCAGAGCCTGGCTATGTTGTGTTCGTGGCGGCATGCGTTCGCGCAACATGCCGCTCCGCTCGATCAGCGCCCGCAAGACGTCCGCCGCATCGTCCGGTGACTGCTGGAGCAGTTCGAGCCGTTCCTTCACCTTCTGCTGAGCCTCATCCCGATCGAGCGACGACTGGCTTCGCTGGACGAGCATGTGATAGGCAAGTTCCTGGACCACCGCCCTCTTTTCCCGATACTTCAGCCTGCGAAAGGAGGCGACATACGCCTCCGGCTTCAAGCCGCTCAGCCGGTCTCGCTCATCCAGCAGCATGAAGCACAGCCGCTCGACCAACTCCGCCTCGCTGGGTGGCATGTGCTCGCCACTGCGGCGATGCAACGCACAGATCATCGCCGCCATCAACGGATTCGTGGCCAGCCGCGCCAGCGTCGCATTCTCCTTCAGCTTCTTCTTGAGCGAATCAGCCTCCAGCGACAAAGCATCCACCGGCTGCCCGAGCCGCTTCAGTTCCTCACGCACGGCCTCATGCCACTGATCGACGAACTGCTCGCGATCCACGTTCGTCAGCGGATTGATCGCCGCCTCGCGAAAGTCGAGCCGCTTCAGCCAGCCTTCCTCCACCGCCTCCGGCCGCGTGCTGACCAGGAAGTAGCAGCCGGGAAAGGTCTCCACGATCGCTTTGATCGCGACATAGAGCTCGCGTCGATCCAAATTCGCGACTTCATCCACGCCATCCAGCAATACCAGCCCACGACCCTGTTTGAGCACGTCTTTGACCCAATTCACCGGTGCGTGCCCCACCTCCTTCGCCACCAGTTCCGGGAACTGATTCGGCGACGGCAACTCCCCCGACGTGCAATCGCGCAGACGGATCAGGAAGGGGATTCGATTCCGCCAATGCTCCCGGCTCGTGGCTTCAAAGGCCGCCTCATCATCCGCATTGAATGTCGCTTCCTGCAGCCGATAGGTTTTTTGAAAGCGTTCGCGGGCGGACCTCTCATCGAGCATGCGTGCCGCCTGGATCGCTGCCCACCGAAAGAGCGTGCTCTTACCGCTCCCGGCCTCCCCGCGAATCAGCAACCGGCCTCCGTTCCCTGGCAGAGAATCCAACAGTGATTCCGCCGTCAAGTTGGTGCCCTCTTTAGACTCGTCAGTCTGTCGCTGAACACTGAGCGACACATACGCGACTGAGAGCGAATGCCGCCGAGCCTCCGGCGACAGGTCTGCGCCAAACAGTTCCAGATAATCCAGATTCCGCTCGACCGCATGTCGATAGTCCGCCTCGAACCGCGCCGCCAGGCCGTCGTCTGGGGTGTGAGTCGCCTTGACCGACAACTCAATCCGCTGTGTCGTGCCCAGCGACATCGGAAGTTCATACTCCACAAACCGTGCGAGTCGATTCAATAGCATTTCCATCTGCGGGAGGCGACGTGTGTCATCCTTGATCCCTGTCAGCCGCGTTAGGCTCTCGGTCGCAAACACTTCTGCGAATCGCGGCAGATCGGTCGCCGTGCTCACCAGATACCGCACCGTCTCTGCCAAGGCGCGGTCATAGAAGGTCAGTTCGTCCGCGCGGAACGTCCCCCGCTGCATCGGCCGAGCGCGTCGCAATGCCTCTGTCAACGGCACGGGGTCCAGGTCCGCTTTCACAAAGATGTCGACTGTGACGTGGGCATGCAGCGTCTCGACCAATTCGTCTGTCACGTCTTTGACATTGATCCGCCCGCCGTCGATCGCTTCCTGAAACGTCGGACGGAGTAACTCGCCGATCTTGTCACCAATGTCCTCAAACAGCCGTGCCGCCTTCCGCTGCTCGCGGACATCCTTGATCTTGTCCTTGAAGCAATCAATCACCCCGCCCGCCAACTCGCCGGCCACTTCACCATCCAACAGACCCGTCGCGGCGGCTGCGACTCCAACCCACTTCTTCGCCAAAAACTTCGCCCCGGCGATACCAACGGAAATCAGTAATGGGCTGAGCAGGTCCATAGACACCTCAACGACCGCGATGAGAGCAACGGGGAATCAACCGTCATGGAAACTCGACGCGGGATACTACTCCGAATTCTCGTCGGTGTCCTCGACGATCCGCTACCGCAATCGCCTCATTTCGCGACCGGCAACGATGCCATCCATTTGCCGATCTGATCCTGGGAGGAGCACAGCGACACGCAAGAGTTCAGCACGAAAGCAAGATGTCGAGCACCAACGTCGGCGTGATGCGGCGGTCGCGGAAGAAGACGTCGAACCGTTCCGACGCCGGATCAAGACTGGTCGGTCGCTGGCAGTCCAGGTACTGTATTTGGCGTTCTGTTCTTGAGTGGCTCTCCAGATTCGACGAATGACAGGAACCTTGCGATGTGCCAACTGACACTGGAAGTGGATGACGAAGTCCTCGCCCAAGCCGAAGCGGTTGCGGAGACGGAAAACACGACGGTGACGACGCTCCTCCGGAACTTTGTGGAATCGCTGGCGGCGCGGTCGTCGGATCGAACGGAGCAGGCCGGGAAGCGTCTGCAAGCAACTTTCGACAAGCTCGGTCGCGACATGGGGACACGCCAATGGACGCGGGAGAGCCTTTATGAGCGATAAGGTCTTCTTCGACTCCAACATTCTCATTTATGCCTACGACACGCGAGACCCGAAGAAGCAGAACCAAGCTCAAGCACTGCTGCTCAAAGGCACGGAATCTCAAACGGCGGTCCTCTCCGCGCAGGTGCTGGGCGAATTCTTCGTTGTGGTGACCAGAAAAATCCCACAGCCGATGACCTCGTCCGAAGCCGGCGAAGTGATTGCGGAACTGGGAGCACTTGAAATTGTCCCGTTGGATCTTTCCCTCGTTCAGCGAGCGATCGCCACCCAGCAAAAATACGGCACCTCGTATTGGGACTCGCTGATCATCTCTGCCGCCGAACGCGCGGGCTGTGTCCGAATCTT
The DNA here is from genome assembly GCA_945905295.1 of Planctomyces sp. SH-PL62. Lineage (GTDB taxonomy): Bacteria > Planctomycetota > Planctomycetia > Planctomycetales > Planctomycetaceae > SXKJ01. The sequence goes on along the minus strand of CAMDPX010000069.1, from coordinate 11,493 downwards.
TTCCGAAGACCTCAACAACGGCCAGTTGTACCACGGGATCGAAGTCCAAAATCCATTTCAGCCGCCGGTGGCCAAGTCATTCGACGCCTGACCGACCCCACCCCTAGCGATAGATGTCTTTACGGTGGCCGACAGCGACGATTTCGACAGAACGCTTGCCGTCATCGATTGTGTACAGGATTCGGTACGTGCCGACACGCACTCGATACTGTTCCGTGCCGCGAAGCTTGCGGCTTCCCTGCGGTCGTGGGTCAGTCTCCAACTGTAAAATCGCTTCCGCGATCCGATCAAAGACGGTCGTGGAGAGACGGTCCATCTCCTTTTCGGCGGATCGCTTGATCCGCAGCGAATATCTGAGTTCGCGACTCATTTTCTCCGCTCGCTCAGGTAATCACGAAACGGGCGTGACTGTTCGGATTGACGATCGGAGATGGTCGCTAAGTCGAGCAGATCTTGCCGCAACGAACGGTCGCGAGCGATCCGCACGAGAACTTCATCGCGCTGTGATTTCGCGAGAGCTCGGAATGCCGTCACAAAAACTTCGGCGGTCGCCTTGGAACTGATACTCATGCGAGTGCCTCGTTTGATTTCTGGGTTGTTCGTCAGTCGCAAACCAGTCTAACCGGGACTTGTTCCAGATTGCAGCACCGATTGCTGAGGGGTCGGGTGTTCGGTTTTTCGGAATTGGCGGGAAGAAGGCGTGGATTTCAGATGACGCTCAATCCCGCCAATTTCGAAAAATCGAACACCCGACCCCGCCGCCGTAATCGTCCGCCGCTCACTTCGCGACAGCCGCTGGCGGCGTCATCCATTTGCTGATCTGATCCTTCGCGGCGTACAGCGCCACGCATGAGATCAGCACGAAGGCGATCCACAACAAGATGTCGAGCACCAACGACGGTGTGATGCGGCGGTCGGTGCGGCGGTAGCGGAAGAAGACGGTGACTCCGCTGATCAGGGGTAGCATCAATCCTTGGGCGAAGCCGCCGATGACGACCATCTGCCGCGGGTCTTTGAACGTGACGAACAGAATCAAAGCGATCACCGGGATCAGCAGTGAGAACCGGTGGATCATCTTGGCTCGTTGTTCCGGGCGTTCGTAGCGGACGAAGCCGGCGAGGCTGAAGAAGTCGGCCAGCAGGCGTGAGTTGCCGGCGCTCGAGATGTAGAGCGTCTTGAAGAGGACCGCTCCGGCACCGATTAGAAAGACGACGATCGTCCAAGGGCCGAACGCATCCTCGAACATTCGCGAGAGCGTCTTGATCATGTCGGTCCCTTTCGGGTCGAGCCCCTGCGGATTCAGGACGGTGGCTCCCATGAAGTAGAACGCCAGCGTCGAGATCGTGAAGACGATCATGCTCACCCAGGCATCCAGGTGCATGACGCGAATCCAACCGCGAGCACGTCTCGCCCAATCGTCTCCCGGTTCGCAGCGGCCGGCGTAGCGGGCATAGCCTTTCTCCAAGCACCAGTACGGGTAGTAAAAAAGTTCCGAGGCTCCGACGCCGGTGATGCCGAACGCACCGAACGCGGCGGCGATCCCCAGCACCGGCGCGCTGAACGTGAGAGCTTGCAGCACTTGGGTCGGAACCATTCCCTCCGCCACCTTGTGCCAGGGAATTGGATAATTCGTCGCCGGCAGAGCACAGGTCGCTGTCAACGTGATGAATGTCAGGCCGACGACGAGGACCGTCGTGATCAATTCGATTCGTCGGTAACTGCCGCTCCAGAGTAATCCGACGGCGGTGACGCAGGTCAGCACGGCCCACGGAATCTCCGGCCGCGCACGAATGGAATCCGCCCACGCGGGGAACGTTCCGCCGAGTGATTCGATGAGACTGGCGGACACACCGGGGAACGCAAGATTCAGCGACTGCCCGACCGTGCCGGTCATCGCGCCGAGTTGAAAGATCGTCGTCAGCATCATGAACAGCCAACACCAGACGATCCAATGGGCTCCCAACCTTGGTCCAGGCAACTCGTTGATCGCACCCAGCGTCGGCTTGCCGGACGAGATCGCGTAGCGACCCAGCTCGACCTGCACGAAGACTTTGATGATGCAACTGAAAATGATCAGCCACAAGAACGCGAAACCGTAATTCGCCCCCAGCGAAGTCGTTAGCAGCAACTCGCCCGACCCGACAATCGAGCCGGCCAGGATGATGCCCGGTCCAATTTTCTTCAGCGCGGCCCAGAGCGAAACGGGGGGTTCTTGGATGGCATCGCTCGGCAGGGCATACGGATCGTATTCGAGGGCTTCCGACATTAGCGGTCCTTTCGCGGTGGAGTTTGGGGCCGCTCATGTTCCAGGCTTGAGCTGGCAAAGCAAGCGTCGGGCTGGCTTCTTTGATCGGTCGAAGCGGTGGTGGTGGCGAGTTCTGGCAGAGTCAAACACGAGGCGCTTCGCACACGGATGCGAGAGGCGCACACGGATGGGGCGGAGCGAACGATTCGTTGATCCGTGTGTGCCTCTCGCATCCGTGTGCGAAGTCCCATCGCAACAATTTCCATCCCGCAATCCCAACCCAGGAGACGCCGCCATCTTTTCTCGTGGTCGGAGGCAAATCCTCGCGAGTGGTTTGTCACGGCTTGATTGTCGGGGGGCATCGTTCCCTCACTCGGCAGACTTCGGGCCTCCCGCGTTCTGGCAAAACGGGGCGACCGGTCTTTCAAGTTTGACTGACCTGTCGTCTGCGACACGATCGGCTTCACACTCTTCTCTCGCATCGCCTATAGTTCGCCCGCTCACGGACTCGAACGGGGCCTCTCAGAGACTTCCATGAAAACACGGTTGTTTGTATTCGCACTTGGAGCCGCCACGTTGTTGGGCTGGTTCGCTTCGCTGCCGGCGCAGGCCCAGTCCATCGCTCTCTTCAGCGCCTTGGCGACTCCTGCTTGGTTGCAACAGCCTGAGCCGACGATCGATCTCGAACCGGCTCCGAAGGCGGAAGCGTCTCCGAAAGTTGCATCCCCAAAGGCCGCCGAGCCGACGCCCGGTGGTTTGACGCTGGGCTGGAAGCAAATGAAGGAGTTGTTCCTCGGCTACAGCAGCGTGCCGATGTGGACGCTCGTGGCTTGCTCGGTCTTGACCTTGATGTTGGTCATCGAACGTTTGACTGCGCTGCAAGCTCGCCGCGTGATGCCGCGCGCGTTCGTCACCCGCTTTCTGCAACGCTTGCGGGAAGGACCGTTGGACTCCGCCAAGCTGAACGAGTTGAGCGAAGTCTGCCGCGAGAACGACAGCCCCATTTCGCGTTTCTTCGCAATCGTCCTTGAGAACGCCGGGCGACCGTCGTTTGAGATTCGCGTCACGATCAGCGACTTCGCCGATTCGGAATTGTTTCATCTGCGCAAGAACATCCGCGCGATCAGCGGCTTGGCGATGCTCGCTCCGCTGCTGGGACTGTTCGGCACAGTGTTGGGCATGATCAGCGCCTTTCATGCGCTGTCGCAGCAATCTGGTTCCGGCAAGACCGAGCTGCTCGCGTCCGGCATCAGCTTGGCGCTGATCGCGACGGCCAGCGGATTGGCCGTGGCGATTGTCGCATCGGCGGCCTACTACTATTTGCTGGGCCGTATGGATCGACTGATTCAAGAAATGGACGTGCTGACGAACCAAGCGGTGGCATTAGTCTCCAGCGATGGGCGTGCCCGTGAGGGAGAGAAAAAAGTGCGTCGCGGACCAGCGACTCCCGCCGATCAAAAGTCCGCGTGATTCTTCGTAACCGCGTTTCGCCAGAACGCGGGTCTCTTTGAGCACTCTCACCCGCAGTCTGGCGACTGTGGCTACGTTGAAACCCGATGCTGCACAGTAAATCTAACAGTGCCGAAGAGCCGCTCTTCATCAATCTCACGCCGATGATCGACGTGATTTTGACGCTGCTGATTTTTTTCATGGCGGCGACCAAGCTCTACGACTGGGACGAACAGAAACTCGACGTCCAAGTTCCGATGGTCTCCAGCGCCCAGCCGCTGACCGATGCTCCGGACGACATCAAGCTGCGTGTGTCGCGAGAGGGGACGATCGCCTACAACGAAGACGTGATCGACGTCGCCGAGATGAAGCGCCGGCTGCAAGCCGCTCGGCGAAATTATCCGGATCAAGGGGTAATGATCCGCGCCGACGGCCGGGTCGCACATCAGAAGGTGGCCGAGGTCATGTCCGCCTGCCACGCCGCCGGCATCGGCCGAATTCTGTTCTCGGTTCGCGAGATTGCTGACGAATGAACGGGACGGCGGCAGGTGACCTGCTTGGGTTCAGGGACTTCTCTACGACTAGGTTTCAACTCCTTGTCGAGCCGCACGCATTTTGTAGGACGGACAACCCTGTCCGTCGTGAAGTCTTGATGACGGACAGGATTGTCCGTCCTGCGATTGGTCGTGGCTTGGCCGACGCATCGCGACCTCTGATTGGCTGAAACGGGCGTGCGACCTTACCTTATTGTCCATGTCCGACTCACTCGACCAGTATCGCCTTGTGGAACAAATCGCCGCGACGCCTGACGCTGTACGGTATCGGGCCGTTCGCAAGGATTCCGCGCAGCCGGTGGAAATTCAAATTTTTAAGAGCAGCGATGCGGATCGCTCGCGGCGTTGCCATCGCCGTGTGAAGCTGACGCAGATGGTCCAGGAACCTTGCGTGCGAGCGGTTCTGGCTTACGACTCGACCGTGGCGTCTCCGTTTGTCGTGTTACCGGAAGTTTCCGGCCGCTCGTTGCGAGACGAGTTGGGGACTGACTTGCCGGTCGCGCCGAATCGTGCTTTGACGATCGTGAGCCAGGTGGCGTCAGCATTGGTCGCGGCGCATCGCGTCGGACTCGCGCATGGGGCCATCGTGCCGGAGCAGGTCATCATCGCCGAGTCCGTTTTGGGAAAACCACTCGCTTGTCAAATCTGCTTTGCGACAACGCCGCCCCACGACCGCGATGATTTTGCGGAGGATGTCCGGCAGTTGGGTGACTTGTGGTTCTGGCTGACTGGCCGCGATGTTCCAGCGGAGCAAGCGGCTCTGCGAGATGACATGCGTGCGGCGGACCCACTGGATCGCCCCAAAGCCGACGACGTGTCAGGACGATTGTACGATTGGCTCGTCGGCGACACGGCTGTCGGCGGAGGCACCATGAGGGTGTCCGCACACGAGCCGGATGAACCGCCCGTCGGCGGTTTGGGAGATTCACCGGACGGCGGCTACGGCACGTGCATCATGTCGGCGGAGGAAGCTGCGACTTCCAACGCGCGTGAGCAACAGGAATTTGCCCAAATCCTGTCCAGCCGTGGCGCGGACAGCGCAGAGCGGGCCTCACGGTCCAAAGGGACTCAATCGCGGCCAACGACAGGCATTGACCCGCTGTTGGATCGGCAACAACTGGGACGTTTCAAGCTGTTGAAGAAGCTCGGCGAAGGGGGCATGGGAGCCGTTTGGAAAGCCGAAGATCCGCTCGATGGAAAAATTGTCGCGATCAAAGTGCTGCGGTCGGAGCTCGCTCTGAACGAGATCGCGTTGAAGCGATTTCATCGCGAGGCGCGGATGCTGGCCGAAGTCGAGAGCCCGTACATCGCCAACTTGTTGGAACTCAATGCCGAGGACGGCCTGCAATACATCGTGATGGAGTTTGTGGAGGGGCAGGACGTGGGTGCCTGCCTGAAGTCGCGTGGCCGGGTATCGGAACGTGACGCGGTCGCGATGGTGGCCGATGTCGCGCGGGCGCTGCGTGAAGCTCACACGCGCGGCGTCGTGCATCGGGATTTGAAGCCGGACAACATGCTTCTGATCGCCAATCCGGACGACGAGCATGCGCCTCCCCGTGTGAAGCTCACCGACTTTGGACTGGCACGCGAGATCCTGGAGTCGGAGGCGCAGCAAGTCACGAGCGCGGGGGCGCTGCTGGGGACACCGCGCTACATGTCTCCGGAGCAGTGTTCCGGAACGGCGGTCGTCGATGCTCGCTCCGACGTCTATTCGCTGGGGGCCACGTTGTTTCATCTGATGGCGGGACGCGCCCCCTTCGATGCGAACACCGTGATGGGGATCATCGCCAAGCAGATCAGCGAGCCGGCTCCGCTCGTCAGGACGATCATCCCGGAGCTGTCGGAGGCGGTCGAGCAGATCGTGGCCAAGTGCCTCGCGAAAAAGCCCGAGGCCCGATTCCAGCATGCTGGTGAGTTGCTGGACGAACTCGAACGGCTGCAACGCGGCGAGCCAACCAGCATCCTGGCGCATCCGGCTCTGCCCTCCACCGACGCGCGGGACATCATGTCCTTTGATTTCGTCTGGGAACTGCGGAACTCGCCGGACAAACTCTGGCCGCACGTCTCGAACACCGAGCGTCTGAATCGAGCCATCGGTCTGCCCGCCGTGGATTACACCACCAAGGCCAACGAACAAGGGGGCAGTCATCGCTTCGGCCAATTCCGCAAACTGGGCATGGCGATCGGTTGGCAAGAGCATCCCTTCGAATGGATCGAGGGTCGCCGCATTGGCGTGCTGCGCGAATACCACGAGGGGCCGTTCAAGTGGTTGACGAGCGTTGTCGAGCTGACTCCGCGATCCGACGGCGGCACGACGCTTTCACATCGCATTCAGATGGTCCCCTCCAATTTCATCGGCCGAGCAGCCGCCAAAATTGAAATCGGTGTGAAGACCCGCCGATCGCTCGAGCAGGTTTATCGCCGCATCGACGCGGCCCTTTCGGGAGAACTGGGATCGCTCGGCGATCCGTTTGAAGACGTGCCTGATCTGCCGGCTGACAAGCAACGGATCTTGGACGCACGTCTCAAGCGTCTGGTCGAATTGGGGGTCGAGCCCTTCGTGGTGGAACGCTTTGGCGACTACCTGGCGACCGCTCCAGCTCAGCAGCTCGCACGCATTCGGCCGATCGCGCTCGCGCAACGGTTGTCGGTCGATGAACGGCAGATGGTCGCCGCCTGTTTGCACGGAGCACGCGAGGGACTGCTCTCGTTGGTTTGGGACATCATCTGTCCGCTCTGCCGCATCCCGTCGCAAACTCAGGATTCGTTGAAGCTGCTCAAGGAGCACGGCAATTGCCAAGCCTGCCAATCGAACTTTGAACTCGACTTTGCCAACTCGATCGAACTCGTGTTTCGGATCGCCTCCGATATCAAGGATTGCGAGACCGGCATTTACTGTGTCGGAGGCCCGGCGCATTCGCCGCATGTGGTCGCTCAGGTCCGGCTCAAGCCCGGCGAGAAGTTCACTTGCGATCTCAATCTGGGCGAAGGTCTGTATCGCGTGCGTGGACCGCAATTGTCGTACGTCGCCGAGTTCCGAGTGCTGACTGGATCGGGAGTCTCACGCTGGGAACTGGATCTGTCGCGCGGTCCGACCGCCGACACGCCGCGCACCGTTCAAGCCGGGACGCAATTCTTTGTGCTGACCAACGATCGAGGACACGAACTGGTCGCGCGGCTGGAGCGTGTCGCCAGTCGCGCCGATGCGTTGACCGCCGCTCGCGCCGCCGCAACGCCGCTGTTCCGCGAGTTGTTTCCGGGCGAATGCCTCTCCGGCAATCAACTCATTCGCGTCGAGCAGATCACACTGTTGCTGACCCGTCTCGAACATGCTCAGCAGTTGTACTTTGAACTGGGAGACGCCCGGGCTTTCGAGCGAGTTCACGATCACTTTCAGCAGCTCAATCAAATCGTGCAGCGCGAAGGGGGCTCGATGATCAAGACGCTGACCGAAGGGATCGAGGCGGTCTTCACCGAATCGCTGAGCGCCATGCGTGCCGGCTTAGCCATGCGCGAACTGGGCGAGTCGGACCTGAGCATCGCGATTCATCGCGGACCGGCGATGGTGGCCACGCTCAACGATCACCTCGATTACTTCGGAGCCACGGTCAGCACCGCGGAACAACTGTTGGCGACGGCCCCGCAACACGGCTCGGCCGCGCAGTTGGTCGTCAGCAACGCGATCGCGATGGACGAGGCCGTTGCCGAAACCGTCGCCGCGCGGCAGCTCGCGTTTCTGGTCGAGCAGCCGCTCGCGACGGCCCCGCAGGTCTGGCTGCATCGCGTGCAGCCGATCGCGCGGTGATGTGCGGCGCTCGCGCGAGCCAGGTTCAGGTCTTCAAATTTCCTAACACCAACGGATTCCACGTGCGAGTTCGCCACCGTCGGGCCTGTCCCGGCGGAGCGCTGACTGGCCAGCTACATGAGCCGCTCGCGGCATTTCCGCCCCCGTGGGGCTTGTCCCCACGGAGCGAATGGCTGTTGAGCTCACAGTCGTTGCTCCCGTGGGGACAAGCCCCACGGAGAGCCAGAGATCCGCAAGTCATTTCTGGTAGCAGTCCAGTCATGGCTCCGTCGGGACAGGCCCGACGGTGGCCGCACCTGGAATTCGTTAGTGTCAGAAAAATTTCCGAACGACGCCGTTGAAGAAAACGAAACCGTGAAACGGCCGGCGCGGCACACCCGTCCGGCGAGCCGTGCGCTCGAGATCACTTCTTGCCGATGCAATACAAAGCCCGATCGGTTCGCAGCAGCAACTGGCCGTTGTGAACGGCGGGCGAGGCATTCGTGCGGCTGTCGTCTTCGGCGAACGTGTTGTGAGCCAGCAATTCGTATTCGGGCTTGGCCGCGACGACATACGTGCCGCTGCGCTGCGACACGTAATACAGCTTGCCATCGGCCAGCACGGCAGAGGACCAGATGGTGCCGGCGTTCGGTTCCAACCGCTTCTCGTAAACGAACTCACCGGTCGTGGCGTTTTGACAGTAGACGACACCGCCGCCGTCGTTGGCCCAATACAAATGGCCGTCGAGATAAACCGGCGAGCCGACGTTGGAACCTTTCTTTTGCCGCCACACGCCGTGCGATTCCGTGACGTCGCCGCTTCCGCCGGCACGCACGGCCAACGACGTGTGGCCTCCGCCAATTGCGAACACGACGTCGCCGTGAGCCACCACGCTGGGACAGACGTAGCGATGCACTCCATTCGCGTTCCAGAGCGGCTTGCCATCGTTGGGATCGAAGCTCAACAGGCGGCCTTCCGTGCTGACGACCAATTCGCGGCGCGACTTCACGTCGACCAGCAGCGGAGTATTCCAGGCCGAGCGAACGCCGCCGGCTCGCCAGACTTCTTTGCCGGTCAACTTGTCCAGCGCGACCAGCGATCCGCTTTCGACGCTCGCGTTGACGAGCAACAGGTTGTCGAACAACACCGGCGAACAACCGGAACCCCAACCGTGAGTCCCTTCACCAACGCTCGCTTGCCAGAGTTGTTTGCCGTCGAGGTCGAAGCAAAACACGCCCGACTTTCCGAAGAAGACGTACAACCGCTCGCCATCGCTGATCGGCGTGCTGGCCGCATAGCCGTGATAGGAGCCTTCGCCTTGATATTGATGTTCGGGCAGCTTTGGCTCAAACGGTTTGCTCCAGAGCAGCTTGCCGTTACTGCGATCAACACACAGCAGGTGCCGAGCGAGTTCTTTCTGATCTCCTTTGCTCGGTTCCAAGCCGTAGCCGGTGTAGCACGTCACGTAGACGCGGTTGCCAACGACGATCGGACAGGACGACCCCGGCCCTGGAAGCTCCGCCTTCCAAGCGATGTTGTCGGTGGATGACCATTTGGTCGGCGCCCCTTTCTCGTCGCTGATCCCCAACCCGCCGGGGCCGCGGAACTGAGTCCAGTCGCCGGCAAACGCCGAGGTCGAAAGAACTGCCATCAACGCGAAGGACGGCAAGCATCGAACAAACATGGCGGGCTCCTGAGGGAAGGGATGCGGAGGGATTTAGGCGCGGGATCGTAGCGTGCTGAATGGGAATTTCACTCGTTGAGAGTTACACCATGACCAAGCAATTGTGTGACAGTCTGGCGAGCCAAGCGGTGTCAGCCCGGTCGCACTGACTTCATGAGCGGAACGGCGCTAGCCGCCGGTGAGAGCGCGGGATAACACCACGATTCACCGGCGGCTAGCGCCGTGCCGCTCACTACTTGGGAGTTCCTCTCATGCGAATCGTCACTGGCGGTGTGCTTCACGAGACCAGCACCTTTGCGAGCGGCCTGACGGTCGTGCGCGATTTCGAGACCGGCATCGGCTGTGCTCGGGGACGCGAAATTGTCGACAAGTATCGTGGCGCGAATTTTTGTGTCGGCGGGTTCATCAATGGTGCCGAGAAGCACGGCTTTGAATTGATCCCGCTGTTGTGGGCGTTCGCGTTTCCAAGCGCCGTCATCGAGCGGGCCAGCTACGACACGTTGAAGAACGAGTTCCTCGACGGTGTGCGGCGCGAGATGGGGCAGGGGATTGATGGCGTGTTGCTCGATCTGCACGGCGCGATGGTGGTCGAGGGGATCGACGACGGGGATGGCGATTTCATGGCGTCGGTGCGTGAAGTCGTGGGGCCGAACATCCCGATCATCGTGACGACCGACTTGCACGGGAATCATGCTCCGCTGCGAGTCGCGGCGGCGGACGCGGTGATTGGCTACGACACGTACCCGCACATCGACATGGCCGAGCGTGGTCGCGAGGCGGCGGACTTGATCGTGCGGGCGATTCGGGGCGAAGTGCGGCCGGTCAGCGCGATTCGTCAGTTGCCGTTGTTCTGGAGCGCGGCTTGCCAAGTCACGGCTCATCCGCCGATGGATGAACTCCTGCGGTTGGTTCACGAGGTCGAGCGGCGTCCCGGAATGTTGTCGGCGACGATCTCCACCGGCTTTCCGTGGGCCGATGTGCCGGACATGGGAGCGTCGGTGATCGTCGTGGCGGATGGGAACCGCGAGGCGGCGCAGGCGGCGGCCAATGAAATCGGCGATTGGGTGTGGGCACGCCGCGAGCGGTGGTACAAGCAGCCGCCAACGGTGCAGGCCGCGATTGCCGAGGGGCAGAAGATCGGCCGTTTCCCGATCATGTTGGCTGACATGGCCGACAACACGGGCGGTGGTGCTCCGGGGGATTCGACCGAAGTGCTGCGGACTTTCGTGGAGCAAGACTTGTCGGACGCGCTGGTCCTGTACATGGTCGATCCCGATGTCGCGAAGCAAGTTCATGAAGCTGGCGTCGGTGCGAAGTTGCACGTTGAGCTCGGCGGCAAGTCCGATCCGATTCAAGGGCCGCCGGTGCCGCTCGATGTGGAAGTGATCGCGCTGTCCGATGGCCGATTTCGCTACGACGGGCCGATGTATGCCGGCGTGAATGGCGAGCTTGGTCTCTCGGCGTGGTTGCGGTATCGGGGCATCAACATCGTCGTGGTCAGCGTGCGCATGCAACCGCTCGATCAAGCGTTCGCGAGGTCGTTCGGGATCGACTGCTCAAAGATGAAATTCATCTCCGTGAAGTCGGCGGTGCATTTCCGCTCTGGCTTCGAGCAGCTTGGCGGGCAGATCTTCAACATCAACGCCAGCGCGATTCACTCGCATGACTTCGCATCGCTGCCGTATCGCCGCCGCCGGAAGATGTGGCCGCTGGATGCGATTGAGAAATAACGCCAACAAATTGGCGAGCGGGGCGGCGTCAGCCCCCCGGTGAATTC
>CAMDPX010000068.1 GCA_945905295.1 Planctomyces sp. SH-PL62 | reverse complement strand
CCACCGAGGCAAGGGGCCTGTCGGTTTAATCGAAAAGAAGCCCTGTTCAGTACATTTACACTAATTTGAATTTGGCACTTTAAGCGTCCGAATGACATTTTTTTGAAGTGACCTGCAATTTGGACGCTTATACGCGAACACGCTTCGATTAAACCGACAGGCCCCAAGCTCGGAGGGGCAATGTGATTAAGGATCAATAACTGAATCTCATTTCCGGTCCCGCGAGCAGCACCCACACCAATTGTCGGATCGCGGACAGTCGATCGGCCGAACGTTTTTGCAAAAAGTCATCGAGCGCCGCCCGCTCGTCGTCTCGCGGTGGTCGCGAGCAGATCGTTTGAATCGCCGTTTCGATCACCGCTTGATTGTCGCTGAGCGTCTTCAAATGCCCGACGAGCCGGTCGCCCGAATCGCGGAGGAACTCGTCTTCAATCCGCTTGCTGTTGCTAAAGAGCAGCGCCTCATCGACAGCGACGTGAAAACTCTCACCAGGCATCTCGAAGTTCCCGGCCCAGCCGTTCGACGAGTTCTCCAACTGTTCGCGGCGAGTCGCCCATTGCACGGCCTGATCGAGCGCCGGCCACTGCGTCGGGTTGTTCGCCGCAATCAACAACGACAGAGAATACTGCCGCGGCGTCAGCGGCTTGACCTTCGCGACCGCGAACAGCGCGGGGTCGGGCAGTGTCGCTCCCGCCGTCCATTCGCTCGTCCGCGAGTACGCCTGGCTGAGCACGATCCCGCGAATCAATCGCTTGAGGTCATAGCCGTGCGCGACGGTGTCTCGCGTCAACCAGTCGAGCAATGCCGGATGCGAAGGGGCGTTGGCCGCGTGCAACTGGTCGACCGGATGCACGAGCCCCCGCCCAAAGAATCGGTCCCAAACGCGATTGACGATGTTGCGAGCAAAGAAGCGATTGTCTTCCGGTCGCAAGGCGATCTCGACCAGTTTCTCGCGCGGGCTGAAGGCCGGCTTCTCTGGCGGCGGAGCGTCGTCCTTTTGCATCGCCGCCTTGATGGTCTCTTCAATCTTCTTGATGTCATCGGCCGAACGTTCGACGGCCGGTTCGTCGATGACCGCTCCCGTGAGGAACTCGAACTTCGCCGTCTGCTCACCCTTCGTGTCGTCTTTGCGTTTCGATTTGAACTTCACTTCACCGAACGGCCGTTCGGCCAGCAGGTTCTTTTTCGTGACGTAGGTCCGGCTGAAGAATGATGCCATGCCGAAGTAATGATGCTGCTTCCATTCGGGAGTCAGCGGATGATCGTGACACTTCGCGCAAGTCACGTTCACCCCAAAGAAAAGGATCGCCGTGTCGTTGAGCATGTCGTCGAGATCGCGTGCTCGCGACTTGATGAACGTCGTCGCGGGCTTCCGATTCTCGTCCGCTTCATCGCCGATCAACATGTCGCGGAACATCGCCTCCCACGACCGATTTTCTTTGACGGCCCACAGCAGGTACTTCCGAAAATCTCCATCGTTCGGCTTGTTCGGCAGCAGCATCCGATCGAGTTCATTCCGCTGATGCCAGACGAAATCGGGACTCGCCAGCAAGCGATCCACCAGTTCCACACGCTTTGCCGCTGAGCTGTTCGCGACATACGCCTTGGCCTCATCGGGAGTCGGAATGCGTCCCGCCACGTCGAGCATCAGCCGTCGCAACAGATTCGCGTCGTCGGCCTGCGGAGCCGCTGTGACCTTCTCTGTTTCCAATCGTTGCTGGGTGAACTGGTCGATGACTTGTTCGATCGGCAAATCCGCCGCGGGCAACTCGGCCCCGCTCGTCGAAACGACTGTGGACAGCAGCCACAGCGCGGCCAAGTGGATACGCAGGATCCATTGCATCGGCGGGTCTCTTCGGGGGGGGGGGCGGATTGAGGCGGGAGTTGGCCGAAGGACGTCGATCCCTTCCGGCCGAGGCAGCGTGGGCGAGCAAGCTACCGTAACACTCTGGAGCCATCAAGCAGTTTCTCAGTAATCGACCAGGCACTTTGAAAACGTATTCCACGCAAGGTTTGACTTCCTGCCGTGCGCAACGTAAGCCGTGTCACCGAGAGCTGTGTCAGCCCTGCCCCGAACCTCCCTTAATCGTTCCCACAGGAGACCTCCCATGCAACGCTTGCCTCAATCGTGTCCGGATTGCGAATTGTTTGATCGTCGTTCGTTTTTGAAGACGGCAGGAGTGGCAACTCTGGCCGGAGTTGCGATGCCGATGCTCGTGGGACAAGCCGGGCTATTCGCAGCCCCCACGGCCAAGAGTTCTGCCGAGACTGCCGTCGGCCGCTTCTTCGCCGCGCTGTCGGCCGAACAAAAGAAAACGATCTGTTTCCCGTTCGAGCATGAACTGCGGCAGAGGATCAACGCGAACTGGCACATCACCAAACCGAAGGTTGGCAGCGACTTCTTCAACAAGGACCAGCAAGCGGTCATCAGCGAGATCATTCGTGGCGTCACGTCGGAAGAGGGCTACGAACGGCTCAAGAAGCAGATGGACGAAGACGCTGGCGGACTCGACGAATTCAGCGTGGCGATGTTCGGCGAACCGGGCGGCAAGTTCGAATGGGAGCTCACCGGCCGGCACCTCACGCTGCGAGCCGACGGCAACAGCGTGGACAAGGCCGCGTTCGGTGGCCCGATCATCTACGGGCACGGCGAAGAGACCCCGAAGGACAACATCTACCACTACCAGACGAAGCAAGTGAACGAGGTCTTCAAGGCTCTCGACGCCAATCAGGCGAAGTTGGCTCTGGTCGCGAAGGCTCCCAGCGAAGCGGCTGTCACACTCCAAGGGGACAAAGGCGCGTTCCCCGGCATCGGCGTCGGACAGCTCAGTGCGGATCAGAAGCAACTCGTCACGAAGACGATTCAAATGCTGCTGGCCCCGTACCGCCAAGAAGACGTCGATGAGGTGATGGAGATCGTGAAAGCCGCCGGTGGTCTCGACAAGCTGCACATGGCCTTCTACCAGCAAGAAGATTTGGGCAACGACAAAGTCTGGGACATCTGGCGTGTCGAAGGCCCGTCGTTCGTGTGGCACTTCCGCGGCGCTCCGCACGTTCACGCCTACATCAACATCGGCATGGCCAAGAGCTGAGGCTCTCGACAGAAACGTGGACGACGAAAAGCCCGGCTTCTCCAAGAAGCCGGGCTTTTGTTTGCGCTTCAAAGTCGACGAGTCACGGAGAGCCTGTGAAGTTTTGGGTAGCTGAAGTCGCCAGACTTCAGAATTCGCCGAGAAAACTGAACTCTGGCGAGTTCAGCGACCAATTCTTTCACAGCCTCGGAGTGACTCGTCGACGATACGGCTTCGCCCCACGAATCTTTTCGGAAGCCGCGTTTGCGAAAGCGAACGACTCGCCCTAACTTGCTGAACAGCAGTCGGCCACCAAAAAAGGAATCTTCGATGAGCAAACGGGCGGAATGGCATTCCACAACAATTCTGTGCGTGCGGCACAACGGGCAATGTGCAATGGGCGGCGATGGGCAGGTGACGCACGGCACGACGATCCTCAAGGCCGACACGAAAAAGATTCGCTGGCTGTTGGAGAAGAAAGTGCTCGTCGGGTTTGCCGGCTCGACAGCCGATGCGTTCGCTCTGATGGAGCGGTTCGAGGCGAAGCTCAAGGACTACCCGAACAACGTGCCGCGTGCGGCCACGGAGTTGGCTCGCGACTGGCGCACCGATCGGATGCTGCGGCGGCTCGAAGCGATGCTGATCGTCGCCAACGACGAGCATTCGCTGCTGATCACCGGAGTCGGTGACGTCATTCAGCCGACCGACGGAGTGCTCGGCATCGGCAGCGGCTCGCCGTATGCCATCGCGGCGGCCCGTGCGTTGGCTCGGAACTCGAAACTTGCGGCGGGCGAGATCGTCAAGGAAGCCATGCGCATCGCCGCCGAACTCGACATCTACACGAACGACAATCTGACCGTCGAAGAATTCCCCTGCAAACGTTGAATCACCGTAGCCACGTTCGCCAGAACGTGGGGTTCTCGCGAGTTGACCCACGTTCTGGCGAACGTGGCTACACCCGACTCGGAGAGTCAGGCTACGAAGATTTCCTTCAACCTGGAGTCACACCCGTGCGAGCACTCACACCGCGCGCGATTGTCGCGGAACTCGATAAATACATCATCGGCCAGGACGCGGCGAAGCGTGCCGTGGCCATCGCCTTGCGAAACCGCTGGCGCTGGCAGCAGCTTTCCGAAGAGGTGCGCCGCGACATCACGCCCAAGAACATCATCATGATCGGCCCGACTGGCGTCGGAAAAACCGAGATCTCGCGGCGACTGGCCAAGCTGACCGACGCCCCGTTCATCAAGATCGAAGCGACCAAATACACCGAGGTCGGTTACTACGGCCGCGATGTCGAAAGCATGGTCCGCGATCTGGTCGAAGCCGCCATCGCGATGGTCCGCGAAAAGAAGAAAATCTCGATCCAGGAGGAAGCCCAACGCCGCGTCGAAGACCGGCTGCTGGATCTGCTGATCCCCGCGCCGCCATCGAAGAAGAAAAAGTCGCGTGCCGCGCCACAGCCATTCGACTTCCTCATCAAAGCAGCGTCGGGAGAATCGGACGACGACGGTCTCGATGAGCCGACCGAGGCAGAACAAGAACGGGCCGCCGACCGCAACAGCCGCACGCGCGAAAAATTTCGAGAGAAGCTCCGAGCTGGAGAACTCGAAGAAAAGGAAGTCGAACTGCGGATTGAATCGCGGCTGATGCCGGTCCACGTCATGTCGAACATCGGCGGCATGGAACAAATGGAAATGGACCTGCAAAACTTGTTCGAGAAGATCGGCCCCAAGCAAACCTCCAGCCGTTCCGCTCCGGTGAAAAAGGCACGCGAGATTCTGCTGGAGCAGGAACTCGAAGCGTTGATGGACAAGGACGCGATCAACGAGGAAGCCGTGCGACTGGCGGAAACGCATGGCGTGATCTTCATTGATGAACTCGACAAGATCTGTGGCGGCGCGGAATCGCATGGCCCAGACGTCAGCCGACAGGGCGTGCAACGCGACCTGCTGCCGATCATCGAAGGGACAACGGTGCAAACCAAATACGGCTACGTGAAAACCGACCAAGTCCTGTTCATCGCCGCCGGAGCGTTTCACCGCTCGCGACCTTCCGACCTGATGCCCGAACTGCAAGGCCGCTTCCCGATCCGCGTCGAACTGCTGCCGCTCACACGCGACGACTTCATCCGCATCCTCACCGAACCGAAGACCTCGCTGACTCGCCAATATCAAGACCTGCTGGGTGCCGACAACGTCAAGTTGAAATTCACGAAGGACGGCATCGAGGCACTGGCCGACATCGCTCATCAAGTCAACCAGACAACGCAAAACATTGGAGCCCGCCGCCTGCACACGATCCTCGAACGCCTGCTGGAAGACATCAGCTTCGACGCTCCCGACGTGAAGAAGAAATCGCTGGCCATCGACGGCGACTACGTCCGCAAGAAGCTGCAAGACATCATGCAGAACGAAGATTTGAGCAAGTTTATTCTGTAGCCTGACTCTCCGAGTCGGGAGTCTTCGGCGAACACCCGACTCGGAGAGTCTGTGAAGTTTTCGTGGAGCACGTTTTCAACGTGCTCGAAAACAGGCTGATTGGGCACGTTGAAAACGTACCCCACGTCATTTATTCACAGCCTCGGAGAGTCAGGCTACGGCGGAGAATGCGACCATGAAAACGCGCTCGCTGTGGCACAGCTTTCAATGCGCAGTGACAGGCTTGAAGGACGCCGTGCGCGGCGGCCGCAATGCGAAGATTCATATCGGCGTCGCGCTGGCCGTGATCGTCGCGGGATATTGCTTAAAGATCTCTCGCACCGATTGGGCGATCCTCGCGATGACCATCGGAGCCGTCTTCTCCGCCGAGGCCGCGAACACAGCGATTGAGAGCATCGTCGATCTCGTCTCCCCCGAACATCACGAACTCGCGCGGCGAGCCAAAGACTGCGCGGCCGGAGCGGTCTTCTTGCTGGCAATCGCCGCCGTCGCCGTCGGCCTGTTGATTCTCGGCCCGCCACTCGCCACCGCAATCGGGGTTGTCTCATCCTCAATCAAGCAATGAGCCGGTTGCCGACCTTCGCCCTTTCCCTCCGTGCAACCAGAGCGAGATCAACTTTTCCGACAGTTCCGGTTGCACAACGGTCGCACTCCGCGATCGCGCCGCAGAATAAAGAAATTCCAATTCGCAGCCCGCGAGTCGTCCGGCTCAACGATACGCTGTCGAGTCAACTTCATTGTCGGAACCGTCATCATGATTGGTGTTGCCCCCCCTGCTCAAACTCGCTGCCTCACGCATCAACTGCTGGAGGATTGCCCCAGTTCAGTCGGCCTCATCTGCCCCGAATGTTACGCTCGCTTGCGGCACGATCCGCCACGCGGTCCCTGTCACAGTTTCTGGGAGAGTCAGCCGGTCCTCAGCAACGGCGATCCTTGCTCGGTGTTCGCTCTGGTCTGGGACGACTTTCAGATTCGGTCGTTGCATCCGACCTCGGCGTTGGAGGATTTGGAGCGTGAGGCGCGAGAAGTCTTGCAGTCTGCCAACGATCGACGGCTACAGAAAACGGTATAACGGCTCTCGCCCATCGGCTCACGGCGATCGGCCGGACAATGAAACTATCCGACGGCTAACTCTTCGTCGCGGACATCGGTCACGAACATGCAGCCTGGACTATGCGTGATGACCAGCGGCGGCTTCGCGGCCATGATCGCCGCTTGAGGCGTCACGCCGCAGGCCCAGAAGACGGGAACCTCGCCGGCGCGCATCGAGACCGCATCGCCGAAATCCGGCTTCGAGATGTCCGCGATGCCGATGCTCTGCGGATCACCAATGTGAATCGGAGCCCCATGGACTGACGGGTAACGCGACGTGATCTGCACCGCTCGGACCGCATCGCTCGGAGTCAACGGCCGCATCGACACAACCAGCGGTCCATGAAACGCTCCGGCCGATCGGCACGCGATGTTCGTTCGGAACATCGGCACGTTGACGCCGAGTTCGATGTGCCTCACCGGCAATCCAGCTCGCAGCATCGCCGACTCAAACGTGAACGAGCAGCCGATGACGAAGCTCACGAAGTCGTCCTGCCAATACGAAGAGATGTCGGTCGGCTCATCGACCAGTTCGCCGTTTCGCCAAACTCGATAACGCGGCAAGTCGGTTCGCAAGTCAGCCTCCGGCGCGACGTGATGCGGCACTGGATCGCCCGGTTCGGTCACATCGAGCAACGGGCACGGTTTCGGATTCCGCTGGCAGAACAGCAAGAAGTCAAACGCCAGCGATTTGGGAAGGATGACGAGATTCGCCTGTGCAAACCCGTCGGCCTGCCCGCAGGTCGGAGCCGTCCAGGAACCGTCTCGACAAGCGGCCCGCACGGCAGCACCAGTGATGAGCTTGGAAGGATTCGTCATACCGTCGATTGCCATTGATCGCAGGAATTGTGAGATTGCCGCTCCTCATTCGTCGTCTCCTTTCATTCGTCGGGAGCCTTAATTGAAAGTGCCCGACGAATGAAAGGAGACGACGAATGAACGGCCGGATTCAATCGACCGTTTCACGCGATTGCCACTCTGCGACGAGATTGTCCTACCGATGACGAATGACCAATCACAAGCTGCTCGCGTGGAATGGATCGGAATCAGTCCCGGCAATCGCCAGCCTATCGAACCGCGCGACGAAGTGATCGTCGCGGTCGGAACGGGAGTCGAAGGGGACTATCACTCAAAGAAGAAGCCGGGCGGCGATCGCCAAGTCACGCTCATCCAGGCCGAGCACTTCGCCGTGATCGCCGCCAACACAGGCCGAGACTCCGTCAGCCCAGAACTCTTCCGCCGCAACATTGTCGTGCGCGGGATCGAACTGGCACCGCTCATCGGCCGCCGATTCCGCCTCGGCGAGGCACTCCTCGAAGGGACCGGCCCCTGCACGCCCTGTTCGCGCATGGACGAGAACCTCGGTGCGGGGGGCCGACTTGCCATGTCGGGACTCGGCGGACTGACGGCGGTCGTGATCGAACCGGGACGGATCCGCCGAGGTGATCTCGTTACGATTGCGGAGTAACTTGCGACCAACCGATCGCTCGCTGCAACTGAAACTGAGCGACGTTGAAGTCGTTGACCGCTCGCAGATATTCGCGGCGGGCTTGAGCGAGCGCTTGCAACGATTGCAGCGCCTCCAGCGGCAAACCTTGAGCGTTGCGGATGCGTTCCGAGTTCCGCTCGAAGGAACTCGTCGCCGCTTGAATGCCCTCTTCGGCGACGCTGACTTGTCGCTGACGCGCGGTGACTTGCGTGTGAGCCTCAACCACTTCGCGGGCGATGCGGTCGAGCGTGGCGATCTCTCGCCAGCGAGCTTGATTCACTCGCGAGGTGGCTTCCGCTCGCGCGGCTTTCTCACCCAGGCCGAGATTGCGGACTTCCCAATAGGCGATGGCATCGGCATCCAAACGCTGATCGAATCGTTGGAAGTTGGCACCGAGGCCGCCTCCAAATCCTCCGTAGCTGACCCCCAGCAGGACGCTCGGCAGCAGCGGTGCGTGCTGCTCGCGCTTCAACCGCGCACACGCTTCGGCGACGAGTTGCTGTTGCTCACAGATCTCCGCGCGGTGCGACAAGCCTTCCGCGACCAATTCCTGAATCGAACCGCCCGGGCTCTGAAGCGACATCGGGACGACGGTCATTTCGGTCGGCAGCAATTCCACGGTTGGGTCGATGTGCAGCAACTGCGCGAGCCGAGCCGACGCGACTTGTACCGCCTCCTCCGCTCGAACGGAGTCATTGCGTCGCACGGAGAGCTCCGCACGAGCGCGGTCGTAGTCTGCAACGAGTCCCTGGCCGATGTCGGCATACGCTTTGGTCACTTCGGCCAGCTTGCTCGCATGGCGTTCAATCTCACGAGCGATCGCCAATTCCTGATTGGCTCGCAAGAGTTCCAGGTATCCGATCGCGGCGGCGAGCATCGCGTCTTGCTCGGCAACGGTCGCGGAATACTGACGTGAGGCGGCGGCATGCTCGGTGATGTTCGGCTGATGAATCGCGTCGGCCAGATGAAACGAGGCCATGATCCCCGGCACCGTCGGCGATCCGGCTCCGACTGCGTTGGCTCCGAAGCCGGCGAAGCCCGCGTTGCGGCTCGTGCTGAAGATGCTGCCAGCGACATCCTGAATCCGGCCTTCGTGCTTGTTCCAGTTGGCACCGGCACGGATGGAGGGCAGCCACAATGCTTCGGCCCGCGCGTGTTGCGCGTAGGCTTCATTGATCCGCTCACGCGCGAACGCGACTGTTGGATTCTGACCGGCCGCAAGCTGCATCGCCGATCCAAGGTCGAGAGCAAAACCCGTTGCCGCAGTTGGAGTCGTTGTCACCGAAGTTGCGTTGATCGGTGCCGGCTTGGGAGGCACGTCCACTTCCTTTGTGAACGTGGCTGGCTGAATGACGTCGACCAGCTCCGAGTATTCGGCACGAGCGACGTGAACCTCGCCATTTGGCCGCGGAGCAATTTTGGAATCGGCACTCGGTTTGGTGGCAACCGGATGCGGTCGGATCTGACGAACCTCGGCCGTGGGCGTTGCCGCGCAGCCAACAACGAAGGCCAGCAGACCACAGCCGCTCACGGAGCCAAGTTGTCGCAGCGTGGCGATCACGAATCAGCGTCCTCCCTGACGCGGCGGCAGCTTCTGCCGATGCCGAGCACGGAATCCGTTCCGCAGACGACAAGGCACACGCTCACGAGTTCGGGATCGGCAAGCTGCGTGGACCGTGTGCAGGATTCCGCCGGTTCCGAAGTTGCCTTTCACAACAGTCGTGTCAGTCACGAAAGCCGGGCAGACTTGTCAGACACCGTTGAGTTTGCCGGCGCTCGTAGTGACCGCATTCATGCGGTCGAATCAGCCCAGCCGCAGTGGTGACGCGGACCCGATAAATCGGGTCACTACAAGCGCGACTACTTGGACACGATCACTTCGACCGCTTGGCCATCCTTGTAAGCGGCGAGATTCGCGCCGATCAGCGATTCGTCGCCGGTCAGGCCAGACAGAATTTCGATGTCGGTGCCAGCCGCCGTGACTGCGACGATGCCGGTCTTAATCGGCAGCTCTTTGATCTTGTTCTCGGCCGAGACGCTCAAGCAGAACGACTTGCCATCTCGCTTGAGGATTGCCGACTTCGGCAGCGACAGCGCGTCGGGGCGACGAGCGACTTCGATCTCGGCGGTGGCGTACATGCCCGGACGCAGGCGGCCGCTGGGATTCTCGACGTCAATCTCGGTTCGCAGCGTGCGCGAACTCGTTTGCAACGTCCACGAGGTGCGGGCGACTTTCCCAACGAAGACCTCGGCAAGAGAGGGGACTTTGACGGTGGCCGGTCGCCCGGTGTCGATGAAGCCGGCGTCCGCTTCAGGGACGTCGAGAAACACGCGAACCGTGTCGGCTCGGACGACGACGAACAACGGCTTGCCGCTCGCACCGCTGGGTTGCACGAGATGGCCGGTGTCGAGATGCCGCTCGGTGATGACTCCGTCAAACGGTGCTCGCAGCGTTGCGTAGCTGAGCAACGCGCGCGTTTTTTGTTCGTCGGCTTCAGCGACCTTGTGCTTCGATTGCGCGGCGACGAGGTCCGCGTCCGCCTTCTCGATGTTGGCGGCCGATTCGCTGAGCTTGGCTTGAACCGATTTGATCTTGGCGGCGATCTCGCGCCGTGCGGCATCGGCCGCTTTGAATTGCTGCTCGGTTTCATCGGCGACTTTCTGCGCGACTGCCTGCTTCGCGACGAGTTCGCGCACTCGTTCGAACTCGGACTTCCAGCGTTCATACATCGCGTCGGCTCGTTCGATGGATGCACGAGCTTCCGCGACCAGCGCCTCGGCCGACGTCTTAGCCGACATCGCGACCTTAATCGCCGCTTGTGACTGCGTGACCTCGGCCGCCGCCTGCGCGACGAGGGCTTGCTTCTGCATCAACTCCGCGTCGAGTTCCGGCATCTCCAACTCGGCAAGGATTTGGCCGGGCTGCACGGGTTGATCAGTGCTGACTCGCGACGGCCCCGTGACTTGGTCGCCGATATCGACATGCACCTTCTTGACGAACCCGGCCAGCTTGGCGTGGATCGCCGTCTCCTCAAACGCCTCGATCTGCCCCGGCTGCTCGGTGATTCGCACGAGCGTCTTGCGGGCCGGCTTGATGGGCGTGACTCGCATGACGCCGTGAGTGGCTGACTCCGTTGAAGTCGGTTGCGGAGTTGTCGCGACAGAATTTGTGCAACCGCAGCCGACAACGCCAAGCAGCAAGACAATCTTCCAACGCAATTCCTGAAGAGGACTCATGAGCTATGCCAACCAATTCTCGATCCGTAGGTTTGGGATTTTTCCGAAGTGTTTTTCGTTCGCCGTGAGCAACAGGGCATTCCGGCTTTGAGCCTGCGCTGCAAACTTGAGGTCTTGGTTTCCGATCGTTGAGAACTGTTTCTTCAAAACCACGAAATTGGCGGCAGCGACATCGTCCCAGCGAAGGATGTCCCAATCCTCAAGCCCTTCAATCAAGTCCACGAAGTCGGCATAAGGACCGATCAGTCGATGTGGACTTTTCGCGGAACGAATTCGAGCCAACCAACCGCGCATTTGCTCTTCGACCGAAATGACGGGTAGGTAAATCGGATCGGTGACTCCCGCCAAGCGACTGAGCAACACGAGATGGCTGGAATGCCGCCGGTTCGTGAGCACAGTCAGGTGATCAGTGTCGAGCAGAATCATGCTTTCGCCCGCCGTCGCGAAGTCCCACGGGCTTTTGCCCGATCCACCTCACGCAGCTTCATCGCTTCGTCGAAGATCTCCAAGACTCCCGGCTTATCGGTGAAGATGCCGATCGTTCGTCGCCAATCTTTCTTCCGATGCGGTTTCGACTTCTGAGTACCGTTCATCAATTCGGAGACTTGTCTCTCCAAATTGGCGACGCGTTCTTCCACCGTTGGCTTGGGCATGATGATCACCTTTGAAAGTCGGATGCGGCGAGATTGTATCCTGGCTGCGCGGCGAAGTAAGCGCTCTCCGCGTCTTCGGGATCGAGCGACGCGGACTTGGTCGTGGCTCGCGATTGGACGATCGCGAAGACGGCCGGAAGGATGAGCAGCGTGGCGAACGTCGCCGCCAGCAAGCCCCCCATGACGGCTCGGCCGAGTGGTGCGGTTTGCTGGCCGGATTCGCCGAGGCCCAGAGCGAGTGGCAACATGCCGGCGAGCATCGCGGCGCTGGTCATCGCGATCGCTCGTAAGCGACTGGTCGCGCCGTACACGGCGGCGTCTCGCGCGACTCGGCGAGCGGGGGGTGTTAGCCCCCCGGTTGTATTTGTGCGACTAGACTCCGAATGCGATTCGCTGGCCGATTCACCGGGGGGCTGACGCCCCCCGCTCGCCAGTGCTAAGTCGCGGCGGCGTTCTTCCGCGAACGTCACCAGCAGGATCGCGTTGGCCATCGCGACACCGAGGCTCATGATCGCGCCGATGAAGCTTTGGATGTTGAGCGTGCTGCCGGTCAACAGCAGCGACAGCGCGACTCCGGTGATCACGGCCGGTGCGGTCGAGACCGTCACGAAGGCCAGCCGCCAGCTCTGAAAGTTGGCGGACAGAATCAGGAAGATCACGAGCACCGCCAGCAGCAGGCCGATGCCCAGTCCGTTCATGATCGCTCGCAGCGGCGGGATTTGGCCGCGAAGTTCGTGATGGATCACCGCAGGCTTCGGAACCGGCGCAGTGTGGCCGGCGGCTTTGGCTTTCTCTTGGGCTTCTTTGTGAGTCTGAGCTTTGTCTTCGGCGTCTTCTTTCGCGACGACATTCAAAGCTTGCGTGATCTGTTGCGAGACGGCTCCAAGATCATCGCCGGCGATGTTGGCCGTGAGGCTGATCTCGCGTTTCATGTTGTAGCGGTCGTATTCGCCGGGGGTCGTGGCGTTCGTGAGCGACGCGACATCGCGCAGCAACAGGGATTGGCCGGAGTGGGTTCCGCTGCCACGCTGAATCGGGACGGCTCCGAGATCTTCGACGCTGTCGAGTTGCGGCTGCGGGATTTCCACCTGCACTTGATAGCCAATGCCGGTCTTCGGATCGGGCCAGTAATTTGGCACGACGAAGCGGCTCGACGACGTTGCGGTGACGACCGAGCGGGTGACTTGCGACATCGTCGTGCCGCTCAATCCCGCTTTCTCGCGATCGACTTTGATCTCGACCGTCGGATAGTCGAGCGACTGCGCAACTTGCATGTCTCGGATCGCCGGCAGCTTGCTGAGCGCGGCTTGAACTTTGCCGATGTACTCGCGGTTCTCGGTGAGGCTGCCGCCGCGTGCGGCGATCTCGATGGGCGTCGCCGAGCCGAAGCTCATCACTTCACTGATGATGTCGGCCGGCTCGAACGAGAATCGCACGTTGGGAAAGCGGCTGCGAAACTCGCTGCGAAGTTCTTCTTTCATCGCCTCGGTGCTGATGCCGGAGTTCGCCTTGAGGGCGATCCGCAGCAACCCTTCTTCCGGTCCACGCGAGAAGTGATAGACGGAGTTGATTGGAAAACTCGCTGGCACGGTGCCGATGTAGCCGAGCGTCAATGCGACGTTCTGCTCGCCGACTTTTTGCTTCACGGTGTCGAGAATGTCGAGCGCGATCTGCTCGGTCTTGTCGATGTGTGTGCCGTCGGCAGCACGGAATCTCAAACGGAATTCCCCGACATCGACGGTGGGAAAGATCTCGATGCCGAGCCGGCCGCTGGCCCAGAAGAGCGTTGCTCCGCAGACGACGAGGTACATGGGGACGATGCCCCAGCGAAGGCGAACGATGGTCGCGACGAGTTGGCAGAACCAATTTGTTGGTGAGCCGGAGGGCGTTAGCCCCCGGACATCGGCCGACGTCCGGGGGCTAACGCCCTCCGGCTCGCCGAGACGATGCTCTGTCGACGAACCTCGCAACAGCCAGGTCGAGACCACCGGCACGAAGGTGCTCGACAGGATGTAGGACGCGATCATCGAGAAGCCGACCGCCAGCGACAGCGGGACGAACAACTCGCGGGCGGCTCCTTGCATGAAGAAGCTCGGCACGAAGACGGCCAGGATGCAGAGCATCGCCAGCAATCGCGGGATCGCAGTTTGAGCGTTGCCCAATCGCACGGCCCAGGCGATCGAGTTCGTGTGCCGCATCTGCGTGTGGATGTTTTCGATCTCGACGGTCGCCTCATCGACCAGGATGCCGACGGCCAGCGCGAGGCCGCCGAGGGTCATCAGGTTGATTGTCTGACCGCAAAGCCACAGGCCGACGATGGAGGCAGCAATCGCCAACGGGATGTTGAGCACGACGACGAGTGCGCTCCGCCAATCGCGCAGAAAGACGAGCACCATCAGACCGGTGAGGATCGCTCCCAACGCTCCTTCGGTGGCGAGGCTATTGATGGCGCGCGTCACATACGGCGATTGATCGAACTCGAATGAGACGTTGATGTCCGGCGGAACCTCGGCGCGAAACTTCGGCATCGCGGCTTTGATTTCGTCGATGACGCTCATTGTCGAAGCGTCGGCCCGTTTGGTGGCGAGGATGTAAACGGCTCGGCGGCCGTTGACGAGCGAGTAGCCGGTCGTGATGTCGGCGGCGTCTTCGATGACACCAATGTCGCGCAGATAGACGGTGCTCGCGCTGCCGATCGCGGCGGCTCCGCCAGTTGATCCACCTCCCATTCCCACCTTGATCGGGATGTTGCCGAGTTCTCGAATGTCTTTGACCATCGCGTTGGTCGGGACCATCGGATAGCTGTCACCGATCTTCAGATTGCCCGACGGACTGACGGCGTTGCCCGCCACGAGCGCACTGACGACGTCATCGGGCGCGATGCCGTACGCTCGCAAGCGGTCAGGGTCGGTTCGTACGACGATGCTGCGTGCGCTTCCGCCGAAGGGAGGCGGAGCACTCACGCCCGGCAGCGCGGAGAACATCGGCCGCACTTTCATCAGCGCCATGTCGGAAATCTCGGCGATCGTGCGCGTCTCGGACGAGAAGACGAGATAGCCGACCGGCACGCTGCCAGTGTCAAACCGCATCACGAATGGCGGAACGGTTCCGGGAGGCATCATCGCTCGCGAGCGATTGACGTAGTTGATGGTCTCGGCCATTGCCTGAGCCATGTTCGTCCCTGGATGGAACATGAGCTTCATCAACGCCGTGCCCTGGACGTTGCGGCTCTCGACGTGATGGATGCCGTTGATGTAAAGGAAATGGTACTCGTAGTAGTTGGTCAGCAGCCCTTCCATCTGAGCCGGGTCCATGCCTCCATACGGTTGGCAGACATAGATCACCGGCAGGTTCAGCGCCGGAAAAATGTCGACGGGCATCCGCTTGAGCGGCAGTTCAATGCCGACCTTCGCCAGCGCGGCATCAAACGCCTTCGGCCGCACCGCGACGAAGGCGGTCAGCACCACGGCAATAATCCCAACCATCACGGTGATCGGGCGGCGCAGAGCAAAGATGATGGGATTCATGCCGGGTATCGGAATCAAACGGCGGACGAACAACAAGCCGGAACTTGCTCGAAACTCATCGGTCGCGAGATCGACAGGGAGTCAATTCTTCGGCGCACTGAAAGGCCGGCGACACGTATCGAGCGGTTGTTTGACCGGATCGTATGCGGCGGCGGGCACAGGCGGCAGCGGCAGAGAACTCTTCACGCAAGCACCCTCCATGACAGCCCCCAGCATCACAGCAACGAAGAGCGTACACGCTCGTTGCCGTGGCGACTCCTGGCGTCCGCACCAAGCTCCTCCAGTGACTGCGACAGCCAGTGCGATGAAGACGGCCAGACTTTGTGCCGGAGCGGTGCCGATCCCAAACAACGCTGCCGGACATTCGAGGACGCCGGTCAGCACGAGGTATTCATGAAACGCGGCGACGCCCAACCCGGCCCACGTTGGTGGAACGCTCAGCAAACAGATCAACCCGGGGCGCGATCGTTCCACAAATCGTCCGAGCGCCAGCACAGCCAGCACGGCCATGACAAACGACCGTTGGTAGAAACAGAGCGGGCAGGCTTTGAGGCCAAGCCCCATGCTCAAATACACGCTGCCGGCGGTGCCGATGACAGCCACAACCAACGCGGCCGCAAGACAACTCGCCGCACAGTTGTTGGGCAAGTGGCCGGTGTTTTGCTCTAGCGAAGTTGAGTCGGTCATTTCGTTTCAATCCTTTGAGGCCGACTACAACTGGCTCATGCCGACAGCGCATTCGGGAGAGAGCAATTGGCTGACAGAAAAATGGGGACAGAAAAAAGAAGGAAGGTGACTCATTCTTTTTCTTTCTGCCCCATTTTTCTGTCAGCTTTCCGCTTCATCGAAAACAATAAAGCGGCCACAAGACACCCCTGTTTGGCGAGTGGCCGGTGTTGTGCTCTAGCGAAGTTAAGTCGGTCATTTCGTTTCAATCCTTTGAGGCCGACTACAACTGGCTCATGCCGACAGCGCATTCAGGAGGGGACAATTGGCTGACAGAAAAATGGGGACAAAAAAAAGAAGGAAGGTGACTCATTCTTTCTTTCTGCCCCCATTTTTCTGTCAGCTTTCCGCTTCATCGAAAACAATTCTGCCAGCCTCAGTAAGAATTCCCGTTTGTTTGCCTCTTAATTCACGGGGACGTGATGCCAAGCATTGAAGAGGTAGCCCTTGGCATTCCAACGCACCGCTTCGGGCTGAGCGTCGCCGCGTGAGTCGATCGCGCGGACGATCAATTCTTTGGTCGCTGAGTTCACAGAGATCTCTACAGACCACAATTGCCAGCAGAACTCCGATGCCGTGGAGGTCAGCTTGGCCTCGGTCCACGAGCGGCCGCTGTCGGCGGAGACTTCGACTTTGCGGATCGAAACACCCGGCACGCCAGGAGGCAGAGCGTAGCCGGTGACTTCGACTCGGCCCGGTTTCAAAGCAGCTCCGGCCGTCGGCGTGCAGATCGCCGAGTTGAGCGGCATGCGATAGATCGGGCCGGTCTCGGCGACTTCCAGCAGAGTTCCCTCGTCGACCAGTTTGTAGACATCGGCAATGAAATGATTCGGCGAGGGCCGATCGCTGACGACGATTTTGCTGAGCCACTTCACGCTGCGAGCACCGATGTAACCGGGAACGACCATCCGCACGGGGAAGCCATGATCGGCCGTCAGCGGTTGGTCGTTCATCGCGGTGGCGAGCAAAGCTCCCGGCACGGCGTCGCGGTCGAGCAGCGCTTTCTCCAGCGGGATCGAACCGCCGAACGCGAACGTCTTGCCGCCGTCCTCGACCGCATCCAGTCCCTCGAACCAGACATGCTTGGCCGACTCGCGGAGCCCCGCCTTCTTCAACAGGTCCGACAGCCGAACACCGCGCCACTTGGCGTTGCCAATCGCTCCTTCGCGCCATTGGACCCCTTTGACCGGCTTGAGGCGGCTGTGTTCCGAGCGGCGATTGCCGGCGCAGGTCAGCGTGGCCGTGACCCCGTGCGGCTCGAAGCGGCCGAGGTCCGTCAGCGACAACGACAGCGGCGCATCGACCAGCCCCTCGACCGTCAGCCGGTACGAGTCGGCGTTGACCTGCGGCGTGTTGCCGTGACTCCGAATGAAGAACGACTCGACCGGAGTCACCCACGACTTCACCAGCTCCGGCAACAACGGCTCGGCATTCATCGGAGCCTTCGAGTGAACCAGCAACCGGCTCTCGTCCGCCGCCAGCGCGGCGTTGTGACATGCCGACACACCGATCAATCCCAACGCTCCGGCGGACAATTGACGCAAAAACAAACGCCGATCCAGCGGCGACACCAGCGAAGAGTGATTCACAGCAGCAGGACTCCCGATGCGAGACGCGAGGTTGGTGAAGACTGCGTCATCGTAGTGGCCGGGTCCGGTCTGCATGAGGGGTCGGGTGTTCGGTTTTTCGAAATTGGCCGGCAGAAAGCGTGGCCACTTCACGACGTCGATCCCGGCCAATTCCGAAAAACCGAACACCCGACCCCGGTTTGACATTTCTCTCCGACGTCATCCGGCGAACCGGATGTAGGATGGCCGCCCTCGGCCGTCCTGTTTGATCGCGTGCTGGAACACGGACGGCCGAGGGCGGCCATCCTACGGGCGCAGGTCGCGAAGCGTGGACTCGATGTCGGTGGCTGAGCGGCCCATTGCCGTCAGGAGGTGGGTGTAGTTGGCGAACGCGGCTTGCAGGTGGGGATGCTCGTGCCCGGTCTGGCGTGTGAAGTTGAGGAAGATCTCCACATGCCGGCGCATCAGCGGCTCGGCCTCTGCCAGACGATTCGTATCCTGGAGCAACCGCGCCAGGTTGTTGAGGCGGATGGCGACTTTGGGGTGCTCGGCTCCGTAGGAATGCTCGTCGATGGCCAGCGCGCGACGCATCAGCGGCTCGGCCTCCGCCAGACGGTTCGTGGCCTGGAGCAACCCCGCCAGGTTGTTGAGGTCGCGGGCTACGTTACTGTGCTCGGCTCCGTAGGACTGCTCGTCGATGGCCAGCGCGCGGCACATCAGCGGCTCGGCCTCCGCCAGACGGTTCGTGTCCTGGAGCAACGCCGCCAGGTTGTTGAGGTCGATGGCGACGCGGGGGTGCTCGGCTCCGTAGGACTGCTCGTCAATGGTCAGCGCGCGGCGCATCAGCGGCTCGGCCTCCGCCAGACGGTTCGTGGCATGGAGCAACTGCGCCAGGTTGTTGAGGCGGATGGCGACGCTGGGGTGCTTGGCTCCGTAGGACTGCTCGGCGATGGCCAGCGCGCGGCGCATCAGCGGCTCGGCCTCCGCCAGACGGTTCGTGTCCTGGAACAATTGCGCGAGTTCGTTGAGGTCACCGGCAACGTTGGGGTGCTCGGCTCCATAGGACTGCTCGTCGATGGCCAGCGCGCGGCGCAACAGCGGCTCGGCCTGGGCGTGATGGGCCTTGTGCATGAACAACTGACCGACTTGGTTCATCAGACGGGAGGTTGGGTCGGTGATGCCGGCTTGGTCGGCGTGCAGTGCGGCGGCGCGAGCGTGGGGGGACAGTGGGGTTAATGTCGGCCAAGTTCGCACGTCCTGCGGATCGCCCACGAAGGCGGTGTTGATCCAATGCAGGGACTCGGTCAAGGCGTGGTGAGCGGGGTCGTCGCGCAGGCTGCGGCGGGTCACGTCTTGAACCAAGCGGTGAACGGAGAAGAGCGGCGCGGCCGCCTCGCGCGTCACCAGCGAGTAGGTCGCCAGATCGACCAGCGCGTCCATGTTCGTGTCGCGCGCTTGGGAGGGCGAGGCTCCTGCCGAGCCGTTCGTGGATGACGGCGGCTCGGCGGATGAAGACGGCTCGGCGGGAGCCTCGCCCTCCCTTGGGATGACGTCCAGCAGCGATTCGGGGATGGGGTCGGGGGCGAACCAGGCCAGCCGCTGCAACAGTCGGCGAGCCGGTTCCGTGAGTTGATCGACCGACGTCTGCCAAGTGACGGCCACGCTGCGGGGATACTGCATGACTCGCTCGTCAAACCAGTCGAGCACCTTGTCGTGCTGCTGCCGCCACTCGTGCAGATAGTCGGCGAAGGTCAGCCGCCGCTGAGCGATGTAGGCTCCCGCCTGCTCCAGCGCGAGCGCCAAGCGGCCCAGCTCGACCGCCAGTTCGGCCGCTCGCTCGGCGTCCTGCGGAGTGGTCCGGCGGCGCGCGGCGGTGCGCGACATCAAGAACTCCGTCGCCGACTCGACCGTCAGCACGTCCAACTCCAACGGCTCGACCTGACGGCTCCAGTTCGACAGCCGCCCGGTCAGCAGCACCTGCCCGCCTCGCAGTTGCGCGAGCAGCCGCTCGGCCGACGTCGCCGCGGCGGGAGTGTCCAGGTTGTCCAGAATCAGCAGCCAGCCGGGATGCTCGTGCAACCAACGCAGGACGGCGGCCAGTTGCCGATCTTCTTCGGTGACGTGCTGCTCCGGCAGATCGAGCACCAGCGGCCCGCACAACGCCGCCAGATTCCGCTGCAACGACTCGGGCGCGTCCGCCACCACGAAGAACACCGCCGAGTAATCCTCGACGTGCTGCCAAGCATACTCCACCGCCAACCGCGTCTTGCCGACGCCACCCATCCCATGCACCGCCTTGCCGGCAATCGCCGTTGCCCGACCATCGGTGGCTCGCAACAAACTGGATCGCAGCCGAGTCAGAAACTCGCCCCGCCCAATGAACAGCGGCCCCAGACTGGCATACGGCAGAGCGATCGGCTTGCCCGACCGCTTCGAGGCCGGAGCTTTGTGCGGCGGGATGTATCGGTCGATCAACGTCGCGATGTCCTGGTTGAAAGAACCATGAGAGACGGTGGCGATCTGCCAAGCGAAGACGCTCTGCATTCCATCGGGGCACTCGGCGCGAGCGGCGTCGATGTCGGTCGAGTCGCTGCGCACCGGCACGACGTTGCGGCGATGCCTTACGGCCAACTCGTATTCACGTCGCACCCAATCGTTGGGATCGGCACACCGCGACAACGCTCCCGGCGTGAGCAACAACAAGAAGTGCGACTGCAACGGCACCTGCGTGAGAATCTGCTCGGCCCACCCGCCGCCGTCGATGCTCTCGACGTCGAGGAAGACGTCATAGCCTTCGTGCTTGAGCGATTGCTCCAGCAATCTCGCAAAGGCTTTCCCGGCATCGTCTCGGCGGTAGCTGATGAAGACGGTCTTCGCGGACATGTTGAGGAAAACCTCCGAACGCCGACGAGGTTCTCCGCACTGATGCGAACGTCGCAATGATGCGCTCATACGAGGGAATTGCTCGGTCGTGTCGCTAGACACTCTATCAGTCGTTCGTCGAGCGGACCAAGCGTCCGCTGACCGCGATTTCAAAACCGGTGGCATTCGCGGACGTGTCATCGCCGGTCGCGTCGATAGAATCGTGCGGCGTCTCTCGTTCGAGATCATCCCGGTTACTCGTAACAAACATCTTATGGATCCCCAAGCTGATCTCCCGTCGCAGCGCACTCCAGACGACAACGAGTTGCCGCTGCTCGAGGCCCTGCCAACCATCGCCGCTGATGACGAAGTGCTCGACGTTTTGGTCGCTGATTCGTCGCCGGACGAGCAGCCTCAAGAGCGATCCGACAACACGATCACGGTGGGGGACTATCGGCTGCCGCGCTGGGGCTACTCGGTCGTGTGGACACTGTTGTTGTTCGGTTCGCAGTTGATCGTCGGATTGATCGTGGGTGTCTCCGTTGCCGTCGTCATCATGCCGACGGGCCGAATGAGGAACCTTGATCCTCAAGCACAAGCGGCGGAGTTGGAGACCATCGTCAATCGCTACATCGTCCCCATCGCGACACTCGCCACGTTGCTGACTTCAGTGGGAGTTGTCGGCGTTGCGTTTCGGAAACAGACGGCTCGGTGCATTGGCCTGCGGGGAATGACCCTGACGCAAACGGGGTTAGTGTTGCTGAGCGCGTTGCCGCTGGCGCTGTTAGCCAGCGAGGTCACCAATTGCGCGTCGCATCTGTTTCCCAATGTTTCCATCGACTTGTTTGGCGCGTTCTCTCAGCAGCCTTGGCCACTGGTGTTCGTGGCGGCCTGCTTTTTTCCAGGGTTGGGAGAGGAGCTTTTCTTTCGTGGATTTCTGAGCCGTGGCTTGGTGGCTCATCACGGAGTGCGGCAAGGGACGCTGCTCACCGCGTTCTTGTTCGGCGTCATTCACCTGCACCCCATCCAAGCCTGCGGAGCGTTCGCGTTGGGAATCGCTTTGCAGTTCGTCTTTCTGGAAACGCGATCGCTGTGGGGAGCCGTGCTGTTGCACACAGTCAATAACACTCTGGCGTTTGTCGCGATGAAGTATGGACAGGACTTTCCAATTCACGGTTTCACGTCCGTTTCGGAGAAGGGCACGATTGCGCACACGCCATTGCCGCTCGTCGTCGCGGCGATTGCGACGACCGCCGCATTGTTCATGGCGTTGCATCGCACTCGCACTCGCTGGCTGCTGCCGAATGGCACCGAGTGGTCACGCGGATTCGTCTCGGCGGAAGGCCCCCGCCCAGAAGTCGCCGTGCGGAAAGTGTCCGACTCGCTGGATCTGCAAATTGCCGGATTCCTGTTCCTGACTTATGTCGCGTTCCTGGCGGCATTGTGGCGGTATGTTGAAATCTAATTCGCTTGAGCGATCGGAAGTCGGCGCGGAACTCTCACAGCAGCCATCCAACGCTTGCCTCCGAAGTCACTCGCCGCGAGCATCATCGACTCGCAACGTTTTCTATGACTTCGCTGAAAGTGACCTCATGCGTTCTCGCCTGTTTTGCCTCTGCTTGCTCGCGATCACCCCGATCGCCAACGCCGACGACTACTTGCGCGACCTGCAAACCGCGGCCATCGAAAACGGCTACTCACCGGTCGCTCATTGGGGCGTCGATCCGAAGAACTACAAAGAATGGGGGACACACAGCAATCGGCTGATCCCGGTTTACACGTTCGGAACTCTCGGAGCAGGCGCGGGGGTCGATCTCAACAGCTATCTGGGCAAGAACAGCGTCTATCGCAGTGAAGCGAAACTGAAGGCAATCTACGGTCGCGTGCCCACGAACACGCTCAATCCCAACGCCGAATACTGCGACCAAACCGACCTCGCCGCGTTACAGCGAGCCGCTTTCAAGGCGGGAAAAAAGCATGTCATCCTGGTGATCTTCGACGGCATGGACTGGCAGACGACTCGCATCGCCGCGATCTACAACGAACGGTGCGTCAGCTACTCCGAAGGCCGCGGTACCGGCACGCACTTCCAGAATTACACCGCCAACGGCACGACGCAGTTCGGCTTCATGTGCGTGGCCCCACACAACGACGGCACCGACAGCGACGTGGATACTCAAACGATCGCCAACCCCGGAGGCAAAATCTTCGGCGGCTACAACTTCGCCAAGGGAGGCCTGTTCCCTTGGTCGCCCCCCAGTGCAGACATCAATTACCTCACCGGCCGAGCTCCCGACAGCAAGAGCAAAGGCGAGCACCCTTTTCCCGATTCAGCCAATACTGCGCAGGCCATGACCTCCGGAGTGAAAAGCTACAACAACTCGATCAACGTCGATTACGCCGGCCAGCAGGTGAGCGCGATCGCCCACGAAGTTCAAGCCGCCGGGTTCGCAGTTGGAGCCGTCACCAGTGTGCCAATCAGCCACGCAACTCCCGCGTGTGCGTACGCCCAAAATGTAGATCGCGACGACTATCAAGATCTGACCCGCGACCTGCTCGGCCTGCCGTCGATCTCGCATCCTCGAAAGCCGCTGCCGGGACTCGACGTGTTGATCGGCGGCGGCTTCGGAGACACCGCAAAGACGACCGGTGATCCTGAAAAGAAGTCGCAGGGACAGGGGAAAAACTTTGTCCCTGGCAACATTTGGTTGACCGATGCCGACCGCAAAACGATTGATGTGGCGAACGGCGGAAAGTATGTCGTCGCCGAACGCACGGCCGGAGCCATTGGACGCGATGTCTTATTTGCCGCCGCCAACAAAGCGGTCTCAGACAATCAACGACTGGTCGGATTCTTCGGAAACGGTACGGCGAAGGGCCATCTGCCGTTCGCCACCGCTGACGGGGACTTCAATCCCACCATCGGACGCACCAACAAAGCCGAGTCGTACACCGCCGCGGATCTCACCGAGAATCCGACACTCGCCGATTTGACCGCCGCCGCGCTGATCGTGATTGGTAAGAATCCGAAGGGATTCTGGCTGATGGTCGAGGCCGGCGATGTCGATTGGGCCAATCACGACAACAACCTCGACAACTCCATCGGAGCAGTGAACTCCGGCGACCGAGCCTTCCAGGTCATCATCGATTGGGTCGAGAAAAACAGTAATTGGAAAGAGACGGTGGTCATCGTCACCGCCGATCACGGTCATTACCTGTGGCTCGACCAGCCAGACGGATTGATTCCGCCAAAGTAACTCGTCGTCCCGGTATCTATCTGCTCGTTTCGATGAAATGGAAACAAAGAATAAAACTTTCCCTATTCGTCTTGTGATTTCGGCGAACGTTTATAAATTGCGTTGGGTTTCGGGCGGGATTTCATTTCGTTTCACCAGAGGAGTCTGCCCGTGAAGCGTTGGCCATTCATCGTCGTTGCTTCCTGCTTGTCGTTGGGAGTCTTGGGGTTGAGCGTTTCGGACGCGAAGCCGCCAGTGGCTCAAAAGAAGGTCGAGAAGGCCCCGGTCGACCCGAAAGCCGAAGCGGCTTTCCGGGAGGCTGCCAAGAAATTGGCCAGTGGGACTGACCTCGACAAGGTGCTCGCCCTCGAAAACAAGGAGCGTGGCGTCAAACTCGATCCGATGCCGGTCATCGACGACCTGACGTTCCTCCGACGTATCTTTTGTGATCTCGTCAGCCGCATTCCATCGACTGACGAGATCGCTGCATTTGAGGCGGACAAGAATCCCGCCAAGCGAGCCGAATTGGTTGATCGGCTGATTGCCGATGAGCGGTTCATCGACCGCTGGACCGTGTTCTATTCCGACATGTTCCGGCTGCGTGCTCAGGCCGACGGAGGCCGGGCCGCGATTGCTTGGATGCATGAGGCGATTTCGGACGCGATGCCTCACGACGAAATCTGTCGGCGGCTTATCACGACCAACGGTAAGGCGGGAGCCGCTCCTGAAGTGGCATTCGTGCTCGGCGACAACGCCGATCCGATGATCCTCGCGGGCGTAACCTCGCAGGTCTTCATGGGCGTGCGGATTCAGTGTGCTCAATGCCACGACCACCCGTTTGACGTCTGGACTCAGGAAAACTTCTACGGCTTCGCGGCCTACTTTGGCAAAACCCAACGAATTGAAAACCAATTCACCCGGACGATCTACGCCAAGGAAAACGAAGCCTCGACGGTCCTCTGGCCCCCGGAAGGCAAAGCGAAACCCAGCGAACGCAAACCGGCCAAGCCGACCTTCCCGTTCGACATGACTTCGGCCGATGAGAAACCGGAATACCTCGTGCGACTGACTTCACTCCGTGCCAAGCAAAAGGCCGAGAAAGACGCTTTGGTCGCCAAGGCAAACTCGAAAGACGCAGATGTCGATGCTCTGCTCACGGGTGCGGAAGAGAACGAAGCCAAAGCGAAGGGCAAGAAGCAAGACGACGACGTCACTCGCGGTGCTAAGACGGACGCCAAGAACCTCAACATCAAGGCTGGTCTGTACACGACCAGTGACTGGCGGAACGAGTTGGCCAATCTTGTCACGAGTCCTCGCAACCGTTGGTTCGCGAAGAACATGGTCAACCGCGTCTGGGCTGATCTGGTTGGCAGAGGCATCGTCGATCCGATCGACGACTTCAGCGATAACAACCCGGCCAGCCATCCGAAGATGCTCGACTACCTCGCCGACGAGTTTGTGGCAAACGGCTATGACCTTCGTTCGCTGGTGCGGTTGATCGTCAACAGCCAAGTTTATCAGCGCGGCCACATTTACGGGGCCGAAGAACAGCAAGTCACAGAGATGGAGAAATCGTTCCTCGCCACGCCAATGCGCCGAATGCTCAGTGAAACGCTCTACGACAGCATCATCACTGCCGGACATATCTTCGACGTGAAGCACACACCCGGCAAGAACATGAAGACGACCTGGAAGCTCTCGCAAGTCGCGAAGCCGAACTCCGGCCGTCAGGGATTGGCGCTGACCGCCATGAAATTCCAGCAGAAGCTGGAAATGAATGCCGCGATGGCGGCGAAAGACGACGACGAAGAAGCCGCCCCCGGAGTCGATCTCGAAAAAGGGATCGAAATTGACTTCGGCAAAGTCCTGGCGAAAGCCAAAGCGGACGGCCAGAAAGTCGAAGTCGAAGAGATGCGCGTCATGTCAAAAGAAGAGATCGAAGCCGAGCGGATGC
Source organism: Planctomyces sp. SH-PL62 (assembly GCA_945905295.1). Taxonomy (GTDB): domain Bacteria; phylum Planctomycetota; class Planctomycetia; order Planctomycetales; family Planctomycetaceae; genus SXKJ01. Next base: position 5,942 of record CAMDPX010000068.1, on the reverse strand, counting down.
GCGCTCAGATGCAGACCCAACGCCGTGGCGTCGATTACATCGACCGCTACGTGAAGGCCACGTTCGACGACAACCCGAAGTTCGGCTCGTCGCTCCGCATGTCTTCACCCGCTGCACCGGAACATTTCCTTCGCGTCTTCGGTCAAACTGATCGCGAAGTACTCGGCGAGACTCGTGACCACGCTCCCAACATGCGGCAAGCCCTGATGATGCTCAACGGCTCGCTGACCCACGAAGCCGCTCGCGTTGGCGAGTTCGAGCCGATGTACGCACTCCTGGTCGAGCAGAAGAATCTCGACGGAGCGGTCAAGCTGGCCTACCGTGAAATCCTGACTCGTGAACCAAGTGCCGACGAAATCAAAGAAGCCAAGTCGATCATTGCGACCCATAAAGACTCGCTCGACGGCATGGCTGACTTCCGTTGGATTCTACTTAACTGCAATGAATTCCGTTTCCTGCCGTAACTTCGTGGGGCAGGTTTTGGACCTGCCCGTCTTCCTCCGTTGATGCAGGTTGATAACCTGCCCCACGATTAATCCGTTTCAGAAAGGAACTCGACATGGGCTGTCTGGATTACCGAACGAATCGCCGATCTGTGTTGCAGGCGTCGCTGGCATCGATCCTCGGATACTCAATGCGCGACCTGATCGCATTTGGTGGGACCGATCACACGCCAACGGCAGAGCACGTCATTTTCTTCTGGAATGGCGGAGGAATGTCGCACATCGACACGTGGGATCCAAAACCAGGTCGCCCAACTGGCGGTGAGTTTGATCCGATTGATACGTCGGTCGAAGGGGTGAAGATTTCGCAAATCTTCCCAGAGATCGCCAAAGTCATGCATCATTGCGCGTTGGTCCGCTCCATTGCAGGAACGAACGGCGACCATGGCCGTGGTACGTATCAGTTGCAGACCAGCTATCAGGCATCGGCCAACTTGATTCATCCCGGCTTCGGCTCGGTGGTGACTTCAGAGAAGAAGCAACTGGGTGACCTCCCGGCCTACGTCACGATCAGTGGCCGAGCCCCCAAGGCCAGTTACCTCGGCCAAAAATGCGAGGCATACTTCATTGGTGCTCCTGGCGAGAAAGACCCGTACCTGTCGTTCCCGGAAGGGATCGCCTCGGCACGTGGTAATCAACGCTTGGAAGTGCTCGAAAAATTCAATGGTCGCTTCGCTGAGAAGAGCAGCAACAAAGAGTTGAAGTCGACTCAGACCTCGATTGACGAAGCGCTGACGCTGATGCGGAGCCCCGCCTTGGCTGCGTTTGAACTCGACAAGGTTCCGACGTCTCAGTTGAACCGATATGGCGACACGCCGTTCGGTCGCGGCTGTCTCACGGCCAAGCAACTGGTCGAGACCGGCGTGCGGTTCGTCCAAGTGAACCGTGGTGGTTTCGATACGCATATGAACAACTTCCCTGCGATGGAAGCTCATGGCGAGATCATGGACCCGGCGATTGCGTCGCTGATCGCCGACCTGGCCGAATCGGGCATGCTCAAGAAAACGCTGATCGTCATGCTCAGCGAATTCGGCCGCACTCCGAAGATCAACAAAGACGCCGGCCGCGATCACTGGGCCAACGTCTTTACCTGCTTCATGGCTGGTGGCGGCATCAAGGGTGGCACGGTCATCGGCTCGTCCGATGAAGACGGCTACGAGCCGAAGGACAATCCAGTGAAGGTCTCGAACCTGCACGCCACCTTCTGCCATGCTCTGGGCATCGACCCGGATAAGAAAGTCATGACACCGCTCCAACGCCCGTTCAAACTGGTCGAGGACGGTACACCAATCAAGGAACTGTTCGCGTAGGCGGGACAACTCCCACCAAGTGACGTGACTTAATGGATTTTGCGTGAGGCAGGTGCGAGCCTGCCTCACGCCGTTTCTGCCAAGCGTGGCCAAACGGCGACAAATCGATACGACAAGAGCCCGCTTTGCAATCGACGACATCGCGTTTGCAAGCACCTCACCCGTCTGTTGGATCGAAGCCGGCCATCTTGGACTGGTTTCTTCGACGGACTTTTGCCAACCTGTTTTCAGGCTGCGGATGCGGCCTCCTTCAAATGCACACGGACGTGCGCGATCGTCTTGGAACGGTCCCTTCCATCTCCAACTGGAATGAGCGCGTCATGCGAGCATCACGCATTGCTTTGGCGGTCGTTTGTGGGTCTTTGTATTTATGCGGTGCGACCTTTGCGCAGCCGCCCGCCAAGCCCACCGAAGCCCCTTCTCTGAAAGGCTCGATCGTCGAGGACCGCGCGGCCAAAAAATTGGTCGAAGCGGGGGACGCTCGATACGAGGCCGATGAGGTCTCAAAGGCCGTCGAGATCTGGCAGTCGGTGATCGAGCGGTATCCCAAGAGCAAGGTGCGCTACGAAGCCTACATGCGGCTCGGAAAATTCTTCCTTCAGCGAGACCGGCAATACGACAAAGCTCGCGCGCAGTTTGAAGCGGTCGCTGCAGAAGAAAACAAAGACGAAGAAATGCGGGCCGAGGCGACGCTCAAAGCAGGTATCTGCTTTTATGAGGCTCGCAACTTCGGCAAGTGCTTCCAGGTCATGCGCGAAGTGATCGAGAAGTTCCCAGTCAGCAAGCAGGTCAATGAAGCGTACTACTATATTGGACTCGGCCACTTTCAACTTGGCCACTACAGCCGAGCGATCTCGGCGCTGGAAAAAGTCGGCACAACGCTGGCCAGCGAAGAGGGCAAAGTCGAGAAGTTGGAGGCAGGCAAGCGGCTGTTCGTGAAGATCGAGGACGCGGACCTGTCGGCGCTCGAACCGGGTCAGTCCATCAAGGTCGAGTGCATCGCGACCAGCGGCGACAAGGAAATCGTCGAATGCTTCTCGGTTGGCCGCAATGTGCGGATCGCATTGGGGAGCTTGCTGACGAAGCTCGGCAAACCGCAGCCCGCCAATGGCACGCTGGAGTTGAAGGGAGACGACACCGTTGAGGTCTCGTACATCGACGAGCAAACGGCCGACAAACAGTTCAATCGCAAGCTGTTGCACAAGGTCACGGTCGTCGGCAACGGACTGCTGTCGATCACCGACGGAGCATTTAAGGAAACACTGCGCGGGGTGGTGCTCGGTAAGACAATCAACCTGCAAATCATCGATGCAGACCGCGACCTGACCGACGCCGCCGACACCATCAAGGCGACCGTCGAGGTCATCCGCCCGAAGACTGATGAAGAGATTGAGAACGAACTGGTCGAACTCAAAAAGTCCGGCAAGGCGATCGCGACCGACGACGATGGAGAGCCGAAGATCGAGAAGTTCAAAAAGGTGGATCGAGTTGAAATCACTCTGACAGAGGCCAAGGTCGAGAATCAATTCGAGAAGAAGCCTGCCGGTGACGACGCGGCGGAAGCTCCCAAGACAACGGCGGCAACCACGGTCGGTCAACCAAACACAACGGACGGTGCTCCGCCGACGAAGGGCAACCCGAAGCCAGCCGACGCGGCGACTCAACCCGCGGCGAAGCCCGTCGAGGACAATTCGATCCACTCCGGTGTCTTTCGAGTAACGGTCGCATTGGTGAAGGCGGAGGAAGTCGTTTCGACCGACGATGTCTTGCAGGCGTTGCCGGGGGATTTCGTCCGGCTGACCTACGCCGACGCGAAGAACACGACGCCGGACGCTCGCACCGTCATTTTCGATGCGAAAGCGATTGAAGGAAATCTTGGCGGTGTGCGAGTCACCAAGGCGTTGATCTCCGACCGCGAATTGCGAGTGCAGACGCAACTCAAGACGGCTCACGCGCTGACCAACATCGGCAATCGCTACAAGGAATTCGGCCTGAAGAAGAACGCCGACGCCAAGTACGAACAGGCACTCGACCTGTGTGACGAGATCATGTCCGAGGCGACGAAGTTGGGCGGCAAGTTGCTCGAAGAGACCTACGTGCAGCTTTGGAAGATCTACTATGAAATGGACAAGTTGGAACTCGCCGCCGCGATGGCTGAGCGATTGCAACGCGATTTTCCCAACAGCGGTTTCGTAGATGACGCGCTGCTGCAACTTGCCGACGTCGCTCTCAAACAGAGCAACTTCAACCGGGCGATTGGCGTTTATCAACGGCTAGTCAACATGCCGACCAGTCAACTCCGTGGCGAGGCTCAATTCGGCATCGCTCAGTGCTACGACAAGATGGCCGATCAACAGCCCAATGAAGCGGCAAAGGCGCAACTCTTCGACCGCGCGTTTCAGGAATACAAGAAAGTCTTCGACAACTTCCCGGAAAGCGGTCGCGTCGGTGAGGCGGTCGCTCAGATGGCCAACTATTACTACCGTCAGAAGGATTACGCTCGCGCCGTGGACATCTTCGAGACGGTGCTGGAGAACCATCCGGACGCGAAGTTCCTGGACGTGATCCTGTTTAACTATGGCCGCTGTCTCTACCGCATGGACCGCAAGGCGGAAGCTCGCAAACGCTTCGATCAACTCATCGGCGATTACCCCGAAAGCCCGCTTGCTGGTGATGCAAAGAAGATCTCGGAAGCGTTGAACAAGGCGGAACGAACGGCAGCTCCGAAGGGGAATTGATCCGTAGAGTGGGTTGAGTCATCGAGACCCACCATTCGTTTTCAACAATTACGGCTCCGGATTGGTGGGTCTCGCGATGCTCGCCCCACCCTAATTTGATAGGACGACTGAAATGCCACGATTGATTTCTTACGCATTCGGAATTGCGTTGGTGTTGGCATCTGGACAAGCGGCGTTCGCTCAGCAGGCAAATGCGCCGGCTCAAGCGGCGGTCGAAGATTCCAAGCAGCTTGATGCTGTCTCACAGGAGGCGGCGAAACTGGAGGCGGATCTCAATAAGTTTAAGGACACGTCGCCGGAGGCTGGGGAGTTGTTGGTCAAGTTGACTGACCTCTATCACCTGCATGGGCGAGTGTTCGGGCTGATCCGCGCGGGGCAGCGGTTCGCGGCGGCGCATCCGAGCGATCCACGGAATCAGGCGGTGATGCTCAAGTCGATCGATGGGTTGGAGGCGATGTCTCGGCACAAGGAATTGACCGTTTCGATTCGGCAGTTCATTCAGAAGTATCCGACCGCTCCGCAGAACGTGGAGTTGGAAGAGCGATTGGCGAAAACGCTCGACAAGTTGGGTGAACGTGGAAAGGCGGCCGAGACCTACCGCGCGATGTGGCAGCGGCAGCCGAATGTGAACGGGCGGAAGTTCGGCGAGGCGGCGGTTTTTCGGTTCAATCAAGGGACTCAGCAGGAAATCTTTGATGGCTGCGTGCTCGCCGAAGACATGCTCGACAAGTTGCCGGCCGGTGAGTTCACGAAGTTGCTGGCGGCGAACGCGCTTTATCGTTGGCGGCAGTACGGACAATGGGCGAAAGCCAACACGCTCGGAGCCAAGATGCTGGCGAAGGGGCTGCCATACACGCCGGAAGAAACTCGCGAGTTGCAGCGGATGCAGGGCGAGCAATTCAACTATCTCGGCCAATACGCCAACGCGGCGAATCATTATCGCCAGGTGCGAGCCATCCGCGATGACTGGTCGGCACTCAATCAACTCATCTTCTCGATGTACTACTCGCAAGCGAAGGGGGCGGAGTTCGAACCGCTCGTCAATGAGTTCGACGCGAAGTACCCGGATCGCGAGGAGCGGTTCGAGAAACGATCGTTGCTCGCGACGGCGTTGATTCGCGACGGTGACAAAGCTCGTGCGCTGGAGATGATCAAGCCGTTGCTGGCGTTCAATCCCTACCTGAGCAGTGTCGCGAGCCTCTTCGTACAGAATGCTGGAACCGAACCGGCTCAGTTTCTGGCGGCCGAAGCGGTGCTCAAGGACGCTCTGGCCAAGAACCCGAAGTACAACGCCTACTACTTGCGACACTCGCTGGCGCTGGAAGTCTATCGCGACCGGATGAAAGACGATGCCAAGTGCAAGGCGATGTGCCGCGAGTTCCTCGATCAAG